>DATEDO010000253.1:0-16069 GCA_035281625.1 Candidatus Methylomirabilota bacterium
GAACCCGCGCGCGGCCTCGGGCGCGCTCGACGCGGACGCGGGCGCCGCCTGCGCGGCGAGCCAGGCCGCGAACGCCTCCGCGGGCTCGGCCACGAGCACGAGGGCCATCTGCGCATGCTGCGTGCCGCAGTACTCCGCGCACTGGCCGCGAAACACGCCGGCGGAGTCGGCACGGACGATGAGCCGGTGCGCGCGACCGGGCACCATGTCGAGCTTGCCGGCGAGGCTCGGAACCCAGAACGCGTGGATGACGTCCGGGGACGTCAGCCGGAGCTCGACGGCGGCGCCGATGGGGAGATGGATCTCGTTCGCGGACACCGCCGAGGGGGTGCCCGGGTAGCGTACCTCCCACCACCACTGCCATCCCGCCACGTCGATGCGCAGCGCCTCGGGAGGCGCGGCGGCATGGAGCGCGCCGCTCATCCGCGCGCTGTAGAAGAACAGGGCGGTCAGCACGGTCACTGGAAACACGATGCCGCCGCTCACCACCCACCGGGTCTCGCTCACCGACGCGCCGTCGCGGCGCGCCCCGTACGCCAGCAGCGCCATCACCACCACGAGCACCACGATGGCGCCAACGGTCAGGATCGTGGTGACGGTGACGATGTCCCGGGCGGCCGGGCCGGCGGGAGCGAGCACGGATTGCGGCAGCCCCATGGTGGAACCCGCAGCAACGTTCGTGCCGTGCGCGCGGGCGGGGCGCCGCGCCGCGTTTCCGGGGGGCTACGGAGCAGCGGGACCGGGGCGGCGCGCGGTTTGTCGTTTCTACCAGGTAGAACCTTTCCGTGCCGACGACGCTACGTGGGCCTGGCGAGCTCCCCAAGGGCGGCGAGGATGGCCCCGTCCGGGCGGGCGAGCTCCTCCAGGATCGAGAAGTGCTCGTGACGCGGCAGCGGCAGATAGCGGCCGGGCAGACCGTGCTTCGTCCAGGCCTCCGCGTACTCCGCCGACTGGCGCACCAGCTCGGGCAGCTCGTCGAGCCCGACGGTGACGACGAGGGGCGCCGAGCGGTCGGGCAGGTGGAGGAGCGGGCTGTTGCGGCGCGCCTCCGCCTCGTCGAGCCGCAGCTTGTCGTTGAGATAGCAGAGACGGATCGGCTCGAGGTCGAAGAGACCGCTGATGGCGACGCCGCCGGCCACGCGCGCGTCGGCCATCGCCATGGCGGTCAGATGCCCGCCCGCGGAATGCCCGGTGACGTAGACGCGCCGCGGATCGGCGCCGTGTTCCTTCGCATGGTCGATCACCCACGCGACCGCGGCGCGTATCTCGCCTACGATGGCGTCGAGCCGCGTCGCCGGAGCCAGCGTGTATTCGACCAGCGCCAGGTTGAAGCCCGCGGGGAGCAGCCCCTCGCCCAGGAAGGCGTAAGGCTCCTTGTCATTGGCCTGCCAGTAGCCGCCGTGGATGTAGACGACGGTTGGCGCGCCCGCGCGGCCGCAGGGGAAGATGTCCAGGCGCTGCCGCGCGCCCTCGCCGTAGCGGAGATCGAGGCGGCCGGCGTGGACCCGGCGGAACGCCTCGGCCCGCGCCGTCCAGCCGGCGACGTACTGATCGCGGCGGGCCTGGCCGACGTGCTCGGTGTTGTTGTAGGCCGCGTCCAGCGCTCTCCGGTCGAAGCCACGGTAGCGCATCGTCACCTCGGGTCCGCGGCGCTCACGCGCTGGGCGCCGCCGAGGGGATGAGCGTCTTGGCGTACTTCTCGTCGCGATACTCGCCCGAGAGTACGGGCGCGTGCCGCGCCGGCCCCTGGGACGGTAGGCATTCGATGAGCGCGTCGTAGTTCGGATGGTTGAAGAACGCGATGGACAGGCGCGCCGTCCTCGCGGCCTCCACGGGCGGGTTCACGACGCGGTGGAGGTTGGAGAGCCAGCGGTCATTGGTCCACCGCATGAGGAGATCGCCGATGTTCACCACGAAGGTGGTCGGCGTGGTCGCCACATCCACCCAGGCGCCACCTCGCGTGCGCACCTGGAGCCCGCCCGCCACGTCCTCGCCGCTCAGGACGGTGAAGCCGCCGTAGTCGGTGTGCGCGCTGGCCCGAAGCTGGCCCGGCCGCGGCGGCGCGGACTGCGCGGGATAGTAGTTGAGCCGCATGGTGCCGATGGAGCGATTCACCTTGTCGTCGAAGAAGCGCTCGGGGACGTCGAGGGCGAGGGCGGCCAGGCGCATCAGCTCCACGATGAGCCCGCTCATCGCGCGGTAGTACGTGGTGGCGGCGTCGGCGAAGCCCGCGGGCGCGGTGGGCCAGAGATTGGGCAGGAAGTGCCGCCGCCCCAGCGCGCTGGTGTAATACGGCTCGGCGGTGACGTCCACGGGCCCCACGTGGAAGAACTCCTTGAGATCGGGCGGGGCCGCCGCGTCGTTGGCGGCGGCGAGAGTCTCGCCGCCCACCTGGTGATAGCCGCGGTTGGTGCCGGCGACCGGATACCGCGCCGTCAGCTTTTCCGCGAGGGGGCGCGCGAAGAAATCGTGGGCCTTCCCGCGCAGGGCCTCCACCACCGCGTCGGGCACGCCATGGCCGGTTATGGCGAAGAAGCCGATCTCGCGGCACGCCGCGTCCATGGTGACGGCGACGGCGCGACGGTCCGCGGCTCCGCCCGCGCGGGCGGGGGCGAGGTCGACGACGGGGACGAGCGTCATGTCAGGGCCTCAGAGGGTGGAAAAGACGGAGCCGCCGTCGACGATCAAGGTCTGCCCGCTCATGAACGCGCTCTCGTCGGAGGCGAGGAAGACCACGGCGCCCTCCACGTCCTCGGGATACGCATCGCGCTTGAGCGAGCGCACGCGCATGATGGCGTCGGCCTGGAAGCCGGTGATGGCGGGGTTGGCCTGCACGGTGTCGCTGAGGATGAGGCCGGGCGCCACCGCGTTCACGGTGATGCCGCTCTCGCCGAGCTCGCGGGCCAGCGCGCGCGTCATCGCCACCACTGCGCCCTTCGACGTGACGTAGTGCAACAGGAGCGCGGTGCCCTTCGCCACGATGGCGGAGGCCACGTTGACGATGCGGCCCCCGCCCTGGGCCCGCATGACCGGCACCACCGCGCGCACCGCATTCCACACGCCGGTCACGTTCACCGCCATCACCCGCGCCCACTCCGACTCCGGGATCTCGTCGAACGGCTGGGGTCGCAGCGTGGCGAAGACGGCGGCGTTGTTCACGAGGACGTCGATGCGCCCGAAGCGCGCCACCGCGGCGTCGGCGAGCGCCCGCATGGCGGCGGCGTCGGCGACGTCGGCCTGCCGAGCGAGCACGCGGTCCGCGGACTCGAGCGCCTTCGCCGCGGGCGTGGGATCGACGATGTCGGCGATGACCACGCGCGCCCCTTCGGCAAGGAAGCGCCGCGCATAAGCGAAGCCGATGCCCGCCGCCCCGCCGGTGATCACGCAGACCCTGTCCTGGAGCCGCATGCCGCCAGTGACCCTACCGGGCTCCGCCCCGGTGGTCAATGTCTTGACAGGCGGGTCGACCCGGCGATATGTTCCCGGCGAAGCAGCCTCTACCCGGATCGTGGATCGCCCGGTCGTCATCGTGAGGAGACCCGCCATGAGGAAGCTCGGAGTCGCGGCCGCCCTGCTCGGCATGCTGTTCCTCGTCCCATGCTCCGCCGAGGCCCAGGTCAAGCAAGTGTACTGGGCGACCAGCGGGATGTTCGGACCCTTCCCGCTCACGGACCTGGTGCCGTCGATCCCGAAGGAGAAGAACCGCAGCATGACCATCCCCGTCAACATGTGGGTTATCGACCACCCAAAGGGGCTGGTAGTGTTCGACACCGGGAACAACGTGGCCATCTCCGACGGCAAGTGCAAGTCGCACTGGGACCCCGGGATGTGCGACGGGCTCAAGCCCAGCCAGAAGCGCGCCGACGTCATCGACGAGCAGATCAAGAAGCTCGGCTATAGCCCGGACAACGTGAAGGCCGTCATCACCTCGCACTCGCACCTGGACCACATCGGGAACATCAAGCTCTTCCCGAAGGCGGTGCACGTGATTCAGAAGAAGGAGCTGTACCAGGCGTGGTGGCCGGAGAAGTTCCAGCGCGGCGGCGCCTTCGTCATGGGCGACTTCGACGGGCCGGCCCGGGACTTCAATTACCTGGAGCTGGAGGGCGACTACGATCTCTTCGGTGACGGCAGCATTACCGTGCTCAGCACACCGGGCCACACGCTCGGGCATCAGTCAGTTCGGGTGAAGCTCGCGAGCGGTCAGACCCTGCTGATGGCGCAGGATGCGATCTGGTTCAAGGAGAACATGGAAGGCTATCCGGCCGGCCTCAACTACAGCGTAAAGGACTACAACAACTCCATCCAGCGCCTGAAGATGATCCGGGATCTCGAGAACGCGCAGCTGTTCTTCGGCCATGATCCCGACCAGTTCGCGACCGGCGGCAACAAGTGGTATAAGTAGCGCCATCGTGTCTTCCGCGCCCCGCGGCGACCGGCTCCGTGCCGGCCGTCGCGGGGCGTGCTGTCTCCGCACGTGACGTCCCCCGCTCCTCTCATCGAGCTCGAGTCGGTCTCCAAGCGTTACGGTTCCCGGACCGTGGTCCACGATCTGTCCTTCGACGTCCGGAAGGGTGAGGTGGTGGGCTTCCTCGGCCCCAATGGCGCCGGCAAGACCACGACGATGCGCATGCTCGCCGGATTCACCGCGGCCACCGCGGGGCGTGTCCGCGTCGCCGGCCACGACATGGCCACCGATCACACGGCGGCGGCCCGCCGCATCGGCTATCTCCCGGAGCGCCCGCCGCTCTACGACACGCTCGAGGTGGCCGGGTACTTGCGCTTCGTCGCGAAAGTGAAGGGCGTGCCGCGCGCGGCCATGCCGGGCGAGCTCGACCGCGTGGCCGCCGCCTGTCGCATCGAGCCGGTGTTCCGGCGGGAGATCTACAAGCTGTCCAAGGGGTACCGTCAGCGGGTGGGCCTGGCCCAGGCCCTCCTCGGAGCGCCGGACGTGCTGCTCCTGGACGAGCCGACCGCCGGGCTGGATCCCGGCCAGATCCAGGAGACGCGCGAGGTCATCCGGGCCTTCGGCGAGGACCACGCGGTGCTGCTGAGCACGCACATTCTCCCCGAGGTCACCCTGATCTGCCGGCGCGTGGCCATCATCCATCACGGCCGGCTGCTCGCCATCGATTCGCCGGCGGCGCTTCAACGCGCCATGGAGGAAACCGAGCGCGTGACGCTCGAAGTCACCGCGCCACCCGACGATCTGCGGCGGGCGCTGCTCGGCGTGGACGGCGTGTCCGGGGCCGAGGTGCGCGCTGCGGCGGGCCGCAACGGTGTGATGCTCGCCGACTGCCGCATCGAGCGCCGGGACGGCGTGGAGTCGGCCATCGCGCGCACGGTGGCGGGCCGGTGGGACCTGCATCGCCTCGAGCGGCAGCAGGCCACCCTGGAGACCATCTTCCTCAAGTATGTCCACGAGGCGCCGGAGGACCCGCCGGTATGAGGGGCACGCTGGCCGTCTACGAGAAGGAGGTGGCCACCTACTTCCGGTCGCCCATCGCGTACTTCGTGGTGGCGGTGTTCCTCCTCGGCACGGGGTACTTCTTCCTCTACAACGTGTTCTTGAGCGGCGACGCCACGATGGCCGGGACGTTCCAGAGCATGGGGATCCTGCTCCTCACCGTGGTCCCCGTGCTGTCGATGCGCCTCTTCGCGGGTGAGGCGACCGGCGGCACGCTCGAGCTCCTGATGACCCTGCCGCTCCGGCCCTGGCAGGTGGTCCTCGGCAAGTATCTCGGCGCCGTCACCATCCTGCTCGTCATCACCGCGGGCACCTTGATCGATCTCGTTCCCCTGTATCTCTTCGGCAAGCCGGAGACCACCACCATCCTCGCCGGGTACATCGGGTTCGTGCTCCTCGGCATGGCGTGCCTCGCCATCGGCCAGCTCTGCTCCGCGCTCACCCAGAACCAGATCATCGCCGCGGTGCTCACCGCCGCGGTGCTCCTGGCTCTGTGGTTCGTGGGGCACCTCCAGAATTTCCAGGCCCCCACCTCGGGGCTTCGCGATCTCTTCGCCTATCTCTCGCTCAACCTGCACTTCGTGGACTTCATCCAGGGACTGGTCCGCACCGAGGCGGTGGCGTTCTACCTCGCGATCTGCGCGGTGGCGCTCACGCTGAACGCGGGCTATCTCGAGTGGCGGCGCTGACATGCCGGGGGCGGCGGGCGCGGGATTGATGCTGCTGGCCGGCCTGGCCCTCCTCGCCGCCGCCCTCCTCGGCCACGCGGTGCTGCTGGAGGCGACGATCTGGACGGTGGCCCTCGCGCTGGCGGGCGCCGTCCTCGCCGGGGGAGGCGCGTACGTCCTGCGCGCGGAGCTGACGGCGATGGTCCGGGGCCGCCGCGGCGAGATCGCCGCCTATACCCTGGGGCTGGTCGGCGTGACGCTCGTCGTCGCGCACGTCTCCACGCGGTATCCCGCGCGCTTCGACCTCACCGAGTCGGGACGCTACTCCCTCTCCGAGCCGACCGTCACCATGCTGAAGCGGCTCGAAAAGCCGGTGCACGTGGTGTTCTTCCACGATCCGATGATGCGCGAGACGGTGGAGCTCTACGAGCTGATGGCCCGCCAGACGCCGCGCCTCACCGTGGAGTTCCACGATCCCATGCTGAACCCCGCCCAGGCCCGCATGCTCGGCGTGAACTTCGCGGGCACGGCGGTGCTGCGCAGCGAAGGACGGACGCTCCAGGTCAACAGCCCCGGCGAGACCGACATCGCCAACGGCATCCTCCGGGTCTCGCAGAGCGCGACCCAGCGGCTGTGCTTCCTCGACGGGCACGGGGAGCCCGACCCCTTCAGCATGGAATCGCACGACCACATGGAGGGCGCGCCCGGACACTCGCACGGCCTCGGCGTCAAGTACGTGCTCCACGAGCGGCACGGGATGGCGAAGGCGCGCCACGCGCTGGAGACCCTGAACTACGACGTCCGCAAGGTGTCCCTGCTCCAGGGCGGCGGCGACATCCTCCGGGGCTGCGCGGTGCTGGTGGTGGCGGGGCCGAAGCTCGCGTTGCTGCCGCCCGAGATCGCCGCGGTGCGCGCCTTCCTGGCCGACGGCGGCAATGCGCTCTTCATGCTCGATCCCTTCGTGGCGAGCGGGCTCGAGTCCCTGCTGCGCGACTACGGCATCGTCGTGATGGATGACATCGTGATCGACGAGGCGAGCCACTTCTGGACGGACGTCTCCGCCCCCGCGGTGACCGACTACAACCGTCACCAGATCACGCGTGATCTCCCGCTCAGCTTCTTTCCGGGCGCGCGCTCGCTGGCGCCCACGCCCCAGCGGCCACCCGGCTCGTCGGCGATCCCGCTCGTGAACTCGTCGCGGCGGAGCTGGGGCCAGACGAATCGGACCCGGATCGAGCAGACCGCCGAGAGCGGGCGGGGCCCGCTGACCTTGATGGTGGTCGCCCAGCGCCGGCCGGTGACCCCGGGCGAGCCCGATCCCTTCCGTCGCGAGGCGCCGCTCTCGGTCGACCCGGTGAGGCGCAGCTCACGCATCGCGGTGGTGGGCGACTCCGACTTCGCCACCAACTCCTTCTTCCCCATCATGGGCAACGGGGCCCTCTTCCTCAACACCGTGAACTATCTCGCCGCCCAGGAGAACCTCATCGGGTTACAGCCCCGCGCGCAGGAGCTGCCGCGCGTGAACCTCACCAACCGTCAGATGAAGGCCACCTTCGTGCTGTCGGTGGTCCTGGTGCCGGCGGTGCTCGCCGTGGTGGGGACCGCGGTGTGGTGGAGGCAACGGTGAGCCGCCGCGTGGTGATGGTGTGGACCATTCTCGTCGCGCTCGTGGGCGGCGTCGCGCTGCTCGAGGTCACCGAGCGGGTGCGTCGAGCGGGCGACGACGGAGCGGGGCGCGATCCGCGCGCGCTGCTCGTCGAGCCGGTGGAGCGGCTGGGCGCGGTGGAGGTACTGGCGGCGGGGCGTCTCCATCGCTTCGAGCGGCACGCGAGCGGCGCCTGGCTCTATCACGGCAGCCACTCCGGCGCGGAAAGCGCCGGTCACGAGCATGCCGTCGACGCCGCGCAGGCGGAGCGCATCGGCGCCGTCCTGGAGGCGCTGGGACGCGCTCGCATCGAGCGCGAGCTGCCTCGCACCGCGGGCGGCCCCGACTACGGCGTCACCGCGCCGCAGGTGGTGATCCTCCTCTACCGGCCGCGGGAGCCCCAGCCGCTGGCGCAGTACGCGGTGGGGGACGTGGCGCCGGACACCGCCAGTCGCTACGTCGAGCGGGTCGGCAGCGGCCGCGTCGTCACCATCCCGACCTATCAGATCGACAACGTGCTGGCGCTCGTGGCCGCCATGGAGTCATCGGCGCGGCGATGAGGCCGCCGGCGCGCCTCGCCGGGCTGTCGCTCGCGCTGGCCTTGGCGGCGTCCTCCGCCGGAGCGCACACCGGGGGCAGCACCGGCCACGCCGGGGTCACCGTCGAGGGGGCGGGCATCCGGTACCGGCTCACGCTCTGGCCCGCGACGCTGCCGCCCGCGATGGGAGAAGAGGCGCGCCGCGCCGGGGCCGGCGAGGCGCCGGCCCGCGAGCGTCTGCTCGCCATCGTTCGTGACAAGGTGACCTTCACCGCGGACGGCGCGCCGTGCGCGCCGGGCCCGGGCGCGCTCACCCCCGGCGCCCCGGGCGCGCCGAGCATCACCGTGATCGTCGAATTCAGGTGCGCCGCGCCCCCGCGCGTGCTGCTCGTTCGTGACGACGTCTTCGACGCGCTGGGGCCGGATCATCACACCATCGGCCGGGTCGATGCGATGGGCGCCACCGTGCCGTTCGCCTTCGCGCCCGAGCGGCGCGAGCTGCGCCTGACGCTGGGCGCCGCGGGCCGAAGCCCGGCGGGCTTCGTCGCGCTGGGGATCGAGCACATCGTGACGGGCTGGGATCACCTGCTGTTCCTGCTCGCGCTGCTGCTGCACGGCGGTGGGGTGCTCGCCCTGGTGAAGATCGTCACCGCCTTCACCGTCGCCCACAGCGCGACGCTGACCCTGGCGGCGCTGGACGTGGTGCTGCTCCCGGACCGGTTGATCGAGTCCGCCATCGCGCTGTCGATCGCCGCGGTCGCCGCGGAGAACCTCTTCGGCCGGCCCACGGTGACGCGGCGCTGGATCGTGAGCTTTGGCTTCGGGCTCGTGCACGGCTTCGGCTTCTCGTCGGTGCTGCGCGAGCTCGGCCTGCCCACCCAGGGGCTCGTCCTCTCGCTCTTCGGCTTCAACGCCGGCGTGGAGCTGGGACAGGCCGCGGTGGTCCTCCTCGCCGTGCCCGCCCTCGGTCTCCTCCGCCGGGCGGGCTGGGAGCGCCCCCTGATCCGGGGCGCGTCGGGGGCGATCCTCGTGGTGGGGCTGCTGCTCTTCGCCGAGCGGATGCTCGCCTAGCGGAAACGGACGGCGAAGAGCGGGTCCACGAGGGCGGCAGTGGCCACGAGGGCGGCGGAGGCGCCGCTGTCGAGCGCGGCGCGGGCCCGCGCCGTGGTGGTGATGCCGCCCACGGCGAGGATCCGGCGATCCCATGCGCCGGCCTTGCGCCAGGCGACGAGCTCTTCCACCTGGACACGGCAGGCCTCATGGATGTCGCCGCCCACCACCTCCGCCGCGTCGCGGCCGGGGCCCGGGAAGGCCGGCATCCCGTCGGGCTTCACGACCTTCCGCGGCAGCCCACCGACGAGGACGAACCCGTCGAGCCAGGGCGCCAGCCGCGTCGCCAGCTCGTGCAGCGCGCGCGGGCCGGGCAGCGCGCCGAGCTTGACGAGGAGGGGCCGGCCGCCGGTGGCCCGGCGCGTCCGCTCCACGATGTGGCCGGACAGCTCCTTGTCTTCGAGGACGAGGGGCCCGCGCTCACCGGCCACGCTGGAGACCCCCAGGTAGAGCTCCACCGCGTCGGCGCCCGCCTCCGCCGCCCAGCGCGCGCAGGTGGCGTAGTCCTCGGCGAGGCGCTCGCCATCGGCCCCGGGCACCGGGGTGCCCGCCACGCTGACGATGAGGAGCTGCTCTGTCCCCAGCTTGGCGCGCGCGCGCCTCACGTCGGCGCGCCAGGCCTCGGGCTCCGCCGAGGGCAGGCCGAGCGACACGGCGAGGGTCACCTCGCCCGGCTCGGAGCGCCGGGGCGACTTGGGCAGCGTCACCGCCGGCTCCCCGAGGCGACACGGGACGAGGTTGGGCGCGGGCGGCGCCGCGTGGGCGCCCGACCGCACCGTCTTGTAGGTGAGAATGCCGTAGCCGAGCCGCCCGTAGGCCTCGATCCACCTCGAGCTCAGCAGCGGACCTGCGGCGATCCCGATGGGAGAGACGAGCCGGCGATCGAAGAGGGTGACGGGGGCCGCCGGCGCCAGCTTGCGCGGACGCGGGGGCAGCTTCGGCGGATGGGCCGCGTTCCACGCGAACGAGCGATCCGTGCGATAGACGATCAGGCGGCCTCCTCTACCGCGGCCGGGCTCCACGCCTCGAGCGGCGTCATCGCCTCCAGATCGGGCGGGAACGCCACGCCGTAGCCGGGCGTGGCGAGTGATTCCAGCGACAACCGCCCGTCTTCGATGCGCAGGACGGCCTCGTCCGCGTCGCCGGCATAGAGGTCGCCGTGAAGCCGCGTGGCCTCGCGGCGCTCCGCCGCCGAGCAGTGGGCGAGGCCGCGCACGTAGTGATGCCCGTTCCGCTCGACGTGCGTGATCCCCAGGGCGCGGACCGTCGCGAGGTCCTGCTGGAGCGGCACCACCGGCACGTTGGTGAGGTCCTCGGCGCTCATGAAGAGGCGTTCGGCGGGCGACCGTCCGCGGCTCAGGCGCTCGACGATGGAGCGGTTGAGGAAGGATTTCACGATGCCCTTGCAGTTCTTGGTGGATACACCGCGGTAACCCAGCGCGATGGCCCGCGGGAAGGCGTCGAGCTCGGCGTCGCTCTCGTCGATGATGATGGGCACCCGCCGCCCGAGCTCGGCCAGCCCCTCGGTGGCCTTGGCATCGAGGGCGATGGCGCGATCCAGGGGCTGCTCGATGAACGCCACCGCGTCCCGGAGACGAGTCAGGGCCGGCGCGGCATGCATGGCCTCCACGAGAGCGGCGAAGTCGGCCATGGCCTTGTACTGCTCGTTGCCGTCCAGCGTGACCACGTAGGGGCCGGGGACGAGGCGATCGAGCACCGCGGCGATGGCGACGAGCCGGTCGAGATCGGCGTCCAGCGCGCCGCCCACCTTGAGCTTGAAGTGCGTGAGGCCGTAGTGGCGCACGCATTCCTCGAGGGTCTGCGGCAGTCCGTCACGGAGCCACCCCTCGGTGGGCACGTCGGCCGCGGTGATGGGATCGACGAGGCCCACGGTGTGGCGGGCGGCGACGTGCGCGGGGGGCGTCACCCCCGCCCACGCGGCGATGTCGGCGAGGGCCAGCTCTCGGTGCACCGCGTCCGGCCGAAGGCCGAGCGTGTTCGCGCGCAGCATGCCGATGACGTCCAGTCCGGCCAGGCGTCCGGCGGCATCGGCCAGCGCCCGCTCGAAGAACGACGATCCGAAGGACGCGGTGAGGGGATTGATTCCACGGGCCCGGCACGCGGCGTGCGTGACCGCGTACGCCTCCTGCCAGGTGTCGAACACGAGGCGGGGGACGCGGGCGGCGTCGAGGTAGGCCGCCTCGGCGGCGCGGATCGCGGCCAGCTCGTCCTCGACATTGTCGCGGAAGGATCGCCGGGGATCCTTGTCGAACCACTTGGGCGGCAGATTGTCCGCGGCGTAGCCGCGCCCGCGGCGCCCGTCCGCAGTCTCGACCTCGACGGCGAGGTGGAGCAGGGGGAAGTGGGTGAGGGTCACGACGCCGTAGCGGAAGGGCAGGCGGGTACGCAGGGCGCGCACATGACAGGAGGTGGTCTTGAGCGCGAGCTTCACCGGAATGCCGGCATGACCTCCTTCGCGAGGAGCTCGAGCTCACGCATGATGTGCCGGTGCGGCATGCCCGGGAAGAAGACCCGGCAGATCAGGTGCGTCATCCCGTACTGCTCGACGAAGGGCTTGAGGTCGCGGATGACCTGGTCCGGGCTGCCGATCAGGAAGCGGTCCTTCTTCACCTTGTCGAGATCGGTGGCGATGGAGGCGTCGATGAATGGATGCCGCCAGCCACCGGCGTACTCCTTCCGGTACGACACCATGATGTGCTTCTCGGCCAGCTCGCGCGCTTCCTTGTCGGTGTCGGCGATGATGACGTCGCGCGTGAGCGGCCAGTCGGTGAGCGCGGGCCGCCCCGCCGCGGCCCGGGCCGCCTGGAACTGGGCCTTGCCCTTGAGGAGGCGCGGCAGCTCGCCGGTGGGGCCGGGAATCCAGTTGTCGGCCAGCGTGGCGGCGCGGCGCAGCGTGATGTCGCCCCAGCCACCGATCCAGATGGGCGGCGCCGGCTTGGACACGGGCTTGGGCTCGAGGCGGCCTTCCACCGTGTAGTACGTGCCCTTGAAGGAGATGCGGTCCTGCGTCCACAGGCCCTTCACGATGGCGAGCTGCTCCTCGAAGCGAGCGCCTCGCTTTTCCAGCTCGGCCCCATAGAGGGCGAACTCGTCCGGCTTGTAGCCGATGGCGATGCCGAGCACGAAGCGGCCGCCGGACATCACGTCCACGAGCGCGCAGTCCTCGGCGAGGCGGGTGGGGTGGTAGAAGGGCGCGACGAGGATGTCGGTGCCGAGGAGGAGCCGGGACGTCCGGGTGGCGAAGCCCGCGAGCACGGGCAGCGGCGACGGCCAGTAGTGGTTCACCACCGAGTGATGCTCTTCCATCCAGACGGAGTCGAAGCCGAGCTGCTCCGCCCGCACCACCTCCTCGAGGGCGTCCTGGTAGTAGTGCCCACCCTCGATCGGGATAAAGCCCCACTTGAGCCTGGCCATGCGCGAGTCCTCGGAGAGCGGCGGCCCTCAGCCGTCGCGGTAGGTGGGAAGGGCGCTCACGTGCCGGTGGCACATCTCGCAGCTCGTGAGCCCGCGCGCCTGCGCGGCGGGGTCGAGCACGGTGCGCGCCCACACCCGAAAGCGGCGGTAGTTTGCGAAGACCTCGGCGGGCGGGGTGTCGAGGTCGCCGAGGCGGTAGTGCGGGCCCGCGTTCTCGATGGCGAAGGGACAGGCATGAAACTCGCCCGTCGCGCGCAGCACGGGAAAGCACATCACGCAGCCCGCGAGCGCGTGGTAGTCGGCCTCACGGTCGGCGTCGAAGCGCTGATCCGCTGCGGCGCCCACCCGGTACAGCACCTTGTAGCCGGTGAACAGCCGATTGGGGTGGGCGGCCGCCCACGCCTCGAGGGCCGACCTGGCGGCGGCGGGCAGAGGTTCGGCGTCCCGGCCCACGTAGATCGAATAGTTCAGCACCGCCTCCGTGCGCGGATCGGCCTCGAGGACGCGCAGAAGGGCGGCGGCCCTCACGCCGTTGGAGAAGATGGTGAAGAGCCCGCGGAATCCACGCCCGCGGAGATACCGCATGGCCTCGACGAGGCCCTCGGCGTGCAGGGTCGGCTCCCCGCCGTAGAACTTGATGTTGCCGTCCGGGGCCACGTGCGCGGCGGCCGCGTCGAGGACTCGCGCCGAGTAGTCGACGTGCCAGCCCTTGGGGGAGCCGAACACCGTGCACCAGGCGCAGTCGCGGTTGCAGAAGTTGCCGTCGTAGAGGTACAGCTCGCGGAGCCCGGGATCCCCCTCGAGAAACTGCTCCACGCTCTCGTGGAAGCGGATGGGGCGGAGGCGGGGATCGCGGTGGGAGTCGTTGAGCCCCCAGTCGTAGACGTTGTAGACCACCTCGTGGCCGGCGATGGATTCGTACGCGCGCCCGGTGTGAGCGGCCACGAAGCGCAGCACGCCCTCGCGGTAGGCCGCGGTGGAGTCGACCATGCCTCTCACGAAGTCCTCCGCATACATGCGGAAAATTCGTGATACGTAGATCTTCCGCTCATCGTCATCGGTCCGGCAGTTCCACTCGCTGGCGAGGAACTGACGCGTGGCCGCGTCCAGCGTCTCGCCGATCCCGTCGGGCTCGTAGGCCTGCGGCCGCATCGGCGGGCAGCCGTTGGACGCGCAGTTGATGGCGAAATGGATGCGCGGCTCCTGGAAGCGGCCGCGCAGGATGCGGTGCTCGATGTCGTTGAGGCTGACGCGCCGCCCGCCCGCCACGTGGCGCGCCCGCTCGAAGAATTGCCCGTCCCGCACCTTCCACACCGAGCGGATCGGGTACTCTGCGATCACCGCGGCGAGCACGAAGGCGTTGTAGGCGTTGATCCAGTAGGCGAGAGCGTGCTCCTCGCCGGGGAATCGCTCGGGGGCGGAGTCGGGGCTGACCGCGGCGAGCGACGCGATCACCCGGTCGAGGCGGTCACGTCGCGCCGCGAGCGCCTCGTAGTCGACCTTGCCGGCGGGGGTGACGATCTCGGCGAGGAGATCCGTCCAGTCGGAGTAGTCGACGTCGGCCGCGCTCACGAGGCGGGCGGGGGGCCTAGAGCTCCCCCGCCTCCTCGAGCGCCTTCTTGAGCCGCTGGCGGTCCTCGGCGGACACCGGCAGGAGCGGCGGCCGCATGTAGGCGTGCTGGATCACGCCCTGCATCACCAGCACTTCCTTGGAGCGGGCCCGGTAGTCGCGCACCGGAGCGGCGAAGACCGCGTCCACCACCTTCTGGATGCGGTCGCCCTTCTCCTGCGCCGTCCTCCAGTCGCCCCGCATGGCCGCCTCGTAGACGTCCACGTGCGTGCGGGTGGTCACCGCGCAGGCCCCCAGCAGCGCGCCCTCCGCGCCCAGCAGGTACGACTCCCAGATGAAGTTGTCGTTGCCGGTGAGCACGGTGATACGTCGCGGGGCCGTCCGCACCAGGTTGACGATCTCGCGGAAGCGCTTCGCGTCGAAGAGCGCCTCCTTGATTGCCACCACCTGGGGGATCTCGATCAGACGGAGGAGGGTCTCGTCGTCGAATGCCACGCCGCCCAGCGCGGGCTGGAGGGTGAAGATCACCATCGGCAAGCCCGCGGCCTCGGCGATGGCCTTGTGGTAGCGGTACGGTACCTCGGGGTCGAGCGGCTGGCCGAGATAGGCGGTGATGGGGAAGACCAGGAAGGCATCCGCGCCGGCGTCGCGATACTCGCCCGCGTACTTCACCGCCTGGGCGGTGAACGAGGCGCCCAGCCCCGCCACGATGGGGATGTTCGTCCCCGCCAGCTCCTCCTTGTAGACGCGGAGGACGCGGAGCTTCTCGTCGTGCCAGAGATGCGGGCCCTCGCCGGTGTCCACGTTGACGGCGACGGCGCGGATACCCTGGCCGGCGATCCAGCGGATGTACTGCCGGAGCGCCGGCTCGTCGATCTGGGCGTCCGGGGTGAGGGGCAGGACGGTGGCCGGGATGATGCCCTTGAGATCCCCGATGAGATCCATGGTCGGGCGGCTCCTTACTTGTCGCTTGCGAGCTTGCCGTTGTACCCCCAGTTCGACTTCTCCACGTCCTGGAAGACGATGTGCACCTGGTCGGCCGTGGTCTTGCCGATCTTCACCATGGCCTCGGTGATGGCCTGGGTCAGCTCGCGCTTCTGCTGGTCGGTGCGGCCTGCGTACCACTGAATGGTGATATTCGGCATGGGGCCTCCCGCGCTGGGTTGGATGCGGCGGAATTATCCCATGCGCGTGGCGGCGGAGCAACGACGCTTGACTGGCCCGTTCGGCTTGGCTAGGGTCTGGAGCGGCCCGGATCGGTCCGGGCACGCATCCCTCGAAGGAGGTCCCCCATGCCCATCCCCGTGATGACCGGCTACGTCAACCTGAAGGACGTCCCCGAGGAGAAGATCGGCGACAAGATCACCCGCCGCATCGTGACCGGCGAGAAGGGCATGATCGTCTTCTGGCAGATGAAGGCGGGGGCCCACGCCACCCGGCACCAGCACCCGCACGAGCAGATCTTCTGGATGATCTCGGGCCGCATGGAGTTCGACCTCGACGGCGAGAAGCGCACCTGCCGGGCGGGCGACTGCGGCGTGATCCCCGGCAACACCCCGCACGAGGCGTACTTCCCCGAGGACACCGAGGTCATCGACGTCTTCGCGCCGCCGCGCGAGGACATGTTCACCGGCCA
>DATEDO010000254.1:0-30656 GCA_035281625.1 Candidatus Methylomirabilota bacterium
ACGCGCCCGCGGGATAGCCGGTCAGCACGCGCGGGCCGGCCTCGAGGAGCGTGACGGCGACGTCGCGCACGCCCGCGCGGGCCAGGCGCGCGCGCATCGCGAAGGACAGCTCCACGCCGCCCGCGCCCGCGCCCACCACGACCACCCGCGCGCGGCCGCGCACCTTCGCCGCCGCGACGACGTCGTCCACGCGCTCGACGAAGCGGCCGATGGGCCGCGTGGGGATGGCATGCGCGCGCACGCCGGGGACGTCGAGACCCGCCACCGTCGAGCCCACGTCGAACACGGCGGTGTCGTAGCGGAGGGGCGGGCGGCCCTCGAGGTGGATCACGCGCTCGGCGGGATCGAGCCCCGTCGCGGCGGCGTTGATGCAGCGCGCGCCCGCCCGCAGGGCCAGCGGTCGCACGTCGATCTCCAGCTCGCGCCGCTGATACTGGCCGGCCACGAAGCCCGGGACCATCCCGGAGTAGACGGCGACCGGCCGATCCAGCACCACCGTCAGGCGGACGCCGGGCTCCGGCCGCATCGCCCAGGCGCGGAGCACCTGCACATTGGCGTGGCCGCCGCCGATCAGCACGACATCATGGCGAATTCCGCCGGCTCCGGTCATCATGGGTGTCGTGATCGAGCGTATCACGGCGCTCCTGGTCGCGGCGGCGCTCGCCCTCTCCGCCGGCTGCGGGCGGGACAGCGTGAACTTCTCCCAGGAGCCCGGCTTCGCGGAGTACTTCGCGGCGCACCCGCCGGCGACGACCCCCGCGGCGCCCCCGGACCAGGAGCTGCTGCGCCGCCATCGTCCGCGCTTCCTGCTGCCGCCGGGCCACCCGGGCGCCATCGACTTCTACGCGGACTACGTGCCCGAGGGCCGGCTCACCGACGGCGAGGGCCGGCGCATCCCCGGGCCGCTCGACCGCGCCGCGCTCAACGCCCACAAGCGCGACCCCCAGGCGGTGTTCGAGCACGAGTGGTCGGGTCGCCCCGGCAGCGCGACGGTGTACGGGCGCGTGGATCGCGAGCCGGTGACGTTCCAGGCCGGCGGCGGCCCCGTCACCGTGCCTTTCACGTTCCTGACCTATCACGTGGTGTTCCGCGTGTCCGGCCTGCCCGCGGGGCTCCTCCCCTGGCAGGAGGGGCTGGTCACACGGATGGCCGATCCCGTCGACTGGCATCAGCTCGACCACTTCACCGCGACGACACTGGCGCTGGACGGCGAGCAGCGCCCGGTGGCGCTGATCCTCCAGCAGCACAACCATCTCCACACCTACTTGCTGGGACGCGACGTGCCGTGGCCCGCCGATGGCCGCGTGATCCTCGATGTGGCGATTCGCTCCAACGAGCTCTATCCCCACATGCCGGGACGGCAGGTGCGGCGGACCATCGCGACGCCCGGCGCGAGCTCCCTCCGTTACCTGATCTCGGGCGATCGGCGTCCCATCATCGGCGCCGAGGACATCACCGAAGGCGTGACGCCGCTGGAGTACCGCCTCCAGTTCCTGCCCCCCGACGACGCCTTCTACACCTTCCAGGGCTTTCTCGGCGCGCGCCGTCGCATCCCGGGGCGCAGCGGCCCGCCCGGCGCGGGCTACAACGTGAGCCCACCCCTCAAGCCGCGCGCCCGGCAGCTGCTCGCCTTCTACTGGCGCGAGGGCAACGCGGGCGATCTGGAGCGCCTGGACGCGGCGCTGCCAACTGACCAGCCGCTGGTGGAGTTCGCCCGTCTCCAGTCGCCGGTGTTCTACCGCGACTGGCGCGCCCTCAGCTCTTCTTCGGGTAGCCGAGCGCCTTGAGACACTCGGCGATCTCGCCGAGGATGGCGGGATCGTCGATGGTGGCGGGCGTCGTGAACTCGGCGCCGTCGGCGATGCGCTTCATGGTGCCACGCAGGATCTTGCCCGAGCGCGTCTTGGGCAGGCGCTTCACCAGCGTCACCACCTTGAACGACGCCACCGGGCCGATGCGCTCCCGCACCATCTCCACGAGCTCGCGGGTGATATCCCCCTCGCTGCGGGTGACGCCGGCCTTGGTGACGGCGAAGCCCACGGGGATCTCGCCCTTGATCTCGTCGGCGACACCCACCACCGCGCACTCCGCGATGTCGGGATGGGCGGAGAGCACTTCTTCCATGGCGCCGGTGGACAGGCGATGCCCGGCCACATTGATGATGTCGTCCACTCGGCTCATGATGTAGAGGTAGCCGTCCTCGTCCTGATAGCCCGCGTCTCCAGTCAGATAGAAGCCCGGATGCTTCTCGAGATACGACTTCTCGTACCCCGCGTCGTTGTTCCACAGCGTGGGAAGGCAGCCCGGCGGCAACGGCAGCGTGATGGCGATGCTTCCAATCTGGCCCCGCGGCATCTCCGCGTTGTCTTCGGACAGTACGCGCACGTCGTAGCCCGGCACCGCCTTGGTGGGCGAGCCCGGCTTCACCGGCAGCATGCCCATTCCCACGCAGTTGGCGGCGATCGGCCAGCCCGTCTCGGTCTGCCACCAGTGGTCGATCACGGGCACCTGGAGCCGCTCGCGCGCCCACAGAAGCGTGTCGGGATCGCAGCGCTCGCCGGCGAGGAACAGGGTGCGAAAGCGCGAGAGGTCGTACTTGCCGATGTGATCTCCCCGCGGATCCTCTTTCTTGATGGCGCGGAACGCGGTCGGCGCGGTGAACAGGGCGTTGACCCCGTGCTGGGCGATGAGCCGCCAGAAGGCGCCGGGATCCGGCGTGCCCACCGGCTTGCCCTCGTAGAGGATGGTGGTGCAGCCCTTGAGGAGCGGCGCGTAGACGATGTAGGAGTGACCGACCACCCAGCCGATGTCGGAGGCGGCCCAGTACACCTCGCCCGCGCCCATCCCGTAGACATTCCCCATGCTCCACTTGAGCGCGACGGCATGACCGCCGTTGTCGCGGACGACGCCCTTGGGAATACCGGTGGTGCCGGAGGTGTAGAGGATGTAGAGCGGATCGGTCGCGGCCACCGGCACGCACTCCACCGCGGGCGCGCCGGCGAGCGCCTCACCCCAGTCCACGTCGCGCCCCGCCACCATCGGCGCGCGCTCCTGCGGCCGCTGCAGGATCACGCAGCGCTCGGGCTTGGCCCGCGCCAGCTCGATGGCGCCGTCGAGCAGCGGCTTGTAGGGGATCACGCGGTTCACCTCGATGCCGCACGAGGCGGAGAGGATGAGCTTGGGCTTGGCGTCGTCGATGCGCGCGGCCAGCTCCTTGGGCGCGAAGCCGCCGAACACCACGGAGTGGATGGCGCCGATGCGCGCGCAGGCGAGCATGGCGATCACCGCCTCCGGCACCATCGGCATGTAGATGATGACGCGGTCGCCCTGGGCCACACCCAGCCGGCGGAGCGCCCCCGCGAAGCGCGCGATCTCGTCCTGAAGGCCGGCGTAGGTGAAGGTCCTGATCGTGCTGGTCACCGGCGAGTCGTAGATCAGCGCGAGCTGCTTGCCGCGCCCGCGATCGACGTGGAGATCGACGGCGTTGTAGCAGGTGTTGAGCCGGCCGCCCACGAACCAGCGGTAGTAGGGGCGCCGGCGGTCGTCGAGGACCCGGTCCCACCGCTGATCCCAGTAGAGATCCTCGGCGGCCGCGCCCCAGAATCCCTGGGGGTCCCGCGCCGCCCGGCCGTACTGCTCGTCGTAGGCGCTTCGCATAGGCCCCTCACCCTACCCGGCGCCCCCCGGGACGCGCAAGCCCGCTCGGGAGCGCATGGTAGCCTTGGCCATGTCGCTCACCCCGCCGAGCATCACCTTTCAGGGGCGCCGCTGGAGCCGGGACGAGCTCGCCGCCATGGCCGCGGGCTGGCACGCCCCCGTGCGCGAGCGGCTGCCGCGGGGTGCGGAGGCGGTGGCGGTGGTGGCGAAGAGCCACCCGGAGACCTTCGCTCTGCTGTTCACGCTCTCGGCCCTCCCGGTCACGGTGGTGCTCCTGCATCCGGAGCCCGCCACGTGGCGGAGCGCGCCGCCCTTCCCCACCGTGATGCCGGTCTACCTCTCGCCGGCCACCGCCGGCTTCGCTCCCGGGCTCGAGCAGGCCGGGCTCGCCCCCGTGGCGCTGCCGGCCCCGGCCGCGCGCGCGGCCGCTCCCGCCTTCTTCGCCACACCGGGCTTCGTCATCTTCACCTCCGGCTCCACCGGCACGCCGAAGCCCGGCTTTCGCTCCACCGCCGGCCTCTTCCTGGCGATGCGGGCCATCACCGAGACCTACGGCCTTCGCGCCGGCACGAAGATCGCGGGCTGTCTCCCGCTGGCCACCTCGTTCGGGCTCGGCCAGAACTTCCTCCTGCCCGCCACGCTCGACGGCCATCTCGGCCTGCTCGAGCGCTTCGACCATCGCTCGCTGCTGCAGCTCTTCGCCCGGGACACGTACGACTACTGGCCCGGCACCGCGCTCATGGCCGATCTCCTCGTGCGCGCGCCCCTCGGCGGCTGGGCGGGACGGATGCCGCCCCTCTGCCACATCAGCAGCGGGCACGTGAGCGAAGCGGTGTATCGCGGCTTCCTGGAGCGTTTCGGCGTACCCATCCGGCAAAGCTACGGGCGTACCGAGTGCAGCTTCATCACCTCCGACGCGGGACCAGTGGCCGAGATCCGGCCGGAGACGGTGGGCTTCCCCTCGCCGGGGGTGGAGATTTGCTGCGGGGATTCGCCGGAGGGGCCGGCGCCGGCCGGCGAGCCGGGCCGCATCTGGATCCGCTCGCCCTGGCACAGCGAGGGCTACGGCTATCCGCCCCGGCTCGAGCCCATCGCGCGGCCGGACGGCTGGTGCATCACCGAGGACCTGGGCCGGCTGGGCGGAGACGGTCGGCTGACCATACTCGGCCGCGTGGATGACTGCTTCAAGACCGCGGGCGGCTACCTCGTGAGCGCCACACGCGTCGCCGTCGCCGTGCGCGGCCATCCCGGCGTGATCGACGCGGTGGCCGTGCCGGTGCAACGGCGGGGCGCCGCGGTGGTCGGCGTGGTGGCGGCGGCGCGAAATGGGATCACCGCCGACGACGTCTTCGCGCAGGCGCGGGCCGCCCTGCCCGGGTGGAGCCAGCCCGCGGTGGTGGCGGTGCGCGCCGAGATCCCCGCGCTGGTGACGGGCAAGCACGACCGCGCGGCCTGCATCCGGCTGCTCGAGGCGGAGCTGGGGGCCGGCCCGCCGCCCTGACGCTGCGCGCGCCGCCGCGGGCCACCATGATAGACTCGGCGTGGGCGAAGAGGCCAATCCCCATGCGAACTTCCTATCGGGCGACGACGGTTCGCAACATCCTCTGCGTCTTCCCGCGCTACACGCCGTCCTTCGGCACCTTCCATCATTCGTATGAGCTCCTGGGCGGGGTGCGCGCGTTCATGCCGCCCCAGGGCCTGCTCCTGATCGCCAACTATCTGCCCGAGTCCTGGCCCGTCCGCTTCGTGGACGAGAACCGCCAGCCCGCCACCACCGAGGACTTTCGCTGGGCGGACGCGGTGCTCGTCTCCGGCATGCACGTGCAGCGCCCGCACATCGAGGACATCTTCGCGCGCGCGCACACCTGCGGACGCCCCGTGGCCATCGGCGGGCCGTCCGCCTCCGGCTGCCCGGAGATGTATCCGGACGCCGACTACGTGCACGTGGGCGAGATGGGGGACGCCACCGACCAGCTCATCGAGCTGCTCGACACCACCGACGGCCGGCCCGAGAAGCAAGTGACGCTCACCACGGAAGAGCGGCTGCCCATGGCCTCCTTCCCCATGCCGGCCTACGACCTCATCTCGATTCCCGAGTACTTCCTCGCCAGCGTGCAGTTCTCCAGCGGTTGCCCGTTCACGTGCGAGTTCTGCGATATCCCGGCCCTCTACGGCCGCAACCCGCGGCTCAAGTCGCCCGAGCAGGTGGTGGCCGAGCTCGATCGCCTCCGCGAGGGCGGGGCGCAATCCGTCTACTTCGTGGACGACAACTTCATCGCCAACCCCAGGGCCGCGCTCGACCTCCTCCCCCATCTCATCGCCTGGCAGAAGAAGCACCGATACCCGCTGCGCATCGCCTGCGAGGCGACGCTGAACATCGCCAAGAGCGAGAACATCCTCGCCCTCATGCGCGAGGCCGGCTTCGTCACGATCTTCTGCGGCATCGAGACGCCGGAGCCCGACGCGCTCCACGCCATGTCGAAGTCGCAGAACCTGCGCCTGCCCATCCTGGACGCGGTGGACAAGATCAACGCCTACGGGATGGAGGTGGTGTCCGGCATCATCATCGGGCTCGACACCGACACGCCCGACACCGCCGAGCGCATCGTCCAGTTCATCCGCGACTCGCACATCCCCATCCTCACCATGAACGTGCTCTACGCGCTGCCGAAGACGCCGCTCTGGACCCGGCTCGAGCGCGCCGGCCGCCTCCGCAACGAAGCCGGGCGCGAGTCCAACGTCGACTTCCTCATGCCCTACGAGACCGTGCTCGACATGTGGCGCCACTGCATCGGCGCCGCCTACGAGCCGGAATTCCTCTACGCGCGCTACACCCATCAGCAGGAGCACACCTTCCGTCACCGGCTCCGCTACCCGGTCGACCCCCGGCGCCTGTCGCCCGCCAATGTCCGCCGGGGCATCGGCATCTTCGCGCGGCTCTTCTGGCGCCTCGGCGTCCGCGGCCGCTACCGCCGCGAATTCTGGCGCATGACCCTCCGCATGCTCGGCACCGGGCGTTTCGAGCAGTACGTGCACAGCACCGTGGTGAGCCATCACCTCATCGAGTTCGCGCGGCAATCCCTCGCGGGGCTCACCGAGTCGTCGTTCTACGCGCCCGCGCCCACGCGAACGCTGGCCCCCGCGCTGGACGCCGACGGGTAGTGTTCGACGCCTGGGGGCGCTTCGTCCATCGTCATCGCTGGGGCGTCCTCCTCCTCTCCGCCGCCACGCTCGTCCCTTCCATCTGGCTGGTCCTCCGCGGGGGCACCTTCGACAACAACCCGGTGCCGCGCTTCACGGAGTCCGGGCAGGCCATCGCGCTCATCGAGCGTGAGCTGCCGAAGCGCCCGCCCTCCTTCGGCCTGATCCTCGGCAGCACCACGCTCCAGTCCACCGACCCCGCCTTCCTGGCCGCCGTCGACCAGGCGCTCGCGCCGCTCCGGGCCGATCCGCGGGTGGCGCGGGTGGTCACGCCATGGGACGACCCCATGCCGGACTCGGGGCGCGCCTCCCGCGACGGCCGGCGCGTGCTCGTCACCGTCGAGCTCAAGGGCGGGCCGTCGGAGCTCTCGGCCATGAGTCTCGGCCAGAGCGAGAGCGGACAGTACCGTGAGCTGCGGGCGAAGGTGCGCTCGGACGCGCTTGAGGTGCTCCCGCTCGGCGCCATGGCGCTGAACCACGACTTCACCGAGACCGCGACCCGCGCCATCAAGCGCGCGGAGCGGGTGATCTGGCCGGTGGTGCCGCTCCTCCTCGTGCTCGTGTTCGGCTCGGTGGTGGGCGCGGCGCTGCCTCTCGGCGTGGGCGTGCTCGGAGTGACGGCGGGCATGGCCGCGACCATCGCGCTCTCGTACGCGGCGCCGGTGTCGGTGTACGCGGCCAACGTGGTCTCCATGGTGGGCTTCAGCGTGGCGGTGGACTACTCGCTCTTCGTCATCAGCCGCTACCGCGACGAGCTGAAGATCGGCCGGGGCGCGGAGGCGCTGGCGCGGACCCTGGCCACCGCGGGGCGGGCCGTCCTTTTCTCCGGCCTCACCGTGGCCATCGGTCTCCTCGGCATGCTGTGCCTGCAGCTCAGGAGCCTCGCCTCCATGGGCCTGGCCGGCACCGCCGTCGTGCTGCTCGCGGTCGGGTTCTCGCTCACCTTTCTCCCGGCGCTGCTGGCCGTGCTCGGCCGCCGGGTGGATGCCCTCCGCATCCCCTATCTCCACCCCGAGCAGTCCGCCCTCAGCCATCGCGCCTGGCGCTGGCTCGCCGCCACCGTCATGGCCCATCCCTGGCGGGTGCTCGTGCCGGTGGTAGTGGGGCTGGTCCTTGTCGGGTCGCCCTTCCTGCGGCTCCGGCTGGCCGGCAGCGATGTCGGCATCCTCCCGCCCGCCGCCGAGTCGCGCCGGGGCGAGGAGGTGTACCGCGCCGAGTTCCCCGCTGGGGAGTCGAGCCACATCGTGGTGGCCCTGCACGATCCGCGGGGCAAGCTGCGCTCCCAGGAGTCGGTGGGCCGCGCCCACGACTACGCACAGTGGCTCGGGAAGCTGCCCAACGTGAGCCGGGTCCAGGGCCCGGTCGCCCTGCATCCGCAGATCACGCGCGATCACTACCTGCAGATCTTCGCGGCGCCGCCCGAGATGCTACCGGTGTTCATCCGCGAGGCGGTCGCCCAGACCGCGAGCGACCGGCTCATGGTGCTGGCGGTGTCCACCCCCCTCCGCGCCGGGTCCAAGGAGGCGCATGACCTCGTGCGCACCATCCGCGCCGCCCGGCCCCCGCTGGAGGCCGAGGTGCTCGTCACCGGGCAGAGCGCGGTGGACATGGACATCGCCCACGCGATCGCGCGAAACGCGCCCCTCACGGTGGCGGTGATCATGCTCGCGACCTACGTGGTCCTCTTCCTTCTTCTGGGCTCGCTGCTCCTGCCGCTGCAGGCGGTGGTGATGAACGTGCTGTCCATCAGCGCGTCCTACGGCGCGCTGGTGTGGATCTTCCAGGATGGGCACCTGCAGCGGTGGCTCGACTTCACGCCCGGTCCCATCGAGACGTCCACGCCCATCATCATGTTCTGCGTGATGTTCGGCCTGTCGATGGACTACGAGGTGTTCCTGCTGAGCCGCGTCCGCGAGGAGTACGACCGCACCGGCGACAATGCGCGCGCGGTGGCGGCCGCGCTCGAGCGGACCGGCCGCCTCATCACCGGCGCCGCCGCCATCATGGCCGCCGTCTTCTTCGCCTTCGGCACCGCCGACATGGTGCCCATCCAGGCCATCGGGATCGGCATGGGCATCGCGGTGGTGGTGGACGCCACCATCGTGCGTGCCCTCCTCGTCCCCGCGACGATGCGCATCATGGGCCACTGGAACTGGTGGGCCCCGGAGCCGCTGGCGCGCCTGCACCGGCGGCTCGGGCTCGGCGAGGCGCACTGAGGCCGTGGCGGGGCGCTACGACGTGGTGGTGGTGGGCGGCGGCGCCGCGGGCTTCACCGCCGCCCTCTTCACCGCCCGCGACCGGCTTCGCACCCTCGTCCTCGAGCGCTTCGCCTCGGGGGGCCAGGTGCTCAACTGCGAGCACATCGAGAACTACCCGGGGTTACCCGACGGCGTGGCCGGCTACACCCTGGGCCCGGCGCTTCAGCAGCAGGCGAACAACGCGGGCGCCGAGGTCCAGATGAGCGAGGTCACCGGCTTCCGGCTGGACGGGGACGACAAGCTGCTCGACACCGACGCCGGCCCCGTGCGCGCCCGCGCCCTCATCGTGGCGTCGGGCTCGCGCTTCACCACCCTCGGCGTGCCCGGCGAGGGCGATTTCGTGGGCAAGGGCGTCTCCCACTGCGCCTCCTGCGACGGCTCGTTCTTCATGCAGCAGCCGGTCGCGGTGGTGGGCGGCGGGGACGCCGCCGTCGACGAGGCGATGCACCTCACCCGGTACGCATCGGACGTGACGGTGATCCACCGGCGCGACACCTTGCGTGCCGCCCGCTCGCTGCAGGAGCGCGCCCGGGCCAATCCCAGGCTGCGCTTCCGCTGGAACGCGGCGGTGCGGGCCATCGAGGGAACGGATGCGGTGCAGCGCGTGATCGTGGAGGATCTCACCACCGGCGCGCGCGCGCCCATGCCGGTGAGCGGCGTGTTCATCTACGCCGGGCTCACGCCCAACACCGAGTTCCTGGGCGGCCTGGTGCCCCTCACCCCGGGCGGGCAAATCGTGACGGACCTGGAGATGCGCACCACGGTACCCGGCGTGCTGGCCGCGGGCGACGTGCGCGCCGCCTCGGCAAGGCTCCTCGTCGCCGCCGCAGGCGATGGCGCCACCGCCGCAATGGCCGCGGTGCGCTACCTCGGCAGCGGAATCTGGCGCTAGCCGCCCGGGCTACAAGGCCCGCGCCGCCTCCAAGGCTTCGTCGGCGTGGCCGTCGACTTTCACGTTGTCCCACCGCCGCACGATCTTGCCGTCGGGCCCGATGAGGAAGGTGGTGCGCGAAATCCCCATGAACTGCCGCCCGTAGAGCGACTTCTTCTGCCACACCCCGTACTTCTCGGCGACGGCGTGGTCGGCGTCGGCGAGCAAGGGGAAGGTCAGACGGTGCTTCCGCGCGAACTTCGCCTTGCTCGCGGTGTCGAGAATGCTCACGCCGAGCACGGCCACGCGTGACTTGCCGGACTTGGGGAGGTTGTCGCGGAACTCGCATGCCTCCTTGGTGCAGCCGGGCGTGTCGTCCTTCGGATAGAAGTAGAGGATGAGGGGGCGCCCCGCGTAGTCCTTCAGCCGGTGGGTCTTTCCGTCTTGGTCCTTGAGCGTGAACGCGGGAGCCTTGTCACCGATCTCGAGAGTCGCCATAGCTCTGTATAATGCCACGGTGTCCGCGCTACGGCAGGTCTTCGAGCAGAGCCGCGCCGTGCAAGTTCTCCTCCTCAACGAGCTGACGATCTTCCTCTCGTTCTACATGTTGTTCCCGTACCTCGCCGTCTACTTCCGGGACACGCTCGGGTTCTCCGCGTGGATGGTCGGCCTCGTCCTCGGCATCCGCGTGCTGAGCCAGCAGGGCCTCAACGTGATCGGGGGCACCCTGGCGGACCGTGTGGGCTACAAGCCGCTGATCATCGCCGGCCTCGCCCTGCGCGCGGCGGGCTTCACCCTCTTCGGGCTCGTCGCCTCCGTGCCCGGCATCCTCACCGCCGCCATTCTGTCCGGGCTCGCCGGCGCGCTGTTCGGGCCCGCGCTGCGCGCCTATCTCGCCGCGGAGTCGTCGCCGGGCCGGCGCGCCGAGGTATTCGCGCTCGCCAATCTCGCCGGGCAGGTCGGCACGCTGCTGGGCCCGCCCCTGGGCGTGGCGCTGCTCGGCCTCTCCTTCCGCCTCGTCTGCCTCGTCGCCGGCGCGATCTTCCTGGGCCTCATGCTGCTGCAGTTCCGCTACCTCCCGCGGCGGGTGGACATGGCCGCTGAAAGCGCGCAACCCGTGCTGAGCGACTGGGCGGAGGTGGTCGCGAATCGCGGCTTCGTCCTTTTCGCCGCCGTGATGCTCGCGTACTCCGTCCTGCTGAGCCAGATGTACCTCACGCTGCCGCTGGAAGCGCGGCGCGCCACCGGCAGCGATGTCGCGGTGGGCGCCCTCTTCGTGCTCTCGTCCGTGCTCGCCCTCGTGGGCCAGGTGCGCGTCACCGCCTGGTGCCAGGCGCGCTATCGGCCGCCGGAGGCGGTGGCGCTGGGTCTCGCGCTCATGACGGTGGGCTTCGCGGCGCCGCTGGGCGCCGCGCTGGTCGGTCACGCCGGAGCGGCCTCCGGCGGCTCCATCGTGGCCGCGCTCGGCCCGAGCCTCGTCGCCATGGCCTTTCTCACCGTGGGCTCCATGGTGGCGAGCCCGTTCGCCATGGCGATGGTGCCGCGCTTCGGCCGCGACCGGCTCATCGCCACCTACTACGGCTTCTACGCCATGGCGGGCGGTATCGGCAGCACCGTGGGGAATGCCCTGGTCGGCGCGGCGCTGGACGCGCAGAGCCGCCCCGGCCTCGTGGGCCTGCCCTGGGGCCTCATGCTGGCGCTCGGCGCGGGCGCGTCGGTGGCGCTCCGCCACCTCGACCGGCGCGGACTGCTCGCCTGAGCGGACGCGCGCCGGCGTCCGCCACGCTTGCGTGCCGGAGGCGCGCGGTCTACCATCACGCTCACGCACGGGTGCCTCGAAGACTCGACCGCGGAGATCACGCCATCATTCGAAAGCGCCGCCAGCCCATCATCACGCGCGTGCTGCTCGTTCGGCATGGGCGCACCCCCACCACCGGCTCGGTGCTGCCGGGCCGCGCCCCGGGGCTCCACCTGTCGGAGGACGGCAAGAAGGAGGCCGCCGCGACGGCCGAGCGCATCGCCGCGCTCAAGGCGGTGGCCGCGGTGTACTCCTCGCCGCTGGAGCGCGCGCGGGAGACGGCCGAGATCATCGCCGGCCGCCGGGGCATGGGCATGCAGACCGACGCGGGGTTGCTCGAGTGCGACATCGGCGACTGGACGGGCTGGGAGATCAGCAAGGCCGCGAAGACGCCCCAGTGGACGGCGGTGCAGCGTTACCCGAGCGGCTTTCGCTTCCCCGGCGGGGAGTCCTTCACCGAGATCCAGGCGCGCATGACCAGCACCATCGCCGCCCTCGTCGCGCGGCATCCCGGGGAGACGGTGGTCGCGGTATCGCATGCCGACCCCATCAAGACCGCCATCGCGCACGCCCTCGGTACGCCGCTCGATCTCTTCCAGCGCATCATGATCGCGACCGCCTCGATCAGCGCGGTGGCCTACGGTCAGACCGGCGTCGCGGTGCTCACCGTCAACTCCACCGGCGGTGATCTCGCCGGGCTCGTGGGCTGATGGCCGCCTCCTACGACTTCGAGGCGCCTGACTTCTTCACCACCGGCACGGTGGGACAGCCCGGCCGGCGCGTCTTCTACCTCCAGGCGCGCGAGAAGGGCGAGGTCGTCACGCTCAAGCTGGAGAAGGAGCAGGTGGGCGCGCTGGCGGAGTACCTCGCGAAGCTCCTCACCGATCTGCCCAAGCCCGGCCCGCTGCCCTCGGACATGGCGCTGCTCGAGCCGGTGGCCGAGGCGTGGGTGGTGGGCTCGCTGGGCGTGGCGTACGACGAGGGCGCCGACCGCATCCTCATCGTGGCGGAAGAGCTGACGGAAGGCGACGAGGAAGAAGACGAGGATGACGACGCCGAAGAAAGCGGCGAGGAGGCCGAGGAAGCGGAAGCGGCGACCGCCGAAGCCACGGAGTCACCCGACACCGCGAAGGCGCGCTTTCGCCTCACGCGTCCGCAGGCCGCCGCCTTCGTCGAGCGGGCCCGCACGCTCGTGCAGTCCGGCCGGCCCATCTGCCGCACCTGCGGGCTTCCCATCGATCCCGACGGCCATCCCTGCCCGGGCACCAACGGGCACCTGAAGCACTGAGCCCCCGCCGCCGGCGCGACATGTCCGATGGGCCCACGGCCCTCGATCTCCTCACCCGCGGCGAGATCGAGGTCAAGGGCCGTCTGCCCGCCTCCTCGAACATCACCCTGCTGGTGGAGTGCTCGCTCGACGGCGCCTCCACCCTGGCCGTCTACAAGCCGCGGAAGGGCGAGCGCCGGCTCTGGGACTTCGCTCCCGGGCTCTGGAAGCGCGAGGTGGCCGCCTATCTTCTCTCCGAGGCGCTCGGCTGGGGCCTCGTCCCGCTCACCGTCCCGCGTGACGGCCCGCACGGCGAGGGCTCGCTCCAGCTCTTCGTCCACGCCGACTTTTCCCAGCACTACTTCAGCCTGCTCGACGAGCCCGCGCACCACGACACCCTCAAGCGCATCTGCGCCTTCGACCTCATCGCGAACAATGCCGACCGGAAGAGCGGCCATTGCCTCCTCGGGCCCGAGGGCCGCATCTTCGCCATCGACAACGGGCTCATCCTCCACGTCGATCCCAAGCTCCGCACGGTGATCTGGGACTTCGCCGGTGAGGCGCTCCCGGACGCCCTGCTGCGGGACCTCCGCCGGCTGATCGAGAGCGAGCTGCCGCGGCCGCTCACCGAGCTGATGACCCGGCCCGAGTGCGAGGGCCTGCGCGAGCGCGCCTGCGCGCTGCTGGAGGCCGGGGTGTTCCCCACGGATCCGTCCGGCATGCGGTATCCCTGGCCGCTCGTCTAGTGGCGGGCCCGCCGACCGGCTCCGCCGCGATCTCGCGCGCCGCCGTCCCTCTTCTCCTCGTCGCCGACAGCCTCTACTTCGTGTTCGCGCGGCTGCTCCTGCCGCACTTCCCGCCCGCCGCCGGCGCCTTCTACATGATGGCGGCGGGGGCGCTCGTGGTCTTCGTGGCCCTGCGCGGACGGATCGGGCTCGGCGTGCTCGCCCGCCATCCGTGGTTCTTCCTGTCCATCGGTCTGCTCGTCGGCGTCAACACCAACATGGGCTTCGTAGCGGTGAAGTACGTCGATCCCGGCACGGCGTCGCTCCTCTCCCGCACGTCCATCCTCTTCACCCTGGCGCTGGGCATTCTGTGGCTGGGCGAGCGGCTCACGCGGGTGGAGGTGTTCGGCACGGTGCTCGCGCTGGTGGGCGTGGTGGTGATCAGCTTCCAGCCCGGCGACTATCTCCGCGTGGGCGCGCTGATCGTGATCGCGTCGACCCTGCTCTACGCCCTTCACTCCGCGGTGGTGAAACGCTACGGCGGTGACATCCCCTTCGGCGAGTTCCTGTTCTACCGGGTCGCCGGGGTCGCCGCCGTGCTTCTCGTCCTCGCCGCCGCCCAGGGGGCGCTGGTGTGGCCTTCGGCGGTTGGCTGGGGCTGGCTGCTGCTGGCCGGCACCGTGAACGTGGTGATCAGCCGCGGACTCTACTACCTCGTGCTGCGCCGCATGGACATGAGCGTCCTCACGATCATCCTCACCCTCACGCCGGTGGTGACGTGGCTCTGGTCCATGGCCCTCTTCGGCGGACGGCCGGGCCTCGCCGAGATCGGGGGCGGCGCGGCGACGCTGGCGGGAGTGCTCATCGTGACGGCGAGCCGGGCGGGGATGCTGCCGCGCTAGCGGCGATACGGTCGGTCTCATCCCATGGGTGTCAGTACCTGCCGAACTGCGCGCCGACCCAGATGAACGCGCCGTACGCGCTCACCAACGCCTCGAGCAGCACGGCAGCCAGAAGCGCGAGCCGGGGACCGCGCGCCGGGGCCATGAGGACGCAGGTCAGCCAGCCGACCGCGAGCAGCGGCGCCCCGAGGATCCGAAGCACGGCGAGCGCGGTCCACTCCGCGAGCGTGGACGAGGTATCGTGGCGGCCCGCCGCGAAGACGATGGCCGCGGCGACACCCGCCAGCGCCGTGAGGATCGCCACGATGGCCAGCGCCGTCCAGACGGCGCGATAGGGTCGGAGGAAGTACAGGGCGGCCACGGTGGGAACGAGAGCGAGCACGCCGAAGACGTTCACGAAGAGGAGCGCGTCGCCGAAGGCGTACATGCCGCTCGAGGCCTGGGCGTCGGGGCCGGTCGTCGTCACGACACGGAAGGTCACCACCGCAAGCGCGACGAGCAAAGCGCCCGCGTAGCCGAGCGCGACCAGGCCGACCTTGACGAGGGGCCTCATGGGGCGGCCGCGCGTGTCACTCGATCGTCTCGTCCGCCCGCGCGAGCAAGGATGGCGGAATCGCGAGGCCCAGGGCCTTCGCCGTCTTCAGGTTCAAGGCGAGCCAGAACTTCGTTGGGCGCTCGACGGGGAGCTCGGCGGGTCGGGCGCCCTTCAGGATGCGGTCCACGATCCCTGCCACCCGTCGAAAGTTCTCGCGCAGGTCGAGCCCGTACGACAACAAGCCACCCGCGAGGACGTGCTCGCGGAGCAGGTAGGCCGTGGGCATGCGACTCTTCACTGCCAGCTCGGCGATCTGCGCACGATACTTGAAGAACATCGCGCCCGCCAGGACGAGGACGGCCCCCGCCTGCTCCCGGGTCGCGACTGCGAAGGCGTCGGCGATCTCGCCCGGCTCCGCCGCGTCCACAAACTGAACCCGCACCTTCAGCGCTCGGGCCGCACGCTCCAGCTCGCGTGTGTCCAGGGGAACGCCCGGCTGCCGCAGAAAGGCGACGCGGGTGAGCCCCGGCCGCATCTCCTTGGTCAGCTCGAGCATCTTGACCCGAAGCTCGTGAGACGCCATGGACAATCCGGTAACGTTCCCGCCGGGTCTCGAATAGCTGACGACGAGCCCGCTCGCGACGGGGTCGGGGTGATTGACCATGACGATCGGGATCGTCGACGTGGCCCGCCTGGCCGCTTCTGGCGCCGGGACCGCGCCGGCCACGATGACGTCAACCCGTGCGCGGGCGAGCTCCTCCGCCATTGCGGGCAGCTTGTCGAGATGGTCACCGTAGTACCGGCCCTCGAATACGACGTTCTGCCCATCCACGTAGCCGAGCTCGCGCAGCGCGCCGAAGAAGGCGTCCCAGAAGTGTCGCGCTTCCGGGCTGGTGGGCGAGGAGCCGCCGAGGATGCCGATTCGATAGGTCCGGCGGGGCGCCTGTGCCGATCCCGGTGACGGTGACGCGCACAAGGCCAGCGTGCCGATGAGCCACGCGCGCCGATTCAACCTCCGGCCCTCACCGGCGCTTCCACCATGGCTTTCGACCCGGAGACGTTTGCTTGGCCGAGGTCCGAATAGAGCGGCCCCGCCTCCGCGTCCGAGAGGCGCGCTTGTGCGGACATCAGGCGGCGTGGTCGCAGCTCATTTCATTTCATGGGGGCCGTGGCCGGCCAAGTATCGCACGTACCTCTCCCACCCGTATGAAGCGGATGGCCGGACGCGCTGGGTGGGCTGGGGGCCGATGCCATCATCAGCACCGCGCTCGGCTACGTGGTCTACTTCCGCATCCTGGCCACCGCGGGCGCGACGAATCTCCTGCTCGTCACCCTCCTGATGCCGGCGATCGCCCTCGTCCTCGGCACGGCGGCCCTCGGCGAGCGGCCGGGCCCCCGGCACTTCGGGGGGATGGCCTTCATCGCCGCCGGGCTCGCCGTGATCGACGGACGCCTCTTCGGGGCGCGGGTTCAGGCGCTTGGGCCGTATCCGCCCCAGCGCCGCGAGGCGCCGTAGAGATCGCCGCCCGCGTCACCGCCGCCCTCGCCGTCGATGGCCGCGGGCGTGAGGAAGCGGATCTCGCGGACGCCCGTGATGCTGGAGAGCGCCTGCTGCACCGCCCGCCGCACCGACCACTCCTCGACCCGGCCGCCGACGCTCAGCACCGCGTCCTCACTCGTCACGGTGAGCCGGCGCTCCCGCGTGACCGGATCGGCCATCAGCACCGCGTAGGCCTGGGCGACCAGGCTCCGGTCCTTCATGGTCCGGCGCGACTCCTCGGTGGACCGGAACCGCTCGTGCTCGAGCATCTGCTGCAAGAGCCGCGCCCCCTCCTCGCTTTCCATCTTCTCGGTGTTCATGACGAAATCGTAGAGCAGCGGATCCTCCCAGTGGACGTGGTAGAGGAAGCGGACGCGGCCGGCGCGCTCGCGGTCGGACTCGCGCACCCGACGGAGCGCGAGGTCGGGCGGGAGCGAGAGCTGACGCGACAGACGTCCGGCCCGCGCCGGCTCGGAGGCGGTGACGCGGACGCGCAGGGTGTGAGGGGCGTTGGCCAGGATCAGGGTCGAGGCCAGCCCCACGATCACGAAGTTGTCGCGCGCCGCCATCTCGTGGACGGTGGCGTCGACGTAGTGCGCGAACCGATGCTGCTCGGCGGTGAAGCGCTCGAGCAGGGTCGGCCGCTCCTCGGCGGCGTGGCTCAGGCGCGACAGGTCCGCGCCGTACCGATCGGCCGCCTTGCTGATGATGTCGCGCTCGGCGAACTCGTAGCCGAGCCGCGCGGCCACCTCGCGGCCGATCTCGATCCCCAGACTGCCCAGGCTCTCGGAGACGGCGATCACGCTCATGGCGCACCTCCTGGAAAGCGAGAAGCCCCCGCCCGGTCGTCGCCGACCGCGTGGGGGCTTCGTTCGAGGGCCTCTAGCCCCGGAGAACCGGCATGTGAGCCTCCTCTGCCGGGGAACCGGTCTTACCGCGGATCTCGGGAGGAGTCTACGCTCAGGCCTTGAAGCGCGCCAGAGCCTTCGCGTCCAGCTCCACGCCGATGCCCGGGCGCTCGGGCACGATCACCTCGCCGCTCTCGATGCGCAACGGCTCGGAGAAGAGCGGCTGCCACCAGTCCATGTGCTCGAGGATCAAGGCGTTGGGCGCGGCGGCCAGCACGTGGCAGGAGGCCTCCATGAAGAGGTGGGACGACACGGGCTGGCCGTAGGCGCGGCAAAGCTCACCGGCGCGGCGATACTCCGTGATGCCGCCCATGCGCTGGAGATCGGGCATGAGGACATCGGCGGCGCGGGCGTCCAGGTGGCGCTTCATGCCAAGGCTTCCGTAGTCGGACTCGCCAGTGGCGATGCGCATGGTGAGGGCGGCGCTGATGCGCGCGCAGCCCTCGAGATCCTCGTAGGGCAGCGGCTCTTCCAGCCAGTAGAGGTCGGCGGCTTCCTCCAGCTCCCGGCCCCAGCGGATCGCCGTGGGCTCGTCCCAGCCCTGATTCACGTCGGCCATCAGCTTGACGTCGGGCCCGATGGCCTCGCGCAGGAGCCGCGCACGCTCCACGTCCACGCGGGGGTCGGGGCCGCCCACGCGCATCTTCATGGCGCGATGGCCCTGGGCCTGGAACTTCTCCGCCTCGGCGAGAAGCTGGCCGACGGAGTAGTCGATCCAGAGCCCGGACGAGGCGTAGGTGGGCACGCGGGGGCGCGCGCCGCCGAGATAGCGGAAGAGGGGCAGGTTCGCCGCGCGCGCGGCCAGGTCCCAGCATGCGGTGTCGAGCGCGGAAAGGGCGATCATCGCGAGCCCCGAGTGACCGATGAAGTTGATGGAGCGCCACGCGGCCTCGAAGTGGGCAAGCACCGCGGCGGGATCCTTGCCCTCGTAGAACACCGCGAGATCCTCCACCAGCGCGGCGAGGGCGGCGGCGCGCTTGGCGCCGAAGGCGAAGCAATAACCAGAGCCCACGGCGCCCGCGTCGCTCCCGAGCACGACGGCGACGGTGTCGGCGTGGGCGTGGTTGTGGATGGCCGTGCGCACGGGGCGCGGCAGCGGCACCGAGAGGCGGTGGATCGCAACCGAGGTGATCTTCATGGCGGGACCATGCCACACGCCGCGCAGGTGGACAAGGGCGCCAGCGCCCGGGATAATGCGCGCCGGAGGTGCCCCGTGAAGATCACCCGCGTCGAGTCCACCATCGTGAAACTGCCCTTCACCCAGCCCGGCCCGCCCACCGGCTTCTTCGGCCGCGTGTTCGACACCGTGGACGTGCTCCTGGTCCGCGTGGAGACTGACGCGGGCCTCACCGGCTGGGGGGAGGCCTTCGGCTACGCGGTGAACGAATCCACCAAGGCCGCCCTGGATTCCTACATCGGACCTGCGTGCGTGGGGCGCGACGCCACCCAGATCGGCACGCTGCGCGCTGATCTCCTGAAGCGCTTCCACAACCTCGGGCGCGGCGGGCCGTCGATCTTCGGCCTCTCCGGCATCGACATCGCGCTGTGGGATCTCGCGGGCAAGGCGGCGGGACTTCCCCTGCACCGCCTGCTGGGTGGCGGCGCGCGGACGGAGATCACCGCCTACGCGAGCTTCTTCCGCTACGGCGACGCCTCGGTCGTGGCGCGCATCACCGAGGGCGCGGTGAAGGAAGGCTACAGGTACGTCAAGCTCCACGAGATCACCGAGCCCGCGGTGCGTGCGGCGCGCCAAGGCGGCGGGCCCGAGATGAAGCTCACGGTGGACACCAACTGCCCGTGGACGCCGGTGGAGGCGCTCGAGATGGCGCGACGCTTCCGCCCCCATGACCTGCTCTGGCTGGAGGAGCCGGTGTGGCCGCCGGAGGACTGGGCGGGGCTGGCGCGCGTGCGCCAGGAGGGCGGGATCGCGCTCGCCGCCGGCGAGAACGCGAGCAACCCCATCGACTTCAAGCACATGTTCGACGCGGGCGCCGTCACCTACGCCCAACCGAGCGTCACCAAGATCGGCGGGGTCACCGCGCTGCGGGAGGTGGGTATTCTCGCCGAGGCCGCCGGCGTCACGCTGGTGCCCCACTCGCCCTACTTCGGGCCCGGCCTCCTCGCCACGCTTCATTTCCTGGCCGCGCAGCCGCGCGAGCCACTGGTGGAGCGCATCTACGCCACCCTCGAGCCTGATCTGTTCAACGGGTTCACCAACGCGCGAGCCGGCCTGCTCGCAGTGCCGCAGGGGCCCGGCCTCGGCGTGGATCCGGACCCGGCCGTCATCGCGCGGTACAAGACAGCGTAGCGCCGTGGATCCCCCGCGCATCGGGCTGGCCATCAGCGGCGGGCTCACCGCCCCCGAGATCGTGGAGTGCGTGCGATTGGCCGAGAACCTCGGGTACGAGTCCGCCTGGGTGGCCGAGGGCCACGGCGGCGATCAGTTCGCCATCCTCGCCGCGTGCGCCACCGCAACCACGCGCATCCGCCTCGGCACCAGCATCAGCAGCGTGTTCGTGCGCAGCGTGCCCACCATCGCCATGGCCGCGGCCACGGTGGACGCGCTCTCGAACGGGCGCTTCGTCCTGGGCCTCGGCTCGAGCCACCGCGTGCAGGTGGAAGGTGAGCACGGCCTGCCCTACGCCAAGCCCATCTCCCGCGTGCGCGAGAGCGTGGAGGCCATCCGCGCGCTGCTGCGCGACGGCGAGGTCTCCTATCGGGGCGAGACCATTGCCATCGATCGCTTCGACCTTTGGTTCACGCCGCTGCGGCGCACCATCCCGATCTATCTGTCCGGGCTCTTTCCCCCCATGCTGGAAGCGTGCGGCGAGCTGGCCGACGGTCTCATCCTCACCTGGAGCACCGTGGACGCTCCCGCCCGCGCCGCCGCGCACGTGGCCACGGGCGCCCGCCGCGCCGGGCGGCGGCCGGAGGACGTGGAGATCGCCTCGCTCCTCCCCTGCGTGATCGCCGAGGATCGCCGCGAGGCCCTCGAGCGGATGCGCCCCGCGGTGGCCATGTACGCGGGCTTCTTCCCCCGCTACAACCGCCTGCTCGCCGAGGCCGGCTTCCCCGACGCCGCGCGCGCCATCCAGACCGCCTGGCAGAAGGGCGACCGCGAGGGCGCCGCTCGCGCGGTGTCCGACGCGATGGCCGCCGCGGTAGGCCTGGTCGGCACGCCGGCCGAATGCCGCGCCCGCATCGAGGACTACCGCGCGGCGGGCCTGGGCCTGCCCATCATCAGTCCGCGGGCGCGGGGCAAGGGCGCGCGGGAGGCGGTGATGATGGCGCTGCGGTCGTGCGCGCCCACGGGCTAACGCTCAGCCTCTCGCGCGCCACGGCAAGCGGCGTAGTTCTCCGGCGAGTGCCTGGGTTCCGGACTCCCCATAGCGATGCGCCCACCGGTTGAGCCAGTCCTCGTCGTCCAGGAAGAACTTCCAGTCGCTGATGACCGCGTGTCGCACGAGCAGAAACGGCACGGGCGACATGAACGGCCGAAACCCTCGGTTGTATACCGCAGTCCCCTCGTTGTGTGGGTAGAACCCTCCCATCACGAGCCCATCGTCCACATAGGACGGAACTGCCGCGTGCTTGAGGACCTCGTCGAAGAGACTCTTTGCACGATCCGCCGGAACGTCGCTGAACACGACGACGAGCGACTTGTAGATCGCACCCTCGCCACTCGTGGGTTGAGCGTGCAGGAACCGGGCCTTGTATTCGTTCACTAGCTGGACTACATCTGGCACGCTGCGGCCCGCGACGTGTTCAGAAGCGAGCCAAAGAGTTCTCCGCTCCAAGCCCTCAGGCACGAAGGGACACACGGGTCCGTCGCGGCCGAGATCCTTGTGGGGCCTGGCCACGAAACTCTTGATCCAGTCAGCGGCGGTGCGAAGCGCAGCGAGATCGCTGTTCGCGAGCTGCCGCGTCTTGCTCGCGTCGTCGAGGTCCTCGAACAGATAGAGATTGGCGGTCTGGGCTGTCATGGAGGCCTCCTGAAAGCGGGTTAGGGGCGCTCTCGGTAGGGATCATTGCCGCGCAGAAACCTGATCACTCGCGCCCATACCTCACGTTCCGGATTGCCCCTCACAAAGGGCTCGAACCCCAACTGCAAATACAACGGGATCGCCGCCACGCGATCGGGCTGCGTCTGAAGACGAGCTTCTCGACACCCTGCTTGCCCCGCCATCGCGAGCACACCGATCATCAACGTCCGCGCCAAGCCCTCCCGGCGGCGATCCAGATCCGTCGCAACCCACCGCACCCAACCATGCTCCGGAACGTCCGGGCGTACCTGCAACGAAGCCGTCGCCACCAGCCGCCCCGCTGCCGCGACCACCAACGTCGCCCTGACCGTCTCGTCACCGAACAGCTCACGCTCAGTACCGGCCGCATCCCAGCTCTCAGGCTCAAACGCGCGGCCCAAGAGCGCCGCCAAAGCTCCGGCCTCCTCCACTCGAGCGAGCCGGACTACCAGTGGTGGAGCCAGAACCGGCATTGCTGGAATACCAATGAGCGTCGGCCGCCGCATCACGACGTCGACCGGCACCGCAGGGGCATCGGATGTCTCACTCATCGGGCCGTCTAGCCCGCCGGCTATCTTCTCGGCTCATACCGCATCGCCACCGCCCCTGAGCCGAGCTCCAGCCGGCTCACGAGCTTCAAGTCGACGTGCTTCGATAGCCCCGCGAACAACGTTGGCCCATGGCCCGCCAGCCGGGGGTGCACCACGAATTCGTATTCATCGATCAACCCGAGCTCCGTCAACGCCAGCGGGAGCTTCACACCCGCCACGTACAGCCCCTTTCCTGACTCCCGCTTCAGTTGCTGAACGGCCGTCCCCAGGTCCCCGCGCACGAGCTCCGCGTTCCAATCGACCCGGTCCAGGGTGCTCGACACGACGTACTTCTTCGCCGCGTCGACGGTCCGGGCGAAGGGCTCCATCCAGGGTTGCATCCACTCAGGCCTCACTCCCGTTCGCGCCGGCGCGCGCCACGCTGCCTCCATCATCTCGTAAGTCACCCGGCCAAAGAGGAGGGCATCGGCCCGGGCGAGGGTCTCGGCCGCGTGACGATGCAAGCCTTCGTCGGGGACGATGGCGCGATGATCGCAGCACCCGTCCAACGTGACGTTGATGGAATACCGAAGGGGGCGCATGACTGTGCTTCCGAAGCGGGCTAACGCCGAGGCTGAGCGGCCGGCTTCGAGCCGGACCGCTCACGCCTCTGGTTGGGTTGCCCATCGATCACACGAACCCCCTTTCCGCTCCGCTCACGGTGCTCCGGTCGCAATGTAGGCTTCCAGATCCATCAGGAGCTGGCCCTTTGCGTTGAATTGCTTCACGCTCTCCCTTACGTCGTGGACAGCTAAAGAGGCAGATCGCGGCATCAAAGCTTCGATCGCGGAAAGGGAGGGCCTGGGCATCGGCAGCAACGAAGCTCAGCCGTGCCTCTGAGCTCTTGCTCTTCGCAACGACAAGCATCGGCAAGGAGAGGTCGACGCCGATACTGGTGCCGTATGGGCCCACTTGTTGGATCGCCAGAAGCGCGGCGTCTCCCGTGCCCGTCGCCAGATCGAGAACGCGGTCAGACCCCTTTACCCCGGCCGCCGCCAACACGGCGCCTGCGTAGAGCCGTGACCACCGACCAACGAAACGGTCGTAGGCTGCTGCCCCTGCGTCATACCTAAGAAGCAAGTCGCCCCGCAGCTCCGAATCCGCTCACCCTGACAACCTAACGAGAAGTATATGGGTCTGTGTTTGGATGCGAGCGCGCGGGGTGGGGATAGGCGGGTCTGTGGAGTGCGGCTGGCGGGGATGGGTGGGGCGGGGGAGGGTGGGGTGCGTGCACGTGGGGGCTCCCCTCATCGCGGAGAGAATAGCGCGGTTGAATGAGCGTTGGCGAGGGGAGGCCGGTCAGGCGGACGGGGATACTTGCGCGCGAGGGCGCCCGGCAACTCGACCCGGCCCGCGCCGTGGCTCAGGTCGTCGTCAGGCTGGCGCCTCACCCCATCCCTCCTGGTCCGCACCGCTTGGTGTACTCTCTTTGCCAGCGCGCGTGCCGCCGGCGCGGCGTTCACCGATGTGACCGGGAGGCTCACCGTGCTCAAGCAGACGTCCTGGACGAGGCGAGCCTGCGCTTCCTGGGCCTGAGCCTCCACCGGGAACGCATCTTCTACGGCTGGTGGGTCGTCGCCGCCGGCTTCGGGCTCGAGGCGCTGATCGGCTCGCTCTTCTTCTATGCGTACGGCGCCTACGTGGTGCTGCTGCGCGAGGAGTTCGGCTGGAGCCGCACGCTGCTGTCCGCGGCCTTCGCGCTGGCGCGGGCGGAGAGCGCGGTCCTCGGGCCCATCCAGGGCTGGCTCACGGATCGCTTCGGGCCGCGCGTGCTGATCCGCACGGGCATGATCGTGCTCGGCGTCGGCTTCATGCTCTTCAGCCGCATCAGCGGGCCGGTGTCGTTCTTCCTCGTCTTCTTCGTCATGGCGGTGGGCGCCGGGCTAGGCGGCTATCTGCCCATCACGGTCGCGATCGTGAACTGGTTCCGTCGCCGGCGCGCGCAGGCCCTGTCCCTCTCGTCGGTGGGCATGGCGATGGGGGGGCTCATGACGCCGCTGGTGGCGGGGCTGATGCTGCAAGTGGGCTGGCGCTGGACGGCGTTCCTCTCCGGCGTGGTCATCATCGTGGCGGGGTTGCCGCTGGCCCAGCTGATGCGCCACCGACCCGAGGCGTATGGCTGGCGCGTGGACGGTGACGCCGCCGACGCCCCCGCGGCGGCTACCGCCGCGCGCGGGCCCGCGGAGGCGGAGTTCACCGCGCGGCAGGCCCTCCGCACGCGTGCGTTCTGGCTCATCTCCGCGGGGCACGGCGCGGCCCTGCTCGTCGTCTCCGCCGTGATGGTGCACATGGTGGTGCACGTGACGGAACGCCTGGGCATCTCGCTCGCGCAGGCTGCGGGCGTGGTGTCGCTCATCACGCTCACCCAGATCGCCGGGCAGCTCGGCGGTGGCTGGGCGGGCGATCGCTTCAGCAAGCGCGCCATCGTGGTGGGCTGCATGGTGGGGCATGCCACCGCCCTCCTGCTGCTCGCGTACGCCACCGCCTACTGGATGGTCGTTGTGTTCGCCATGCTGCACGGCCTCGCCTGGGGCACGCGCGGGCCGCTCATGGCCGCCATCCGCGCCGACTATTTCGGCAGTGGGTCGTTCGGGATGATCTCCGGCATCTCGTCCATGGTGGTGATGATCGGGATGATCGCGGGCCCGCTGGTGGCGGGCATCCTCGCCGACCGCACCGGGAGCTATGTGACCGGCTTCACCGTGCTCGCACTGATGGCGGCGCTGGGCTCCGTCTTCTTCCTGCTCGCGCGGAGACCCACGCCGCCGGCGGCTCAGCGCCGGGAGGCGGTCCCCAGCGCGGCGGCCACCGCGCCCACGTCGTAGACGCAGCCGCCCCACGTGCCGCCGCCCGCCTGCTGCAACGCGGCCCAGAGCCGCGTGTCGTCGGGGAGGTCCGGGTCGGGGGCCAGGTCCGGACGCGGGGCCCGCTCGGCGAGGACGCGCACGCCCTCCTCGGGCGAGTACTCTCGGCCGTCGTGGCCCACGAGATCGATGCGGCCCTCGAGCTTGCCCCGATCGATGACGATGCGGATGCGATCGCCCTCGCGTACCTTGCCCACGGGCCCGCCGGCCAGCGCCTCCGGCCCCACGTGCCCGATGCAGGCGCCGGTGGAGACGCCGGAGAAGCGCGCGTCGGTGATCACCGCCACCTGCTTGCCCCAGGAGAGATGCTTGAGCGCGGCGGTGATCTGATAGATCTCCTCCATCCCCGCGCCGAGCGGCCCGCGGCAGATCAGCACGAGGATGTCGCCGGGCTTGAGCCGCTCGGGCCCCTGGCTCTTGATGGCGGCGATGGCGGCCTTCTCGGTGGTGAAGACGCGCGCGGGGCCGAGCTTGCGGTAGACGCCATCGGCGTCCACCACCGTGGGATCGATGGCCGTGCTCTTGATCACCGAGCCCTCGGGGGCGAGGTTGCCCCTCGGGAAGGTCACCGTGCTGGTGAGACCGCGCTCGCGGGCCCGCGTGGGGTTCATGATGACGTCGTCCGGGTCCACGCCGTCGGCGGCGCCCAGCCGCTCGCGCAAGGCACGGCGACGGTCGGAGCGCTCCCACCAGTCGAGGTTCTTGCCGAGCGGCTCGCCGGTCGCCGTGAGGGCGCGCTCGTCGAGCAGCCCGGCACGTCGGAGATGCAGCATCACCTCGGGCACGCCGCCGGCCAGGAACACGCGCACGGTGGGGTGATTGCGCGGGCCGTTGGGCAGCACGTCCACCAGGCGCGGCACGCGGCGGTTCACGTCGCTCCAGTCCTCTACCGTGGGACGGTGCAGGCCGGCGGCATGCGCGATCGCCGTGAGATGGAGCAGCAGGTTGGTGGAGCCGCCCACCGCCGCGTGCACCATCATCGCGTTGCGGATGGCGCTGGCGGTGACGATGTCGCGCACGCGGAGCCCTTTGGCCTCCAGCGCCACCAGCGCGCGCGCCGAGCGACGCGCCATGTCGACCCACACCGGCTGGCCGGAGGGCGCCAGCGCGGAATGCGGGAGCGAGAGGCCGAGCGCCTCCCCTACGACCTGCGAGGTGGCCGCGGTGCCGAGGAACTGACAGCCGCCGCCGGGGGAGCCGCAGGCGCGGCAGCCGAGATCCTGCGCCTGCTCGAGCGAAAGCTCGCCGTGAGCGAAGCGCGCGCCGATGGACTGGACGGTGCCGGCGTCCTCGCCGCGCTCGGGCGGCAGGGTCACGCCGCCCGGCACCAGCACGCAGGCGAGATCGCGGAGGGCGGCGAGCGCCATCATCATGGCGGGCAGGCCCTTGTCGCAGGTGGCGACGCCGAGCACCCCCTTCCGCGTAGGCAGCGAGCGGGCGAGCCGGCGCAGCACGATGGCGGCGTCGTTGCGATAGGCGAGGCTATCCATCATGCCCGTCGTGCCCTGGGTGCGCCCGTCGCACGGATCGGAGCAGTAGCCGGCGAAGGGCATGCCGCCGAGCGCGGTCAGCTCCTCGGCCGCGGCTTGGAGCAGGAGGCCGATCTCCCAGTGCCCGGTGTGATAGCCGAGCGCGATGGGCCGCCCGTCGGCGGCGCGGATCCCGCCCTGGGTGGAGAGCATGAGGTACTGCGGCCGGCCCAGCTCGCGGGGGTCCCAGCCCATGCCCGCGTTCTGCGTCCAGCCGAAGATGTCGCCGCTGGGACGCTCGATCAGCATCTCGGCGGTGAGGGGCAGGCGCCCGGCGGGCCCCGCCCCCGCGGTCTTCACCTCAGTGGGGGCGGCCCCGCCCACGATCTCGTCGAACCCGATGGCGGCGCGCGGGAGCATGGCTACGTCCCCGACAGCCGGCGGTTGATGCGCTTCTCGATCACGTGGGTCACCGCGGAGAAATCCTCCTTGCCCCAGCCGCTGTCCAGCGCCTCGTCATAGGTGCGCTTGGTCTCCTCCAGCATGGGGGTGGGCACGCGGATGGCGTGCGCCAGGGCCAGCGCGAGGGTCGCGTCCTTGCGCATGTGCTCGAGCATGAACGTCGGCGAGAACTCGCCATCGAAGATGCGCTTGGCGCGCCGGTCGAAGTACGTGCCGAAGGCCATGCCGCCGCCCTTTCGCACCACGTCGTAGAACGTGGTCGGATCGACGCCGGCCTGCACGGCCATGGCGAGCGCTTCGGCGACGGCCACGGAGGTCACCGCGGCGAGCCCGTTGTGGATCAGCTTCACGCGATTGGCCATGCCGGTGCCGCCCACGTACATGTTGAGCTTGCCCATGATCTCGAGATACGGCTTTACCTTCGCGACCTTGGCCTCGTCGCCGCCCACGATAAAGAAGATCTCCCCCGACACGGCCTGCGGCTGCGAGCCCAGCATGGGCGTGTCCATATGGGTGATGCCCTTGGGGGCGAGTCCGCCGGCTACCTTCACCGTGATCTCCGGGCTCACCGTGGAGCAGTCGCAGGTGACGAGCCCGCTGCGCCCGCCCTGGATCACGCTGCCCGCTTCCAGGTACACGCGCAGCACGATGTCGTTGTTGGGCAGGCAGGTGAACAGCACGTCCGATTGCGCCGCGACCTGGGCCGGCGAGTCCGCCACTGTCACGCCGGCGAGCTTCCGCGCGTCCGCCGTCGCCGTCGGGCTCGCGTCGTAGACGGCCAGCCGCACGCCGGCCTTGGAGAGATTGGTCGCCATCGGCATGCCCATCGTGCCGAGCCCGATGAAGCCCACGGTGTCGCTCATGTCAGTTTCCTCCGCAGGGGATTATACTTGCTGGCCATGAAGCCCACCCCCACCCCGCTCTCGTCCCTTTCGCCGGACACCCTCGAGCGTCTCACGCGCGTGTCCACCGCCACCCTCTGCACCCGCCTCTTCAAGGCCGGCTTCCGCAGCGTGTTCCTCGCCGGCCTCAAGCCGGTGGGGCCGATGGCACGCATGGTCGGCCCCGCGGTGACGGTCCGCTACGCGCCCGCGCGCGAGGACCTCTCCACGTTCGAGAGCCTCGGCGACCCCGCGCATCCTCAGCGCAAGACCATCGAGGAGATTCCCGCCGGCGCGGTGCTGGTGCTCGACTGCCGCGGCATCGAATCCGCGGCGGGGCTGGGCGACATCCTGGTGGCGCGCCTCAAGGCACGCGGCGCCGCCGGCGCGGTGCTGGACGGCGGCGTGCGCGACTTTGCGGGCATCGCCGGCATGGGCCTCCCCGTCTACGCCAAGGGCGCGGCGGCGCCCGCCAACGTGCACCGGCATCTCGCCGTCGAGGCGAACGTGCCCATCGGCTGCGCCGACGTGCTGGTGATGCCGGGCGACATCATGGTGGGGGACGGCGACGGCGTCGTCTGCATCCCGCGCGCGCAGGCCGACAAGATCGCGGAGGGCGGACTCGCGCAGGAGGAGCTGGAGGCCTTCGTGCTGGCGAAGATACAGGCGGGCGCGCCGCTGCGCGGCACCTACCCGCCGTCGCCCGAAACCGTGGCCGAGTTCGAGGCCTGGCGAAAGAAGCAGCGCGACTAGGCGAGCGCGGGCTCGTTCGGCACGCCGGACATGGCGCGGAGCCTCGCCAGGACCGAGGCGCCGGGCGCCATCTCTTCCACCAGCGCCGCCAGCTCTGCCACGTGTCCCGCGTCGTGCGCCGCCATCATGCGCGGCACGCGGCCCAGCGTGAGCTCCCCCACGCCTTCCTGCGTCCCACGCCGGGCAAGGGCGGCACCATCGAGCGCGGCCAGCCGCTCGATGTTGCGTGCGCGGGCCTGCGCGAACACCTCCAGCGCCAGCTCGACGCTCCCACACAGATATTCACGCTCCAGGGCGATGCGGTCGCCTTCGAAGTCGGGCAGCGCTGGCCCGTCCTCGACGAGGAGCCGGCTGATGCGCGCGCCATAGCCCTCGCGCTCGAGGTCGGCCAGATGCCATGCGTGCTCGACGAGCGCGAAGCCCCCGGCGGCGGGGCGACGATGCGTGGCGCCGGCCAGCGCCGCCGTAACCTCGCGCAGCAGCGCCGGCATGCCACGGAGCCGCGCGAGCAGCTCAGGGGGCGGAGAATCGCTGCGCATTGCCCATGTGCGGCCAGGCATAGGCCTGGACATTGGTCATCATCTGCTTGAGGTGGTTGCGGTCGTGGTGCACCCACTCGTGCAGGATGTCGGAGACGGTGAGCGGGCCCACCTTGGGATGCTGGCCGCGGCGAGCGAGTCCTGCCGCCGTCAGCCCCTCGACGACCTTGAGCCCGTCCGCGCGCACTTTGCCCAGCTCGTCGAGCAGCTGCGCGACGGGCTTGCCGCAGTCGCCGCGCCCGCGGGCGACCTCGTCGGGGTCCCAGCCGATGCACGCGGGATTGTCGGCGTCGAGGAACTGGCGGATGCGGCCACCGAAGCCACGCCGATCGGCCTCGATCAGGTGGCCCAGCACTTCCTTGGCGCACCACTCGCCGGGCTTGGGGTGCCAGGACGCGGCGCCGTCGGACAGCGCGGCGGCCTCGACACGGATGGCCTCGAGGCTGGCGCGGAGCAGCGCTGACGCCTCGCGGGGCGAGAGCGGCGCGGTGGATAGATCAGCGACCATGGACACCTCCGGCCGCGGCACGCGCGTCCGCGATGGCGTGGCGCGCGCCGTCCAGCAATAGGGTGAGGCGCCCGTCGGGCTCCTCCAGATAGGGCGCCAGCTGCTGCATCGCGATACGGCCGAACCGCGCGCGGAACGCGCCGCGGCGCACGCGGCAGTAGAGCCGCCCGCCCTCGGCCTCGAGGGTAGCGGGGTCGAGCGGCTCCTGGAGATCACCGGCGAGGACGAGGCCGACGCTGCGGAGGCGGCGCCCTTCCACGTTGAGGCGCAGCCGCTGCACGACGAAGGGCGTGTCGTCGACACTGAACCAGTTCTGCTCGCCCTGACACGGCACGAGCCAGCGCCCGTCGGCTTCACGGCGCATCCCGAGAAGGAAGAAACGCAAAGTCGCCGCATCCACGATCTCGGAGCCGTCGTGGAAGACGCGGCCGTCCGCGTCGACCTTGTAGTGGTACTCACGCACCGTCATGCCGTCAGGCCTCGCGCGCCGGCCACTCCGGCGGGTGGGCGCCGAGCGGGGTGGAGGGCCGTGCGAAGCGCCCCGGTGTTTCCGACAGGCGCGCGACCGGCGCCACCGCGAGCATGCGCCCCCACGGCGTGTCGGTTTCCTCCATGAGGTCGGCGACTGCGTCCGCACGGAGGTCGTCCAGGGCGATGCCGTTCACGCGGCCCAACCGATCGAGCCAGCGGCCGGTCTGCGCCAGCGAGAGCCGCACCAGCCAGCTTCCGCCCTGCTTGGCGCGCCGGGCCAGCGCGACCATGGCACCGAACGCGAGGAGATAGCCGCTGGCGTGGTCGAGCGCCTGGCAGGGCAAGGGCCGCGGCTCGTCGAGCCCGCGCGCGCGGCCGCCCTCCGCCGCGATGCCGGTCACGGTCTGCACGATGCTGTCGAAGCCGCGGCGGTCC
>DATEDO010000255.1:0-11064 GCA_035281625.1 Candidatus Methylomirabilota bacterium
TCCGGCGCCGCCCGCGCCGCCGCCGCCCCCGGTGGTGGAGCTCTTCAGCCCCGCCGGGATCTGCGTCGCGTCGAGCTGGCGCTGAGCCAGCCGGCGCGGCGGCGCCCGAGCCGGCTGCGGTCGAGCCAGCCCGCGCGGTACGCCACGACCACGCCGGCCACCGCGGCCAGCGCGAGGGCGCTCAGCGCGATCTCACGCACGTGACGGCGCGCGTGACCGCGCAGGTCCAAGGCCGCGTGCCGGCGGCGGTCGAGCTCGTCGACCAGCGCGTGCAGGCGCTCCCGGACCGTGGTGATGTCGTCGGCCAGCGCGCGCAGCCGACCGTTGGCGTCTCCGGTATCCACCGCGCGCACGGTGCCGCGCGGGACCGTGCTCAGGCGAGTCGTTCCTTCACCCATTGCAGCTCCTCCGTCACCGTCTTGCGAGTGAGCGGGAGCGGAACCCGCTTCACGCGTCCCCAGCCCATGGCGCCGAGCGCCGCGCCGGCCGCCAGCAGGACGCCCGCCACGAGCAGCGCGGCGAGCCAGCCCGGCATCCACCAGGCGAGCACGAACACGGCGGCGAGCACGAGGCAGACGACGGCGAGGAGGCCCGCGCCCAGCGCGCCCGCGAGGAGGCCGGCGCCCCCGAGGCCCGTCTTCACGTCGCTCTTGAGCTCTTCCCTGGCCAGCGCCATCTCTTTCTCGACGAGCAGGGAGCCGGTCTCGGCGATGCGCGCGATGAGCTGAGGGGTGGATAGCGCGCGGGCATCGCCCGTCCATGGCACGCGTACCGGCTCGGGCGCCCGCGCGGGGGCCGTGGCCGCGGCTTGCGGCAGCGTCGATTCGAGGATCTGGGGCTCCCCGCGTATGGCGCGCTCGAGCTGCAGGATCTCGCGATAGATGACCTGCCACTCGTCGAAGGGCAGGGGCAGGCGCCCGAGGCTCGCGGCGATGTCGTCCAGGCGGGAGAGCAGGGGCCGCGCCTCCACGTGCGCCTCCGGATACAACCGCAGCAGCGCCCATACGCGCTGGATCTGACGCTCGAGGTCTTGCGCCTCCGCGCTGACCGCCTGGAACATGTCGGGCTCGCCGGTCACCGTCTCCACCGTGATGGCGTGAGCGCGCGCGGTCTCGGCCTCGCGGCCCCGGAGGAGGAACGCATTGGGATAGAGCGCCATCTCGAGCGTGGCCCCGCGGAAGTAGGGGGTGCGGGCCCGCACCGCGCCCGCGAAGGCGCCGCCGGCGAGCCGGAGCAGGAGCTGCGACGGCAGCACCATCCACCACGGGGGCTGGGCGGCGCCGATGTCGAAGCCGTGGCGCCGCAGCGCGGCGACGACCAGCGGAGCCGCGCGTCCATAGGAATCGTCGGTGGTGACGAGCGGCACGTAGACGTCTCGCTTGCCCCGCACCGCGGACGCGATCCGGAGGAACGGGACGGTCACGAGGAGCACGGCGAAGGCGGCGGCGAGGCCGAGCGTGATGGGGAAGCCGCGCAGCACCGCGCGCAGCCGCGACCCGTGCCGCTGCTCCGACTTGCCCTGGATGGCGACGGCCACGCCGACCCCGACCGGCACGAGCACGGCGAGGGCAATCCACACCAGGCGGACCACGTTCGATGGAATCGTGCCGGGCAGCGGCACGAACGCCAGCACCAGCGCCGCGAACTTCGGCGCGAGGACCCCCACGAGCAAGAGCGGCCAGGCCGCCGCGGCCGCCATGATCACCGACAGCATCGTCCGGCGGCGGCCGCTTACCCGGCCGAACAGCGCCACCACCGCCCAGTCGAAGAGCGCCGAGAAGATCTTGCCGAGCGATCGGAAGATGAGGTTGAGAAGCCCCTGCACGATAGCCATGCGCGACTCCTACCTCGCGCGCGCGCGCCGCCGGCCCGCCGCTCGGCTTCGCGGCCCGCTGGGGATGGACTTGAGCTCGGGGAGGATCTCCTTGGCGTAGAACTCGAAGAACCCCTTCTGCTCCTTGCCCACCTGGTGCACGCAGATGTGGTCGTACCCGGCCTTGGCGTACTTGCGAATCGCGGCGAGGTGACGCTCGGGATCCGGCCCGCAGGTGACCGATTCCGCCACCTGGTCCTCGGTGACGAGCTCGGCGACGGACTCGAAGTGCTCGGGCAGGGGGAGCTCCCACGAGAGATTGCTCTCCATCGCCGAGGTCGGCCAGTGCGCCTTGGCCACCTTCCGGGCAGAGGGTTCGTCCTTGGCCCAGCACACCGTCAGCTCGCCGTAGCGTGGCTTGCCGGCGCCGCCCGCCCGGTCGAAGGCCTGGAAGAGGCCCGGCTCGGGTCCGGTGCCGATCATCCCGTCTCCCAGGCGCCCGGCGAGGTCGGCGCTCCTGGGTCCGCCTACCGCCACGAGCAGCGGCGGCGGGGAGTCGGGCAGGCTGTAGAGCCGCGCGTTCTCCACGGTGAAGTACCGTCCGTGATGGCTCTGGTTGCCCCCCTTCCAGAGCAGCCGGATGATCTCGATCGCCTCCTCCAGGCGCTGCTGGCGCACTTCCGTCTCCGGCCAGCCCTGTCCCACCACGTGCTCGTTCAGGTTCTCGCCGGTGCCCACGCCGAGGAAGAATCGCCCCGGCATGAGCGCGGCGGTGGTGGCGGCGGCGTGGGCGATGATCGCCGGGTGTATCCGCATGGTGGGACACGTCACCGCCGTACCCACCGACAGTCGCTGCGTGGCCTGCGCGATGGCGCCCAGCACGCTCCAGACGAAGGGACTCTGCCCCTGCTTGTCGATCCAGGGGTGGTAGTGGTCCGAGATGAGGGCGAACCCGAACCCCGAATCCTGCGCCATCTGGGCGTAGCGGACGAGATCGGCGGGCGGATGCTCCTCACTGGAGAGCTTGTAGCCGAGAGTGATCATGATGGCCTCTCTTCGTGGAGCCGCCGGAGGATCGCGGCCCGGGCCTCCGCGAGGGATGCAGCGGTTTCGTCGGCGCCGGTGGCCGCGAGCTCGGCGCGAACATCTCGAGCCGGCCCCGCGCCCCAGCGCCCGGTCATGACGATGGCGGCGGACTCGGAGTGCCGGAGCCGCTTGACGAGGTGGCGCATGCGACGGCGGCCCCCCACGCCGATCGCGCCGATGCACAGCACGGTGGGCCGGGCCGCGTCGACCTCGGCGAGGGCCTCGCCCACGAGCCCGCTCCCGGTGACGATGGGCATCTCGCCGCCGAGGGGCTCCAGCAGGCGGTTCAGCATGGCGAGGCCGAGGGCGTCGGCCTCGTCGCGGAGCGCACAGCCCATGACGGCGCCGCGCGTGTGCGGCGGCAGCGCGGCGCCCGGGTCCGGCTCGGGGGCGGGGACGTCGGCGATGAGGCCGCGCACGAGGTCGAGGAAGCGCTGGTACTCCTCGCGCGACAGCTGGTCGGTCTCGAGGTCGTGGCGCGCGCGCGCCAGGGCCGGGGCCACGACGCCGTCGAAGGCGGCCTCGAGCGAGGCGGCGCGCGCGGTCTCGGCGACCAGCGCGGCGGCTTCCGCGGCGTCGCCCGCGAGCACCCGCTGATAGAAGGTCAGGCATGGCTGCACGGGCGGGTCGTCGCTCATCAGGATCTCGATGAACTCGAGCCCGCCGACGGCGCGGGAGATCACGACGAGGCACACGGTGAGCGGGGTGGCCAGGGCCAGGCCGATGGGGCCCCAGAGCCAGGTCCAGAAGGCCGCCGCCACGAGGAGGGCGATGGCGGAGACCCCCGCGCGCCGGCCGTAGACGAGCGGCTCGATCACGAACGCCACCGCGACCTCCGTCACCGCGAAGAGGCCCATGATCATCAGGGGGCGCGCCCAGCCATCGAACACGGCGAGGCTGAGGGCCACCGGCAGCAGCGCCCCCAGCCAGGGGCCCACATAGGGCAGGAAGCGCAGCACCGCGGCCAGGCATCCCAGCGCGAGCGCGAAGGGCAGCCCGATCAGGAAGAGCCCCATGCCGACGCCGAGGCCGAAGCACGCGTTGACGGTGCCCTGCATCAGCAGGTAGCCGCTGATGCGAATGCCCGCTTCCTGGAGCAGGCGCGTGGTCGCGGCCATCCGCTCGTAGCCGAAGAGGCGAATCACGCGCGCGATCAGCTCCCGCTGCTGGACCAGCATGAAGATGACCAGCACCAGGACCATGAAGCCGGTGATCAGGGCGGCGACGAGATTCGGGATGCGCCAGAGCGGGTGTTCGGAGACGACCACCGGGACCGGCCGCTGGGCGCCGCCCCCCGGCTTGTCGAGCTGCTTCATCACGCCCTCGGCGGTGTCCTGCATCTTGGCGAGGGTGCCGCCGGTGCCGACCCGCTGGATCTCGTTGATCTTGCGGGTGATGACCTGCTGGTAGCGTGGCAGGTCATCCGCGAACGCAGTGACCTGCCGCACGACGGCCCAGCCCAGCCCGAGGGCCAGCATCAAGGCCGCCGTCACCACCGCGGCGACGGCGAAACCCCGCCGCATGCCGGTGCGCTGGAGACCGGACACCAGGGGGCTCAGCGCGAACGAGATGAGGACGGCGGCGGCGATCGGGATCAGGACCTCGCGGGCCCAGTACAGACAGGCCACCACGAGGGCCAGCCCCGCGAACACCATGAAGCGCTGGGCGGCGCGCAGCGGCTCGCGGGCCACTCCGAGGCCGGGGAGACGATACCGCGGCGCACGCCGGCTCGCGACCGCGCCCGTCGCGAGGACCCGGCGCCTCACTCCGGCTGCCCGGGCCCCAGACTCGAAGACGGGACGAGCGACGGAGCGGGGCACGCCGTGAGCGAGGCAGCGGCGCCGGGACCGGGGGCCGCCGCCGACGCGAGCGTGGGCCGGACGGCGCCGCGAAGGCCGACGCCGCCCGGCGGAGGATCAGGAGTCACGGCCACGGCGAGGAGCATGAACAGAGCGATGCTCGCGCCCACCGCCGCGGCCGGCATGGCTATTGGACGGTGTTGCGGCGCAGGGCCGCGATGCGGTCGTCGGTGGCCGGATGGGTGGAGAAGAATCCGCCCTCACCGCCCCCCTCGGTGTTGAGGAGCCAGGTCAGCGTGTCCTCCATCACCTTGGGGCTGTAGCCCGCCCGCTTCAGCAGCACCGCGCCGTGGGCGTCCGCCTGATACTCTTCCTGACGGCCGTACGCACGCGAGATGAGCGTGCCCGCGATCGGCGTGATGTTGCCGCTGCCGGGGATGATCTGGTCGAGAATCACCATGCCGATGGCGAGCCCGGTGTTGAGGCGCTGCGCCTTGGCCACGTGCCCCAGATCGTCGTGCGCCACCTCGTGGGCGAGGACGCCCGCCAGCTGCTGATCGTTGGCCTTCCGGAGGAGGCCGGTGGTCACGAGGTACTGGCCCTCTCCCGCGCTCCCCGCGTTGATGTGGTCGTCATCGACCACCGCCACCTTCACCTGGCCGGGCCCGCGCTGGTTGTCGGCGACCTGCACCAGCGGGATCATGACCCGCTTCAGCCGTTCGACCTGGGCGGGATCGAGCTTGGTCGTCGAGCGCTGGGGGGCGCTCGGGGTGGTCCCACCGGCGCGGCCGCCGCCGCTCGACGGCGACGATGGGCCGGCCGCCGGGGCCGCGCAGGCGGCGGCGAAGAGCCCGGCGACGAACAGGCTGCCGAGCGTCCGGAGCCTCGGGAGGTTTCGCATGGCGGCTACCCGGACGTCCGGACCGTGAGGTTGTTCACGACCGCGTTCACGCCCTTGACGCCGCGGGCGATGGACTCGGCGCGCTGCCGCATCTCGATGCTGGAGACCGTTCCGTTCAGGTAGACGGTGCCGAGGTTGGTATCGACGTCCACCTTGGTCAGGGTGCCGATCTTCTCGGCGGCGAGCTTGGTCTTCACCTGGGTGGTGATGCTCGCGTCGTCGATGGTCTCGCCCGCGGTCTTGTTGGTGGTGCTCGTGCAGGCGCCCAGCGCCAGCATGGCGAGCAGGGCGATCGACAGGAGCGGCAGGCGCCGCATCGTTCTCATCCTGGTCAGCATGGCTAGTTCTCCCCGATCTCCTCGATCAGCGTCAGCAGCTCGTCGGCGTGCTCTTCTTCCTTGGCGAGCACCTCTTCGAGGATGCGGCGCGTCGTGGGATCGCCGTCGCCGATGTAGTGGATCATCTCGGTGTAGGACTCGATGGCGATGCGCTCGGCGACCAGATCCTCGCGGATCATGCCGACGAGGTCGTCACCCTCGACGTACTCGCTGTGGGAGCGGCCGGAGAGCCCTTCCGGGTTGAAGTCCGGCTCGCCGCCCAGCTCGACGATGCGCTTGGCGATGCGGTCGGCGTGCTCCTGCTCTTCCTGCGCATGCTCCAGGAATTCCTCGGCCACCGCCTGCGCGTGGATGCCCTTGGCGGTGAAGTGGTGACGGCGATAGCGGAGCACGCACACGAGCTCGGTGGCGAGCGCGGTGTTGAGCAGCCGGACCACGGTGTCGCGGTCGGCCCGGTAGCCCTCGGTGACCGCGCCCGACTCCATGTGCGCGCGGGCCCGGCGTCGAAGCTCCTTCACGTCGGTCAGAAACTCCTGATTCCCCGATGACGGCATGTGCTGTCGGCTCACCCCGTTCTCCTTTTCGTATTCGCGCGCGAAACCGTGGCGTCTCATTGCGGGGGCAAGTGGTGTGCCAGGCCCGGCGACGCCGGGAACGCGACGGGAAGCGACTGGAAACGCTGCGCCCGCCGCCGACGGCGCCCGCGAGGGTCGGGGTCCGTTCGCGGTGAGCCCCCGGGCCGACGCCGGGGAGAAACGTTCGACATCGGTAGTCTTGACCCGCCGGGCGTGTGGCGCGCGCCGCGGCGTCCGCGCCTGTCTCCGGCGGCACTTGCGGAGCGTCCGGCGCTGGCACGAAACGTGCCACATCCCCTCCTTTATGACGCGTATTCTTGGGTCGCCGGGGGCGACGTGCGCCGTGAGGGTGTGCGCCTTCGTGATGGTGATGCTGACGGCGTGCGCGCACGTGCCGCCGCCAGTGGTGGTGCCCGAGCTGGCCATCACCGATCCAACGTTCGTGCCGACCATGGAGGCGTACACGAACGCGTCGCTCAGCGCCGGCAATCGCGTGGATCTCCTGCTCAACGGAGACGAGATCTTTCCCGCGCAGGTCGAGGCGATCCGGGCCGCTCGCAAATCGATCACCTACGCCCAGTACTTCTACGAGGACGGCCGCCCCGCCGAGCAGATCGTGAGCGCGATCAGCGAGCGCTGCCGCGCCGGCATCCGCGCCCGCGTCCTCCTCGACGCGTTCGGGACGCTCAAGATGCCGCTCCCCCTCAAGCAGGAGCTCGAGCAGTCGGGGTGCTTCGTGGCGACCTTCCGGCCCCTCACGCCGTGGACGGCCGACAACGCCAACAACCGCAACCACCGGCGCATTCTCGTGGTGGACGGCCGCGTGGGCTTCACCGGCGGCTCGGGGGCGAGCTCCAAGTGGATGGGCGACGGCCGGCAGAAAGGGCAATGGCGGGAGACCGACGTGCGCCTCGAAGGTCCGTCGGTGAACGATCTTCAGGGGGCCTTCGCCGAGAACTGGCTGGAGGCCACCGGCGAGATGCTGGGCGGCAACACCTTCTTCTCGCCGCCGCAGCGGCGCGGCCCGGTGACGGTCCAGGTCGTGCGCAGCTCGCCGGCGAGCGGCAGCATCGCCGTCTACCGCATGTACCTCCTGGCGATCACCGCGGCGCGGCGCTCCATCTACCTCACCAACCCCTACTTCCTTCCCGACGACCGCATGACCAAGAGCCTGGTGCAAGCCCGCGCCCGCGGCGTGCGCGTGGTGCTGCTCCTCCCCGGTGCCATCGACAACAACATCGTGCGCCAGGCCAGCCGCGCCGGCTTCGGCCGCCTCTTCGAGGCGGGCGTGGAGATCTACGAGTACCAGCCGGGACTGCTCCACGCCAAGACCATGGCGGTGGACGGCCGCTGGGCCACCATCGGGAGCGCCAACGTGGACAACCGCTCGTTCGCCCTCAACGACGAGGTCAACGTGGCGCTGTACGACGCGGGCATCGCCGCGCGGCTCGAGCAGATCTTCGCCGACGACCTCGAGCACTCCCGGCGCGTGGACGAGAAGCGCTGGCGGTCGCGAGGCCCGCTGACGCGGATCCTCGAGTGGCTGTCCCTGCCGCTCCGCGACCAGCTGTGAGGGTGGCCCCGCCGCCGACGCCGCCGCGCGCGGCGCCCTAGAGCGCCTCGTCGCCGGTATTGGGCGCGGGCCCGCCGTCGATGAGCAGGGTGGCGCCGTTGACGAAGGAGGCCGCCTCCGAGGCCAGGAACACGCAGGGGTAGGCGATCTCCTCCACGCGGCCCCAGCGTCCCATGCCCACGCGGCTCGCCACGCCGTCGTAGACCTTCTTGGCGTCGGGGTTGGTCTTGTGGAGGACGTCGAGATAGCCTTCCGTCTCCACCGGACCGGGGGCGATGCAGTTCACGCGGATGCCCTTCCGGCCCCACGCCATGCCGAGGGTGCGGGTGAAGTTGATCACCGCCGCCTTGGACGCGCCGTAGTGGGACATCATGGACGAGCCGTACACGCCGGCGATGGACGAGATGTTGATGATCACGCCGCCGCCCTGGGCCATCATCTGCCGTCCCGCCCACTTGCAGCCGAAGAACACGCCGTTGAGGTTGATCCCCACCACGGTGTTCCAGCCATTCGCGGAGATATCCTCGACCTTGGCGCGGAAGGAGGCGCCGGCGTTGTTGACCATGACGTCGAGCTTGCCGAAGTCCTTCACCGTCTTCTCGACCAGGCCCTTCACCGCTTCTTCCTGACGCACGTCCACCGCCTGGGCGAACGTGCGCCGCCCGAGCTTCTCGATCGCGGCGGCGACCGGCTCGAGATGCTCGATCTTGCGGCTGCAGATGACGACGTCCGCGCCCGCCCGCGCATACTCCACCGCGATGGACTTGCCGATGCCGACGCCGCCTCCGGTGACGATGGCGACCTTGCCCTCCAATGAAAACGGTGAACCCATGATCTCTCCTCTCAGGGTTGCTCTAACCGACTGGACCACGGTCAACATGGCTTAGCCATGTTGATTATGGAGAATGAAACCGGCCTCACGCGAAACCGGCACGCGAAACCGGCCTCACGCGAAACCGGCCTCACGCGAAACGCGCCGATTATACTCCGCGGGCGAGGCGCAGGAAGGCCGGGGGCGGGGGGCTTTCGTACCGCACCGGCTCACGCGTGCCGGGATGGACGAAGCCCAGCACGCTGGCGTGCAGGCAGACGCGCCCGAGCGGATCGCGGCGGCTGCCATGCCCGGTGTCACCCACCACGGGATGGCCGATGGCGGCGAGCTGCACGCGGATCTGATGGCGGCGGCCCGTGCCGAGCGCGATGTCGATGAGGGTGGCGCGGGGCCCTCGCTCGCGGACGCGGTAGCGCGTGATGGCCTCCCGGCCCCCGCGGCGCGGCCCCGTCTCGACATGGACGCGGTGGGCGGCGTCCTGGGTCAGGCGATCGGTGAGGGTCTGCGAGTCCTTGCGCATCACCCCGTCCACCACCGCGACATAGCCGCGGTCCACCGTGCGCTCGGCGAACTGCCGCTGCAGCGCCTGCTTGGCCGCGGGCGTCTTGGCGATCACCAGCAGCCCGGACGTCTCACGGTCCAGGCGGTGCACGATGTAGGGCCGCGCGCGCGGCCGGCGCGTCTCCAGGAGATCCCACAGCGCGCGATAGGCGGTGCGCTCGCGCTCTCGCTCGGTGGCGATGGTGAGGAGTCCCGGCGGCTTGTCGATGACGAGGAGCTGGGCGTCCTCGTGGATCACGCGTAGATCCTGAGGCAGCGCGACCCGGGCGGGCGCGCCTCCGGCCGGTCCCAGCGTCACGCGATCGCGCGGGCCGACGCGGACGCGGCCGTCGCGCGCGACCTCCCCGTTGACGCGCACGCGCCCGGCCCCCAGCCACTGCTTCACCGAGCGGCCGGAGGCCCCGGGAAACTCCGCGTGCAGCCGCTCCCCGAGCGTCATGCGAGGCGGCTATTCGCCGCGGAGGACGGCGAGCGGCTTCTGCCCCAGCAGGCGATAGCTGCCGAGATACCCCACGGCGAGCGCGAGCACGGTCGAGCCCGCCACACCCGCGGCGAGCGCGGCGGGCTGCCACACCCAGGGCACCTCGAGCAGCCAGCGCTGCACGCCCCAGGCGAGGGCGGCGGCCAGCGCGGTGCCGGCCACGCCCGCCGCCGCGCCCAAGAGCGCGTACTCGAGCGCGAAGCTTCGCGCCACCAGCCCGCGCGTCGCGCCCAGCGCCTTCCAGATCACGGACTGATACAGTCGCTCGTGGCGCGTGATGGCGAGGGCCCCGGCGAGGACGATGAGGCCGGCGGCGATGCTCACCGACGCGACCAGGCGCACCGCCAGGGCGATCTGGTCCACCAGGGCCGCCGCGCGCTCCAGGACCTCGCGGACCGGGATGGCCGAGACATTGGGGAAGGCGCCCACCACCGCGGCCTGGAGGGCATCGGCCCGCGCGGGCGGCACATCGGCGGTGGCGATGAAGCTGCCCGGCGCCCCCTCGAGGACGCCGGGCGAGAAGACCACGAAGAAATTGGCGCCGAAGCTGCGCCAGTCCACCTTGCGGAGGCTCGCCACGCGCGCCGTGATGCGGACACCCTGGATGTCCCAGGTGAGCGTGCCGCCCACCGCCACCCCGAGATTCCCCGCGATCTCCTCCTCGACGGACATGAGCGGCTCGCGGGCGGCCTCCTCGGCGGTCCACCAGCGTCCGCTCGTGAGGACGTCACGCGGCGCGGGAGCGCTGGACCAGGTGAGCACGTACTCGCGCGTGAGGAACCACGCCTCGTCGCGGCGCCCGGCGTCGCGCCCCACCGGCGCGCCGTTCACCGCGGCGAGGCGGGCGCGGACCACCGGGACGAGCGTGGGCGCCGCGCCGCTGCGCTCGGTCACCAGCCGCTCGAAGGGGCCCGCCTGATCGGCCTGGATGTCGATGAAGAAGAAGGCCGGCGCGCGGGCGGCGGCGGGGCCGGACAGGGCGGCGCGGATCCCGCCTTCGAGCAGCGCCACCGCGACCACCAGCATCACCGCGAGCCCCAGGGTCACCAGCACCGCGGCGGCGTGCCCGCCGGGGCGGCCGAGATTGGCCACGCCTTGCCGCCAC
>DATEDO010000256.1:0-33885 GCA_035281625.1 Candidatus Methylomirabilota bacterium
TGCGCCGGCCGGCCGAGCGCCTGGCGGAGGCGGCGCACGGATTCCCGGCTGATCGGCAGGCCGTGCTGCTCGCGCAGCTTCTCGGTCAGATGGCAGTCGTTGAAGCCGACGTAGCGCGTCGTCATCAGTGTCGCCACGGTCTGCTGCACCTCGATCGTGAGCCGGCGGAGCGAGGGCCGGCCGCGGCTCCGGTGCGCCAGACCTGCCGGCCCGTGACGCTCAAAGCCGCGGCGCAGGCGCCGCGTTTGCCGCAGGCTCAGGCCCAGCGCCTGAGCCACTTGGCGGGTCGTCACTCGCCCCGCACATAGCGCCTTCAACAGCCCCGGACGATGCAACTCCTTTCGGCTCAACGTGAAGGTCTCCATGGAGGGAGGACACTTTCACGTAGCAGTTACCCCCGGACATTTTTATGTAGCAGCAGCAAAGGCCCCGCCGCCCCTTGACATCCCCGGGGGCCGGGACTAAGGTTTGAGGCGCTTTCGCCAGCCCCGGCCCCCCGTATCGGGGAACCGTTCACGCTCCGAGTCCCCCAGGAGGTAGCGCGGTGAAAAAGAAAGTCACGGTGTCCATCAACGGCCAGAGCCATACGCACGAGGTCGAGCCTCGCCTGCTCCTCGTCCACTTCATCCGTGAGCTGGCCGGCCTCACCGGGACCCACGTGGGCTGCGATACCAGCCAGTGCGGCGCCTGCGCCATTCACATGAACGGTCACGCGGTGAAATCCTGCACGCTCCTCGCCGTCCAGGCCGACGGCGCGCAGATCACCACTATCGAGGGCATGGCCAAGGACGGCACGCTCCATCCCATCCAGGACGCCTTCTGGGAGAAGCACGGGCTGCAGTGCGGCTTCTGCACGCCCGGCATGATCATGTCGGCGGCCCAGCTCCTCCAGCGCTATCCCAAGCCCACCGAGGCGGAGATCCGCCATCAGCTCGAGGGCAATCTTTGCCGCTGCACCGGCTACCACAACATCGTCAAGGCCATTCAGTACGCGGCCGAAAACATGGCGAAGCGGTAGGAGGGGCGCACAATGGCGACCGCCAAGCTGCTGGGAGCGAGCATCAAGCGTCGTGAGGATCCCCGCTTCATCACCGGCAAGGGCAATTACACCGACGATCTCAAGCTGCCCGGCATGACCTACGCCGCGTTCGTGCGCAGCCCGCACGCCAATGCGCGCATCCGCGCCATCGACACCGCCAAGGCCAAGGCCGTCCCCGGCGTGGTGGCCGTCTTCACCGGCAAGGACATGGCCGGCGTCAACTCGCTCCCGTGCGGCTGGCTCCTGCCCGAGCTGAAGGTGCCCGCGCATCCGCCGCTGGCCAGCGAGGCCGCGCGGTACGTGGGCGACCCGGTCGCGGTGGTGATCGCGGACAGCCAGAGCGCGGCCAATGACGCCGCCGACCTGGTCGCGGTGGACTGGGACGTGCTGCCCTCGGTGACCGCCACCGAGCGCGCCGCCCAGACGGGCGCGCCTCAGATCCACGAGGTGGCGCCGGGCAACGTGGCCTTCAAGTGGCAGATCGGCGACGCCGGGGAGACCGAGGCCGCGTTCAAGAAGGCCGACGTGGTGGTGAAGAAGCGCATCGTCAACCAGCGGCTGGTGGCCAACGCCATGGAGCCGCGGGCCTGCGTGGCGCGCTACGAGGACGCAACCGGCGACCTCACCCTCTGGGTGACCTCGCAGAACCCGCACGTGCATCGGCTGCTCATGACCGCCTTCGTGCTCGGCATTCCCGAGCACAAGGTCCGGGTGATCGCCCCCGACGTGGGCGGCGGCTTCGGCTCCAAGATCTTCCTCTACAACGAGGAGACGGTGTGCTCGTGGGCCACACGGCAGATCAAGCGGCCCGTCCGCTGGACGTCCAGCCGCCGCGAGGCCTTCCAGACCGACGCGCATGGGCGGGATCACATCACCGACGCCGAGGTCGCCCTGTCACGGGACGGGAAATTCCTGGGCCTCCGGGTGAAGACCACCGCCAATCTCGGCGCCTATCTGTCCACGTTCGCGCCGGCGGTGCCCACCTATCTTTACGGCACGCTGCTGAACGGCGTGTACAACTGGGGCGCCATCCACTGCGAGGTGACCGGCGTCTTCACCAATACGACTCCGGTGGACGCCTACCGCGGCGCCGGGCGGCCCGAGGCCTGCTACCTGCTCGAGCGGATGGCCGACGCCGCCGCGGCCGCGCTCAAGATGGATGCGGCGGAGATCCGGAAGAAGAACTTCATCCCGAAATTCGACAATGGATTCCAGACCAAGGTGGCGCTCACCTACGACAGCGGCAACTACGGAGCGGCGTTCGACCGGGCGCTCCAGATGCTCGACTACAAGAAGTTCCGCGCCGAGCAGGCGGAGGCCCGCGCCAAGGGCCGGCTCCTCGGCGTCGGCTTCTCGACCTACATCGAGGCGTGCAGCATCGCGCCGTCCAAGGTGGTGGGCTCGCTCGGCGCCCAGGCGGGGCTGTGGGAATCGGGCAAGGTGCGGGTGCACCCCACGGGCATGGTGACGGTGTTCACCGGCTCGCACTCGCATGGGCAGGGGCACGAGACCACCATGGCGCAGCTCGTCGCCCACCACTTCGGCATCCCCATGGAGCACGTGGACATCGTCCACGGCGACACCGGCGTGGTGCCGTTCGGCATGGGCACCTACGGTAGCCGCTCGGCCTCGGTGGGCGGCACCGCCATCCTGATGTCCATCAACAAGATCAAGGAGAAGGGCAAGAAGATCGCCGCCCATCTCCTGGAGGCGTCGGCGCAGGACATCGAGTACGCCAACGGCCAGTTCCAGGTGAAGGGCTCGCCGCAGAAGGCGGTGCCCTTCGGTCAGGTCGCCCTCACCGCGTACGTGCCCCACAACTATCCCGAGGGTGTGGAGCCGGGGCTCGAGGAGACGTCCTTCTACGATCCCGCCAATTTCTGCTTCCCGTTCGGGGCGCACGCCTGCGTGGTCGAGGTGGATCCCGATACCGGGAACGTGAAGATCCTCCGCTACGTCGCGGTGGACGACGTCGGCAACGTGATCAATCCCATGATCGTGGACGGCATGGTCCACGGCGGCATCGCGCAGGGCGTGGGTCAGGCCCTCTGGGAAGGCGCGGTCTACGACGATGGGTCGGGGCAGCTCGTGACCGGCACCATGATGGACTACGCGCTGCCGAAGGCCGACATGCTGCCCATGTACGAGACGGACCGGACGGAGACGCCCACGCCGGTGAACCCGCTGGGGATCAAGGGCGCCGGCGAGACCGGCACCATCGCCGCCACGCCCGCCGTGGTCAACGCGGTGGTGGACGCCCTGTCCGGCCTCGGAGTGGATCACATCGAAACGATGCCGCTCACGGCCGAGCGAGTCTGGAAGACCGCCCAGGCCGCCCGAGCGAAGAAGTAAGGGGGGACGCGCGCCATGTATCCAGCCCAGTTCGACTACCACACCCCCGGCTCGATCAAGGAGGCCCTCGACCTCCTCGGTCGGCACAAGGACGACGCCAAGCTGCTGGCCGGCGGTCATAGCCTGCTGCCCGCGATGAAGCTGCGCCTGGCGCGGCCGAGTCACCTCGTGGATCTCCGGAAAGTCCCCGGGCTCAGCGGTATCCGTGAGGAGGGCGGCACGCTGGTGATCGGCGCCATGACCACGCACTACCAGGTGGAATCCTCCGCGGTGGTGAAGTCCAAGTGCCCGGTGCTGGCCGCCACCGCCGCCATGATCGGCGACCCCATGGTACGGAACATGGGCACGATCGGCGGCAGCCTCGCCCACGCCGATCCCGCTGCCGACTACCCCGCGACCATCATCGCGGTGAATGCGGAGATGGTGGTGGAGGGGACCAAGGGCAAGCGGACCCTCAAGGTGGACGACTTCTTCAAGGGGCTCATGACCACCGCGGTGGGCGCGGACGAGATCCTCACCGAGGTGCGCGTCCCCGCGCTGGCCGCCAATCAGTCGGCCGCGTACATGAAGTTCCCGCATCCCGCCTCGCGCTTCGCGGTGGTCGGGGTGGCCGCGGTACTCACGGTGGACGGCGGCAAGGTGAGCAAGGCCTCCATCGGCATCACGGGGGCGGGGACCCGTGCGGTGCGCGCCCGGGGCGTTGAGGCGGCCATCACCGGCAAGGCCCTCGACGCCGCCAGCATCGAGGCCGCGGCCGAGAAGGCGCCGGACGGCGTGGACGTGCAGGCCGATCTCCAGGGCTCGGTCGACTACAAGAAGCATCTCCTCAAGGTCTTCGCCAAGCGCGCGATCGAGGCTGCGGCGAAGAAGTAGCCGCCCACGTGATCGCCGGGGTGGTCCTTGCGGCGGGACTCTCTCGCCGCATGGGCCGCCCCAAGCTGCTCCTGCCCCTCGACGGCCGCCCGCTGATCCGCCGCACGGTGGAGGCACTGGCCGCCGCCGGCCTCGCCGAGCTCGTCGTGGTCGTTCCCCCCGAGTCCGACGCGATCCGCGCCGCCCTCGACGGCCTCCCGGTGCGGTTCGCCGTGAACCCCGCGCCGGAGGCCGGGCAGGCGGGCTCGGTGGTGGCGGGCGTCGCCGCGCTGACCCCGGCGACCACTGCCGCGCTCATCGCGCTCGGTGATCAGCCCGATCTGCCGCGCGTGGTCCTGGCGGGGCTGCTCGAGCGTCACCGCGCCGGCGGCGCGGCCATCGTGGCCCCGCGCTATCGCGAGGGTCGAGGGAACCCGGTGCTGTTCACGGCCGCCGTGTTCCCGGAGCTCCTCCGTCTCACCGGCGATCAGGGAGCGCGCGCCGTCGTCGTCGCCGACGCCGCGCGCGTCGCGCTCGTGCCCTTCGATCTGCCCATGCCGCGCGATGTCGACACGCCGGACGACTACGAGAGCCTCCGGCGCCACCGCTAGCCGGTGTACACTAGGGAGCCATGAGAGAAGAGATCAAGAAAATCCGCGACTTGATGGAGAGTGCGCAGTACGTGACGGATCCCGCGATGGCGACGTCAGTGCATCTCGCCATGGCGCTGCGCAAACCGCTCCTCATCGAGGGCCACGCGGGCGTGGGCAAGACCGAGGTGGCCAAGGTGATGTCGCGCATGCTCGACACGCGGCTGATCCGGCTTCAGTGCTACGAAGGGCTGGACGCGGCGCAGGCGCTTTACGAGTGGAACTATCCCAAGCAGATCCTCCACATCAAGCTGCAGGAGCGGTCCGAGGCGTCCACGTCGGACAAGGAGCACGAGATCTTCTCGGAGTCCTTTCTCATCCGCCGGCCGCTGCTGCAGGCGATCACGCCGAACGGCGCACGGCCACCCGTTCTCCTCATCGACGAAATCGACCGTGCTGACGAGGAGTTCGAGGCATTCCTTCTGGAAGTCCTTTCAGACTTTCAGGTCACCATCCCCGAGATCGGAACCATCAAGGCGGAAGAGCCGCCCTACGTGATCCTCACCTCGAATCGCAACCGCGAACTCTCGGATGCGCTCCGCCGGCGCTGCTTGTACCTCTGGGTGGACTTCCCCGGGTTCGAGAAAGAAGTGCGGATCGTCACCCGAAAGGTCCCCGGCGTGAACGAGCGGCTCGCGCGCCAGATCTCCCGCTTCATGGAGACCCTGCGGACGGTCCGGCTCGCCAAGCTGCCGGGAGTCGCGGAGACTCTCGACTGGGCGCAGGCGCTCTCCTCGCTCCACGCGGATCACCTCGACGAGGAGCTGGTGCTGGAGACGCTCGGGTGCGTGCTGAAGGACCCCGACGACATCAAGCGGGTGCGCAAGGAGCTGGCCGGCGCAGGGATGAAGCGCTTCGTGGCGGCGGAGGGGTAACTCCGTGGGCGCGACCGCGCCGCCGCGCGACCTCCTGACGCAGACCCTCACCTTCGGCCGCATGCTGCGGGCGGCCGGCGTGGCCACCACGACCTCCGAGGTGATGGATGCGGTGCGGGCGCTGGAGGCGGTCGACCTCCTCGACCGTGACGAGGTCTATCTCGCGCTCCGCACGGTGCTGGTGACCCGCCGCGAAGAGATCCCCGTCTTCGACCGCTGCTTCGAGGCCTTCTGGAGGTACCGCGCCGAGGAGGGGCAAGGTCTCGACGGCCTCATCCAGGCCATGGACCCGCCCAAGCCCGAGGACGACACCATGGCCGGCTCGGTGGAGAGCCACGCCAAGCAGAAGATGGAGGTGGCGCTGGAAGGCTGGGAGGAGCAGGGAGCGGACGACGGCGAGCCGCTGGAGGTGCCCGGGGTGAGCGCCCAGGAGGTCCTGATGGACCAGGACTTCTCGACCTTCCCCTCGGACCAGCTGGACGAGGTGGCGCGGGTCACCGTGCTGATCGCCAAGCGGCTGGCCCGGCGCCTGTCGCGGCGACGGAAACCGGTGAAGCGGGGCGGGGTGGTGGACCTCCGCCGCAGCATCCGCGCCAACATGATGAAGGGCGAGATGGTGGAGCTCCGGCGGCGGGAAAAGCGGCGCAAGAAGATTCGTCTGGTGCTTCTCGCCGACGTGTCCGGCTCCATGGATCTCTACAGCCGCTTCCTCCTCCTCTTCCTCTACGCGCTCCAGAACGCCTTCGGCCGGGTGGAGACCTTCACCTTCGCCACGCGCCTCACGCGCATCACCGAGCATCTCAAGGGTACGACGTACAAGCAGGCGCTGCGCCAGCTCGCGGCGGTGCGAGACTGGTCCGGGGGAACGCGGATCGGCGAATCCCTACGTGACTTCAACCGGACCTGGGGATACCTCGTCGACCGGCGGACCATTGTCATCGTGCTCTCCGACGGCTGGGATACCGGCGAGCCGGACGAGCTGGCCGAGGAGATGCTCACGCTCAAGCGCAAGGCGGGGCGAGTGATCTGGCTGAACCCGCTGCTGGGCAATCCCTCGTACGAGCCCCTCACGCGGGGCATGGCGGCGGCCTTGCCTCTGGTGGATCACTTCGCGGCAGCGCACAATCTCTCCAGCTTGCGTGCGCTGGCGACTCATTTGAAACTGGGATAAAGACCCCGTCATGAGCAAGTCCGAGCTGTTCGAAAATCTCGACAAGCTCCGCGAGTCGGAGGGGAAGGTCGCCCTCGCCACTCTCGTCAACACCCGCGGGACCACGCCGCGCAAGGAAGGCGCCCAGATGCTGGTAGGCGAGGGGGGGCGCATCCTCGGCTCCGTTACCATCGGCGGCTGCGTGGATGCCCAGGTCATCGAGGAGTCCGCGGGGGTGCTCGAGGGGAATCGCCCCCGGCTGCTCGAGCTGGACCTGGGCGACGAGGAAGCGTGGGAGATCGGGCTCACCTGCGGCGGCACCATCGAGGTGTTCATGGAGCCGGTGACCCTCGACCGGCCGGACGCCACCCTGGCTCTCTACGAGCGGGCGCGCGCGCATGCGGACACCGGCGGACGCGCCGCCATCGTCACGCGGCTCGACGGCGAGGGCAACGGAGCGAAGCGCCTGGTCCTCGACACGGGGGTGGCCGAGGGCACGCTGGGGAGCGCGGACCTCGACCGGCGCGTCACCGAGGAGGCCCGCGCGGCGCTGGCCGCCGGCAAGTCGAAGACGCTCCTACTCGAAGGCATGCGCGCCTTCATCGAGGTGCTGGCCCCGCCGTCGGTCCTGGCCATCATCGGCGCGAGCCACGTGGCGATGCCGCTGGTGACGCTGGCGCGCACGCTCGGGTATCGCACGGTCGTGGTCGACGGCCGCCCGCGCTTCGCCACGCGCGAGCGCTTTCCCGACGCGGACGACCTGCGCATCGGCATCCCCTCGGAGCTGGTCCGCGACATTCCCATGCTCGCCACCACCGCGCTCGTCCTCGTGGCCCACGACTACAAGTACGACGTGCCCGTGCTCAAGCATGCGCTCGCCTCGCCGGTGGGCTATATCGGCCTGCTCGGCTCGAGCCGGCGCGGCGCCGCCATCCTGAACATCCTCAGGGAGGACGGTGTCGCCGCCGAGGCGCTGGAGCGGGTGCGCGTACCCATCGGGCTGGATCTGGGCGCCCAGTCGGCGCCCGAGATCGCGCTGGCCATCCTGGCCGAGGTCCTGGCCGTCCATCGCAAGGCCACCGGCATGCCTATCGTCGAAAAGGTGCGGCGGGGGCTCAAGTGAAGGCGCTCGCCTTTCGCCGCGACAGCCTCTCGCCGGGCGTCCTCGTGGGGCGCATCGTCGCCCACGACGTGCGCGCGGGGGGCAAGATCCTCGTGCGCAAGGGGCAGCTGCTGGACGATGCCTCGGCGTCCATCGTCCTCGGTGCGCCGTGGTCGGAGCTCCACGTGCTGGAGCTGGAGCCGGGCGACATCCACGAGGAGCCGGCAGGAGCTCGTCTGGCCCAGGCCGCGGCGGGCGCCGGCGTCGAGGTCAAGGGCTACACTGGCGGGCAGTGGACGCTGGCCGCGGCGCGGCGGGGGCTGGTGCGCGTGCGCGACGCCGCGCTGCACGAGGTGAATGCCCAGGCCGGTATCGCCGTGTTCACGCTCTGGGATCTCCAGCCCGTGGAGGCGGGCGAAGTGGTGGCGAAGGCCAAGGTGACGCCGCTCGCCATCGCCGAGTCCGTGGTCAAGCACGTGGAGAGCGCAGCGTGGGAGGCGAGCGGGCTCGTCGGCGTGCAGGCCTTCGAGCCGCGCGTGATCGGGGCGGTGACGCGCGAGACCCTGGAGCCGCGCCAGCGCGAGCGCTTCGAGGCCGCGCTGCAGGAGAAGGTCGACTGGTTCGGCTCGCGGCTCCTCCCCGTGCGCTACACCGGGGGCGACGCGGCCTCGGTAGCGACGGATATCGAGGACGTGCTGGCCGAGGGCGCCGAGGTCGTCATCGTGGCGGGGGCCAGCGCCCTCGACCCGCTGGACCCCGTCTTCCTCGGCATCGAGCGCGCAGGCGGCCGCATGGAGCGACACGGCGCGCCCGCCCATCCCGGAAGCCTGCTGTTCCTCGCGCGACTCGGCGCGCGCCCCGTGCTCGGCATGCCCACCTGCGGCATGTTCTCGCAGGCCACCACCTTCGATCTCGTGCTGCCGCGGCTGCTCGCCGGAGAGACAATCGGCAACCGGGAGCTCGCCGCGCTCGGCCAGGGCGGCCTCATGTCGGCGGAGAGCGCCTGGCGCTTCCCGCCCTATCGGAAGAACGCCGCGCGCGGGGAGCTGGGTGAATGAGCGCGGTGCAATACAGCGACGTGATCCGGCAGCGGTTCCGCAATCCGCGCTTCCGGGGCCGGCTCGCCGACCCGAACCTGTCCTTCGAGGACGTCAATCCCCTGTGCGGCGACCGCATCGCCATCGAGGGTCGGATGGAGAGCGGGCGGCTCGCCGACGCGAGGCATCACGGCGACTGCTGCGCGATCTGCGGGGCTTCCGCCGACCTCCTCGTCGAGATCGGGCTGGGACGCAGCGTCGAGGAGCTGCGGCGAATTCAGCCCGCCGATCTCCTCGAGCGCCTGGAGGCCGACATCCGCCCCACGCGGCTCAGGTGCGTGACGCTGCCGCTCACCGTGCTGCACGGAGCGCTGGCAGGGAAGGAGGTCGCGCGGTGACGCTGGGCGAGCTCTGCCGGCCCGACTTTCCTATCCTCGCCCGACCGGTCCACGGGCGGCCGCTCGTCTATCTCGACTCCGGCGCCTCCAGCCAGAAGCCGCGGCAGGTGCTGGAGGCCATGCAGCGGTACTACGAGCGCAGCAACGCGAACGTGCACCGCTCCATCCACACCCTGGGCGAGGAGGCCACCGAGCAGTACGAAGCCGCGCGGGACGCCGTCCGCGGCTTCGTATCCGCGCGCCACCGCCAGGAGATCGTCCTCACCCGTGGCACCACGGACGGGATCAACATCGTCGCCGCGACCATCGGGCGCACCCTGCGGCCGGGTGACGAGGTCATCGTGAGCGAGATGGAGCATCATTCCAATCTCATCCCGTGGCAGATGGCCTGCCGGGACCGCGGCGCCACCCTCCGCGCCATCCCGGTGCAGGAGGGCGCCTATCTGGACATGGCGGCTTACGCGCGACTCGTGGGCCCCCGTACCCGGCTGGTCGCGGTGGCGCACGTCTCCAACGTGCTCGGCACCATCAACCCCGTGGCCGAGATCGTCCGCCACGCCCGGGACGTGGGCGCGCTCACGCTGCTCGACGGGGCTCAGGCCGCGCCGCATCTCCCCCTCGATCTCGCCGCCCTCGGCTGCGATTTCTACGTGTTCTCGGGGCACAAGATGCTCGGTCCCACCGGCATCGGAGTGCTCTACGGCCGCCTCGAGACGCTCGAGACGCTGGAGCCGGGGGTCGGCGGCAGCGAGATGATCAAGGAGGTGTGGCTCGACCACGCGCAGTGGAATGACCTGCCGTGGCGCTTCGAGCCGGGAACGCCGCCCATCGCGGAGGCGGTGGGGCTTCATGCCGCGGTGGACTATCTCGAGAAGCTGGGCATGGAGCGGGTGAGCGCGCACGAGCGCGATCTCACCCGTCGTTGCCTGGATGCGCTCACCGCCATCCCCGGCGTGACGGTGTATGGCCCCCGCAACCCCGAGATCAAGGGCGCGGTGGTGGCCTTCAACGTGGACGGGCTGCATCCGCACGACGGCGCCGCTCTGCTCGACCAGTCGGGCGTGGCGGTGCGGGCGGGACATCACTGCGCGCAGCCTCTCGCGCGCCGCCTCGGCATCTCGGGAACGCTTCGCGCCAGCTTCTCCGTCTACAACACCGCCGCCGACGTGGAACGTCTCGCCGAGGCGGTGGCCGGCCTGCGCGATCAGCTCTAGAACGGCACGCCTCGCCGCGGGAGCTGCGCGCGCGTGAGCGATCATCCGCGGCCCACCGACCCGTTCACGTCGCCCCGCTTCGGCCAGCTCGCGACCTTCATGCGGCTGCCGCACCGACCGTCTCCCGCCGGGCTCGACGTCGCCCTCTACGGGGTGCCCTTCGACGGCGGCTGCTCGTATCGGTCGGGGGCGCGCTTCGGCCCCCGTCACATCCGCGAGCAATCCTCCCTCATCCGGCCGTGGAACCCCTTCCTGAACGTGCAGCCCTTCGAGCGGCTGCGGGTGGCCGACTGCGGCGACGTGGACATCGTGCCCATCTCCATCGAGGGCACCTTCGCCGCCATCGAGCAGACGCTCACGCCGGCGGTGGCGGGCGGGGCCACGCCCATCTGCGCGGGCGGTGATCACACCATCACCCTGGCCATCCTCCGCGTGCTCGCGCGGCGCCACGGCCGGCTCGGCCTCGTTCACTTCGACTCCCACCCCGACACCTGGGACCGCTACTTCGGCCTGCCCTACTACCACGGAAGCACGTTTCGCCGGGCCGTCGAGGAAGGCCTCATCGACGGGGCGCGGTCCATACAGGTCGGCATACGCGGTCCGCTCTACGGTCCCGATGATTTCGACTTCCACGCCGCCCATGGATTCGAGGTGCTGCGAATCGACGACATCAAGGAGCGCGGCGTGGCGTGGGCGGCGGAACGCCTTGCCCGCCTGGCCGGTGGGCCCGTCTACTGCTCCTTCGATATCGACGCCGTCGATCCCGCGTACGCGCCGGCGACGGGGACGCCCGAGGTCGGGGGTCTCACCTCGTACGAGGCGCTTGGACTGGTTCGGGCGCTGCGCCCGCTCGATCTCCGTGGCGCCGACATCGTCGAGGTCTCACCGCCCTACGACGGCCCCGGCGCCATCACGGGCCTGCTCGCGGCCAACCTGCTCTTCGAGCTCGTCTCCATCCTCGCGCTTCGTGCGTAGGCCGCGGGGCGGCCCGCCGCGCGCGCGTCGCGTGCTATCATGGCGACGTGGAGTCAACCATGAAAAGGGCTCCGCTCACCGCCGCTCTTGTGCTCGCCGCCGTTCTCCTCTTCGCCGCCGCGCCGCCTCCCGCCGTTGCCGAGTCCCCGCCGGTGGCCCTCATGGAGATGGAAGGCGCGATCACGCCCATCACGGTGCGGCTCGTCGGCACCGCGCTGGAGCGGGCTCGAGCCGACCGGGCCCAGGCGCTCATCCTCCAGATGGACACCCCGGGCGGGCTGGAGCGCTCCATGCGTTCCATCGTCCAGATGATCCTGAACGCCGACATGCCTGTCATCGTCTACGTAGGCCCCACCGGCGCCCGCGCCGCCTCCGCCGGCGTGTTCATCACCATGGCCGCGCACGTGGCCGCCATGGCCCCCGCCACGAATATCGGTGCCGCGCATCCCGTGGCGGTGGGCGGCGGCGGCGACAAGGAGATGATCAAGAAGGTCGAGAACGACGCCGCCGCCTTCGTGCGCAGCATCGCGACCGAGCGGGGCCGGAACGTCGAGTGGGCGGAGAAGGCGGTGCGGAGCTCCGTGTCGGCCACCGAGCGCGAGGCGGTGAAGCTCAAGATCGTGGACCTGGTGGCGGACAGTGTCCCCGATCTTCTCGTCAAGATCGACGGCCGGGTGGTGAAGACCTCGCGCGGACCAGTGAGTCTGCGAACCAAGGACGCGCCCGTCAAGAAAATCGAGATCCGCTTCCGCGACCGCTTCCTCGCCCTCATCACCGACCCCAACGTGGCCTACGTCCTCATGATGGTGGGCATGCTGGGTCTCTTCTTCGAGCTCTCGAACCCCGGGGCCATCCTGCCCGGTGTGCTCGGTGGGATCAGCCTCATCCTGGCTTTCTTCGCGTTCCAGAGCCTGCCCATTAACTGGGCCGGCCTGCTGCTCATCCTGTTCGGTGTGATCCTGCTCATCGCCGAGATCAAGGTGGTGAGCCACGGCATCCTGACCATCGGCGGCGTGGTGTCGATGCTGCTGGGTTCCATGATGCTCTACGACGCGCCGGAGGCGGGAAGCGCGCTGCGCATCTCGTGGTGGGTCATCGTGCCCGCGGTCGGCAGCACCGCGGGCCTCGTGGTCTTCGCGCTGTCTTACGGCGTGCGGGCCCTCTATCGCACGCCCACCACCGGGACCTCCGGCATGCTGGGGCAGCGGGCGGTGGCGCGGACGCCTCTCGCGCCCGCCGGCCAGGTCGCGATACACGGCGAGCTGTGGCAGGCGGTGGCGCAGAACGGACCCGTCGCGGCGGGGGAGCCAGTGACCGTGGTGGGGGTGGACGGGCTTACCCTCACCGTGACCAAGACGCCCGAAGTGACCAAGACGTCCGAAGGGCGCTGAGCGCGCCGAGGAGAGACCGCCATGGGGGGATTCGAGATGAGCGTGGGGCTCATCCTGGTGCTGATCGTGGCCGTCTTCGTGCTCGGCTCGTCGGTGAAGATCCTGCGGGAGTACGAGCGCGCGGTGATCTTCCGATTCGGGCGCCGCGCCAACGCCGTGCTCAACCCCGGAGGCGACGGCTCGGGCCCGGGGCTCCTCCTCCTCATCCCCTTCGTCGACAAGATGGTGAAGGTGAGCCTCCGCACCATCACCATGGACGTGCCGCCGCAGGACGTGATCACGCGGGACAACGTCTCGGTGAAAGTCAACGCCGTCATCTTCTTCCGCGTGCTCGATTCCGCGAAAGCGGTAATCAGCGTCGAGGACTACCTCTACGCCACCTCTCAGATCGCCCAGACCACCCTTCGGAGCGTGCTGGGCCAGCAGGAGCTGGACGATCTCCTCTCCGCCCGCGACAAGATCAACCAGGAGCTGACGCGGATCATCGACGAGCACACCAATCCCTGGGGGATCAAGGTCGCGGCGGTGGAGGTCAAAAACGTGGACCTGCCCCAGGACATGCAGCGCGCCATGTCCAAGCAGGCGGAGGCCGAGCGGGAGCGCCGGGCCAAGGTCATCAACGCCGACGGCGAGTTTCAGGCCGCGGCCAAGCTGGCTGAGGCCGCGGACGTGCTGTCCCGCTTCCCGATCGCCATCCAGCTTCGGTACCTGCAGACAATGCGGGAGATCGCGTCCGAGCGGAATACCACGACGTTCTTCCCCCTGCCGGTGGACCTCCTCGGCTCGATGCGGAACCTCCTAGGGACGCCGGGCGACGGACAGGGGGGCGCCAAGAGCTGAGCGCGCCCACAAGGCTTGTCGCGGGGTGGCACCCCGAGTAGAATACGAAAGTCGTGACGGGGGGTTAGCTCAGTTGGGAGAGCGCGGCGTTCGCAACGCCGAGGTCGAGGGTTCGACTCCCTTACCCTCCACCATTCTGTAGCCCGAGTCCTCCTCCACGCAGCGCGATCAGCGCTGCGTCGGAGGGGGCTTGTTTCGTATCCAGCACCGTCCCGCGGCGCGATTTTGACAGCCGTCGGTGAACATGTCATCGTATCTCCGGATGGATGTGCGGGTTCTCACGCGGACGCGCTCGCTGATCGCGGAGTCGACCGACCTCTGCGCCGTCGCCGATCACTTGCGCACCCAGGCGCGTCTCGTGCGAGCCCGGGTCGGGCGAGAGGTTCGACGGTGTGCGACACGACGGATGGCTCGCTTGGCGAGCGGAGCCAGCGCGGAGCCCGCCAGGCGACCAGAGACGCTGCGCTGCCCGTTCTGCCTGAGTGAGTCCGTCCGACTCGACGCGATGAACCGTTGGTCCGGGCGGTGTACCCGTGCGAGGCTTGTGGAACGGTCGTCCTTCACGCCCGCAAGCCACGGGAATCCTGAGTGATCGTCGGCGCGCGTTCGTGCCGCTGATCGCCATCGCGCTCCTCGCGCTGGCCCTCGCCGGCCCGGCCGGCTCCACCGGGATTACTCCCGCCGACGCGCAGCCCGCCGCCTCGGGAGTCCAGACCGCGCGCGCGCGACTCATCGGACCTGGTGGCGCGCTCCTGGTGGCCGCCGGGAAGGATGTGGAAGTTGACGCCGGCACCCTCACCGAGGCCGATATCCCCGGGCTGCTGGCGCTGGCCGCGGAATGTGCCGCGGCGGTGCCCGGGCGTACCGAGGTGAAGATCGTGGGGGTCATGGGGAACATGCCCATCAGGGTGCAGGTGGAGCGCGACAAGGGCGGTCGTTTGGAGGTGCAGCTGCGGGGCATCCCGATCGCATCCCGCGCGCGGCTCTTCGAGATCGCGGAGGTGTTCCTGGCCAAGGGAGCCTTCGACGTGAGGGTGGAGGGCCCGGTGGCCGGCCGCAACCTGGAGGCGCGCATCCGTGAGCGGGTGCCGGATGCGGCCGCGATTCCGACGGCGATGCTCCCGCCGCCCTCGCCCACCGTCCCCGCCGGCTCGCCGGTGGAGGTCGTCGGTCGCTGGCGCAGCACCACGGTACCCGGCGCCGTGCTCACGCTTCGTCCGGCCGCCGGTGGCTTCTCGTTCGACTTCGAGAGTCCGCACGGCGGCGGGCTCAGCTTCACCCGCTCGCAGCTCAGGGGCGAAGGCACCGGGACGAGTAATGCCGAGGCTCTCGCCCTGTCAGGACGAGTGACCAGCGCGGAGCCGCCCGGCGCAGGTGCCGCCGGCATCATGACATTGAACTTCGTGCTCCGGCGTGAAGGGAATGCGCTTCGAGGCACCGGCAGCGGACCCCGGAACGTGCCCGTGTCTATCGAGTTCGTCAAGGACGGCCAGCCCTAGGGAGAACGTCATGCCCAAGATCCGCCGCATCCTGCATCCCACCGACTTCTCCAACGCCTCGCGGCCCGCCTTCGAGCGCGCCCTCGCCATGGCGCGCGAATCCCGCGCCGAGCTGGTTCTCCTGCACGTGATCGCGCCGGTGATTCCCGTCGTGGGCGAAGGCTATATCCCGCCGCAGACGTACGAGTCGATCGAGAGCGCGGCGCGAAGGAGCGCGCAGAAGAAGCTCGATGCGCTGGCCGCGCGGGCCCGAAAGGCGACGGTCCGGGTCCGGACCCAGCTGGCAGAGGGCAGCGCCCACGAGCGCATCCTCGCCGCGGCCCGATCGCCGCGCGCCGATCTCATCGTCATGGGCACGCACGGCCGATCAGGCCTCGCCCGCCTGATCATCGGCAGCGTCGCCAGCCGCGTGGTCTCCGGCGCCTCATGCCCGGTGATGACGGTACCCAGCCGCCGGTAGCCGTCCCCGCCAGGTCGGCGGCGGCCCACGCGCCGAACTGGGGAAAGACGCCGGGCGACGCCTCCGTCATCCGCTTCCTCGAGGGGCCGCTGCCAAGGCGGTTCGAGACGTGGCACGCCGCGCGAATCTTCTTCGAGTTCATCCGCGGCTTTCGCGCGCTCCACTTCGTCGGGCCCTGCGTTACGGTCTTCGGCTCCGCGCGGTTTACTGAGGAGCACCGTTACTACGCCCTCGGCCGCGACGTGGGCGGCCGGCTCGCCCGGGCCGGCTTCACCGTGATGACCGGCGGCGGCCCGGGCACCATGGAGGCGGCCAACCGCGGCGCGCGTGAAGCCGGGGGCCGCTCGCTGGGCTGCAACATCGAGCTGCCCCATGAGCAGCGGCCGAATGCTTATCTCGACCGCTGGATCACCTTCAAGCACTTCTTCGTGCGGAAGGTCATGCTGATCAAGTATTCCTACGCGTTCGTGGCATTACCGGGCGGATTCGGCACCCTCGACGAGGTCTTCGAGACGGCAACCCTGGTTCAGACCGGCAAGATCCAGCAGTTCCCCCTCGTCCTCATGGGCCGCGACTACTGGGCGCCACTCCTCGATTTTCTCCGAAACCGGCTCGTCGCCGCGCAAACCGTCGACCAGTCGGACATCGATCGCTTCATCGTCACCGACTCGGCCCAAGAAGCGGTGGAGCTCATCACCCAGACCGCGCTGGCCCGCTTCGGGCTCAGCTATGCGCCGCCCATCCGCCGGCGCTGGGTGCTCTGGGAGTAGCAGGCGAGGCCGCGAGCTACGTCACCACGCCCCGAGGCGATCGGCCGCCTACCGGCGCTCTGCCACCATGTCCCCGATAGCCGCCACGATCGACCCACCCACCGAGGACGATTGGGCTGGCGTGACAGCCCTGCCCCAGGTGAGGCACCGATGCCGCAGCGAACCTGAGATCTACCCTGCGAATTCACGGAGTTTCGCACTGGCACCTGCGATGCAATGACCGTCTCAAGGCGGAGTAGGGCATCCTCGGGCACGAGCTTCGGCCCGCGCCCGCCGAGCCCGCAACACACCACCCACGCACACGCGGAGGCGCGTCATGAGAGAGGTACTGGCTTTGTTCGCGGCACTGTTGATTGGCGGTGGACTGGCGCCCTCTGGCGCCGAGGCGCAGAAGGACTGCCCGGCCGAGGTCGCTCAGGCCCAATCGGCCCTCAAGAACGCCAAGACCGCTGCGAAGGGGACGCAGGGGGGAGGGCCTCAGGACATACAGGCACCTCGCTCGCAGGCCGGCGCCAGAACTCAGGACGTCAACGCCCCACGGAGTCAGGGCGTGAACGCGCCCCGCACGCAGGATGTCAACGCCCCGCGGACGCAAGATGTGAATGCGCCCCGCACGCAGGACGTCAACGCTCCGCGGACCCAGGATGTCAACGCGCCGAGAACCCAGGAGGGACCGAAGGTCAGAGAGCAGGACATCGATGCGCCGCGAATGAAGCAGGCCGACACTCTGGTCAGCCAAGCGCAGGCGGCCTGCAAGAAGGGCGACATGACCACCGCGAGCGCCAAGGCGAAGCAGGCACTCGCGATCCTGAAGAAATAAGGGACGGGGTGTCTCCACGGCGGCACCGCTCGCGCGGGCTTGCCGCCTCGCTTATGGTGGAGGTACGAACGGAGGGGCCCGGCCGATGAGCTCGTTGATCATGGGGATCGTCATCGTACTCGTGGGGTGTGCGGTGGCGGCCGACCGCGAGTCGGCCGTCACCCAGGGCGCCAAGGTCTTCACGGCGCAGGGGTGCAATGGGTGTCACATGGTCGGAAAGACGGGTACGCCGATCGCGACCGACCTCACCCGCATCGGAGCCAAATACTCCGAGAAGCAGCTTCGGCTATGGCTCGCCGATCCCAGGTCTCAGAAGCCAACGGCGCACATGCCAAGGCTGGCCCTGACCAGCGCGGAGATTGACTCGTTGGCGGCGTACCTTGCCTCTTTGCGGTGACCCGTTGGCGGGAGGTCGTTCATGAAGAAATCGAAGCGCGGTGTGAAGAGGAAGGAACGTGCGAGCGCCAAGCGCAGGGGTCGCGCGAAGCCTGCGATGAAGCCGTCGCGACGCCCGGCGCGCCGCGCGAAGCGCCCGCGCCGTACCACGGTGCCAGGCCCGGACGAATCATCGACCTCGCCGGTCGAGGAACGTCTGGCCCACGCCGAATCCACGCCTCTCCTCACCGGTGGCGACGTGGACGCCGACTGGAAGGGCGCGGCAAGCGTCGGAGAAGAGGCCGTAGGAGGCACCGTGGCGACGCCGGATCAGGACCGGGTGGACGACATTGGGCGCGCCCTCGGTGTCGAGCGGAGCCCCACCGCGCCCGTCGTGACTTCCGACGAGGTGCTGCGAGACCGGGACCGACGACGGTGGGAGCTCGAGCGGCGCGCCGATCGGAGAAAAGGCCGGACGTGATGCGCGAGGGCTGGGGAGAGAGCCGGGAGCGCTAGGCGCGCTTGGCGGCGCGGGCAGGCTTGGCAGGGCAGATCTTGTGCAGCCAGACCGTCCCCAGCTTCACGTGATTGCCATTCCGCCGGATCCGCTTCTTGCACTTCGGGCACGTACCCATCAATATCTCCTTGGCTCGAAATCGACGGGGACCCATGAGTCGCCCGCGCCACGCGAGTATACACCGGCCGAGGAGGAACCGTGAGCCCGGACTGCATCTTTTGTCGGATCGTGGCGCGACAGACGCCCGCCGATATCGAGTACGAGGATGACGAGGTCATCGCCTTCAAGGACATCTACCCGAAGGCACCCGTCCACCTCCTCATTGTTCCCAAGCGGCACATCGAGTCCATCGCGCGCCTGGCTCCCGATGACACCGGGGTAGTCGGACGCTGCCTGCAGGCGGCGCGCATACTGGGCGAGAAGGTCGGCTACGGCGAGCGCGGCTATCGCGTGAGCTGCAATGTCGGCCCGGAGGGCGGGCAGGTCGTCTATCACCTTCATTTCCACCTCATGGCAGGCCGACGCGGGTGATCCGCGTCCGAGGCCTGCGCAAGCTCTACCCCGGGGGAACCATCGGTCTCGACGGCGTCGACTTCGAGGTAGGCGCGGGCGAGATCGTGGCCCTGATCGGGCCCAGCGGCGCGGGCAAGTCGACCCTCCTGCGCTGTCTCAACGGCCTGGTGGCGCCCACGGAAGGTGAGGTGATCGTCGGCGGCGCGACGGTGAGCGGCGCCGCTCCCCGCGAGCTCCGGCGCATCCGCGCGAGCATCGGGTTCGTCTTTCAGCAGTTCAACCTGCTGCGGCGGCTCAGCGTGCTGGAGAACGTGCTGGTCGGACGATTGGCCCACATGCCGGTCGCGCGGTCCCTCCTGGCTCTCTTCCCCGCCGCCGACGTCGCCCGGGCGCAGGCCACGCTGGAGCGCGTGGGCCTGGGCGAGCTCGGTGATCGCCGCGTGGACACCCTCTCGGGCGGTCAGCAGCAGCGTGTGGCGATTGCGCGGGCGCTAGTCCAGGGCCCTACGCTGCTTCTGGCCGACGAGCCGATGGCAAGCCTCGATCCCGCGTTAGCGCACACCGTCCTCACCCTCCTGCGGCGGATCAGCGAGGAAGACGGGCTCACGGTGATGACGTCCCTGCACGTGCTCGAGCTCGCCCGGCTCTACGGCCGCCGCGTTCTGGGCTTGCGGGCCGGCCGGCTCGTCTACGACGGGCCCCCCGACGGGCTCACCGACGCGGTGGCCGAGCGTATCTTCGCGGGCCGCGCCGCGTGACACGGGCCGGGCGTCGCGTCGGGTGGCTTGCCATTGCCGCGCTGTTCGTCTGGTCGGCCTGGGCGACCGAGGTCTCGCTGGAGCGCGGCATCGAGGGAATCCCCTTCGTGCTGGAGTTCCTCCGGCGCATGGTGCCACCAGATCCGTCGGTGCTAGGGCATGCCTTGCGTGGCGCCGCGCAGACTCTCCAGATCGCGGTGGTGGGGACGGCGATCGCCGCGCTCCTGGCGCTGCCGCTGGGCTTTCTCGCCGCGCGCAACGTTTCGCCACCCTGGCTCTTCTACGTGGCCCGCTCGCTCCTGAACGTGTTCCGGGCGGTGGACACGCTGGTCTATGCCCTGATCTTCGTCGCCGCGGTGGGCCTGGGACCCTTTCCCGGCGTGCTGGCCGTCGTGGCCTACACCGCGACCGTCCTGGCCAAGCTTTACTCCGAGGCCGTGGAGGCCATTGACCCCGGGCCCGTGGAGGCGGTGGCGGCGGCCGGCGCTACGCGGCTTCAGCTCCTCCGGTGGGGCGTGCTGCCGCAGCTCATGCCCCAATTTCTCTCCTTCACGCTGTATCGCTTCGAGACCAATATCCGCGCCGCCGCCATCCTGGGTTTCGTCGGGGCCGGCGGCATCGGCTTCTACATTCAGACCTATCTCCGCCTGCTCAACTACCCGGCGGCCTCCACGGTGTTGCTCGTGCTCATCGCGCTCGTTATGGTGGTGGACTTCGCGTCATCCAGGCTGCGGGCACGGCTCGTCTAGGCAAAAAAGAAGGGCTCCAGGGGATGCTCTCCCTGGAGCCCTTGGTGTAGCGGGTTCAGTTACTTCTTGATGATCTCGATGGCAGCCTTGGCCTTCTCGGACGCCAGGCTGTTGTTGCCGGCCTTGCACGCCGCCTCGGCCTCACGAACCAGCGAGGTCGCACGGGCCATGTCGGCGCGAGGAGCATTCGGGTCAGCCGCGCGCGGGGCGTTGACATCCTGCGTCCGGGGCGCGTTCACGTCCTGGGTGCGGGGTGCGTTCACGTCCTGCGTCCGAGGCGCGTTCACATCCTGGGTGCGCGGGGCGTTCACGTCCTGCGTGCGGGGCGCGTTCACGCTCTGGCTACGGGGCGCGTTCACGTCCTGGGTCCGAGGCGCGTTCACGCTCTGGCTACGAGGCGCGTTCACATCCTGCGTGCGCGCACCGGCGAGAGAGCGCGGAGCCTGCACATCCTGGACCCGCGGCGCGTTCACGTCCTGCGTCCGAGGCGCATTCACGTCCTGGGTGCGCGCGCCGGCGAGGGACCGCGGGGCGTTCACGTCCTGCGTGCGCGAGATCTGCTGACGCTGCTCGAGCAGCGCCTTCGCCTGGGCCACTTCCGCCGGGCAGCTCGACTGAGCCGAACTCACCGACACGGAGAGCGACGCCAGGAACACCACGCTGGTGACCGTCGCAAACAGCTTCTTCATTCGCTATACCCTTCCTTTCACGACCTGGTTAACTGCTCTGCCACCCTTCGTTCCGCCGCCGTCTAACCCGTGGATGGCGAATCATGTAGAGCAGGTTGCAGATAGGATGCCACTGGCTCGCATCGCCACAAGAGTCAGACTTTTCAAGAGCTTATGCCTCCAATTCTCCTCTTTGTCCCGACCGGGAAGGGCGTTTTGTCCGGGCTGGCGGCCGGCAAGCATTTGACAAACTGCCTAATGCCCCTTCCCCCCGGCCCATTGCCCCACCCTACCTTGAGAGGGGTCCGCTTCTCTGTTAGGCTTCAGACGAAATGAACGTCCGCCGCGATGCGATTTTTCCCCTGTTCCTCGCGGCGTTGGCTCTGCTCAGCCTCTCCTGCGCCTCCCCCTCACTGCGGGGGGCGGCCCCGGAGTTGCCGGGACGGCCGTCCCGAGAGGTGCTCGCCAACGGGATGCGGCTCATCATTCAGGAGCAACGGGTGAGCGACGTCGTCGCGCTCCACCTTTGGGTGGGGGTCGGCGGACGCGACGAATTTCCGGCCGAGCGCGGCTTTTCCCACTTCGCGGAGCACATGCTGTTCAAGGGGACGGCGAGCCGGGGCCCGGGCTTCGTGGATAGAGAGATCGAGGCGGTGGGAGGCCGGACCAACGCGGGTACGTCGTGGGACTACACCTTCTATTACATTCTACTTCCGTCTCGCCGGGCCAGCCAGGGCATCGAGATCCTTGCCGACATGGTGTTCAACTCCGTCTTCGACGCCAAGGAACTGGCCCGCGAGCGCGAGGTGGTCTTCGAGGAGATGCGGCTCGGAGAGGACAACCTGCGGAATTATCTCGGACGAAGGCTCTTCTACCTGACGTTTCGTGGTGAGCCCTATGGCCAGCCCGTGCTGGGTGACCGGGATATGCTGCGGGCCTCCAGCCCGGAGACCCTGCGTGGCTACTACAAGCATCACTACGTCCCCGACAACATGGCCCTGGTCGTGGTGGGGGCCGTCGACCCCGCCGAGATCCGGGCCGTGGTGAAGCGCGCCTTCGCGACCAAGCCCGCCCAGGGCTATCGCCGAGCGGTGCCGCCCGCGCCGCGCCCTCTCGACGATTCCTATCGCGAAGTACGCTCGCGGCCCGAGCGGCAGGGCTCGCTGGGGCTCGGGTGGCTCGCGCCCGCCCTGGGCACCCAGGATATGTTCGCCACCGATCTCCTCGTCCACATCCTGGGCGGCTCGGCGACTTCGCGCCTCCACCAGAGCCTGCGCGAGCGCCAGCGGCTGGTCACCTCGGTGCGAGCGAGCTACAGCGCGCTTCAGGGCGCCGGGATGATCGGGATCACCGCCCTCTTCGAACCCGACGACATCGACAAGGTCGAGGCCGCGGTGCTCGCCGAGGTCAAGCGGATACAGGACGAGGGGGTGACCCAGGCGGAGCGGGACCGCGCGATCACGGCCGCGGAGAGCCGGCACGTGTTTCAGATCGAGACGGCGGAGGGGCGCGCCTATGCCTACGGCATGGCCGAGACGCTCTGGAGCCTGGACGGCGAGCTCGGTTATCTCGATGGCATTCGCGCGGTGACCCGTGAGCAGATTCAGGCCGCGGCTCGGCGTTACCTGGGCGCATCGCGGTCGCGTCTGGCCTTGCTCCCTGCGGACAAGGTGCGATGAGGCGGCTGGCTCTCCTCGCGCTGCTCTCGCTCGCTTCCGCGATCGCCCCGGTCGCGTGGGCCGCCGAGCCCATCCAACGCGAGCAGATGGCCAACGGCCTCACCATTCTCGTGCGGGAGAACCGCACGGTTCCGGTGGTGGCCGCCTCGGTCATGGTCCGAGTGGGCTCGCGGTGGGAGCGGGAGGACAACACCGGAATCACCAATCTCCTCCAGCAGGTGCTCGTGAAGGGAACGCAGAGCCGCTCCGCCCTGCAGATCGCCGAGGAGGCCGAGGACATCGGGGGCAGCCTCAGCGCCGCCGGGGACATCGACACGTCGGAAATCCGCGGGGCCGCCCTGGCTCGTCACTGGCGCCGGCTCCTCGACCTCCTCGCCGATGTCGCGCTGCGCCCCACCTTGCCCGAGTCCGAGATCGAGGGCGAGCGCCGATCGGTGCAGAGCGCGCTGAAGAGCCGGGCCGACCAGCCGTTTCAGCGCGCCTACGACACCGCGATGGAGCGCGTGTACGGCCCCCACGCCTACGCGCTTCCCGCGCTGGGCCGCGGTCCCGCGGTGGCGCGACTGGACCGGAAAGCGCTGCTCGAGCACTACCGGACCTTTTACCGCGCGAGCCGCACCGTGGTCTCGGTGAGTGGGGATGTCTCGGCGCGCGAGGTCTTCGCCGAGGTGCGTCGGCTCTTCGGGGACATGCCACCCGGTGATGGTGTGGTATCCGAGCGGGGAGTCTCTCCCGTGCCCGCGGGGGGACGCGACCTCGTGACCTATCCCTCGGCCCAGGCCCAGATCATGGTGGCGTATCTTGGCCCGGGCATCGCTCACAAGGACTACGCCCCCATGAAGGTGCTGTCGGTCGCCGTCGGCGGGGGCATGGCGGGACGCCTCTTCACCGAGCTGCGCGACAAGCAGGGCCTGGCCTACTCCACGGGCGCGCTGAACCCGTCGCGGGTGGACCCGAGCGTGCTCGTGGCCTATCTCGGCACCGCCCCTGCCAATGCCGATCGTGCGGAGGAGGGGATGCTCCGCGAGCTCGGCCGGATGACCCGGGAGCGCGTCACGCCCGAGGAGCTGTCGCGGGCGAAGTCCTATCTCATGGGCCTCTTCAATCTCGATCGCCGGACGAACGCCCGCCTGGCCTGGTACCAGGGCTTCTTCGAAGCCACCGGGGTGGGCTACGACTTCGCCGAGCGCTATGTGCGGGCGGTCGAGGCCGTCACCGCCGATGATCTGCTACGCGTGGCCCAGGCCTATTTGACCCGCCCGGCGATCGTCAGCCTTCGGCCTGCCGCCCGCTGACTCCCCCAGGATCCAGCGGTGTTCCCGCTCAAGGACGACATTCCCAGCCGCACGTTCCCCTTCGTGACCATCGGGCTCATTGGCGCGAACGTGCTGGTCTTCCTCTATCAGCTCTCGCTGGCCGTGGGCGGGCCGGGTGCGGCCCAGGAGTTCATCGCTGAGTTCGCGCTGGTCCCATGCCGGCTCACCGGAGCCTGCCGGGACGCCATCGTCGGGCTACCGTCTCCTTATCTGACGATCTTCTCATCCATGTTCCTCCACGGCGGGCTGCTCCATGTGGGGGGCAACATGCTGTACCTGTGGATCTTCGGCGACAACATCGAGGACGACCTGGGCCACCTGCGCTTTCTGATCTTCTATCTCGCGAGCGGCGTGGCCGCCGCGCTGGCGCAGACCGTGGTGAGCGCCTCCTCCGCGATCCCCATGATCGGCGCCAGCGGAGCGGTCTCCGGGGTGCTGGGCGCCTACCTGATACAGTTTCCGCACGCCCGCATCCTCACCCTGCTCATCATCGGATTCTTCGTCCGACTGGTCTACGTTCCCGCCGTCGTCGTGCTCGGCTTCTGGGCGGTCATCCAGTTCCTCAACGGCTTCCTGACCCTTGGCCTCGCCACCGGTGGAGAGCCGGGAGGCGGCGTCGCCTTCTGGGCCCACGTGGGCGGCTTCGTGGCCGGCATGGCCCTCATCTTCCTGGTCCGGCCGCGAGACCATCTCCGCCGCGCCTAGTTCGTCGACTGCCGCGTGTTCCGATATACTGAGCCCGATTCCCAACTGCGGCCCCGACCGCGGCGCTCCACGACGAGGAGACGGGCATGAAGGCAGTCATCATGGCGGGCGGCTTCGGGACCCGTCTGCGCCCGCTGACCACGCACATTCCCAAGCCGATGGTCCCCGTCGGGAACGTGCCGATCATGGAGCACACCGTGCGGCTCCTGAAGCGTCACGGCTTCACCGATCTGCTCGCGCTCCTCTATTTCCTACCGGACAGCATCACGGGACATTTCGGTGATGGGAGCCGGTGGGGCGTACGGATGAGCTACGCCACTCCCACCGCGGATCTGGGAACTGCCGGCGCCGTGAGATTCGCCGCGGGAGAGCTCGGCGAGCCCGTGCTCGTGATCTCCGGCGACGTGCTCACCGACTTCGACCTCCGGGCCGCGGTGCGCTCGCACCGGGAGCGTGGGGCGGAGGCGAGCATCGTGCTCACGCGTGTGGACTCGCCGCTGGCCTACGGCATCGTCATCACCGACGAGTCCGGTCGGATCGTTCGCTTCCTCGAGAAGCCCTCCTGGGGTGAGGTGTTCAGCGACACCATCAACACCGGCATCTACATCCTCGAGCCGTCGGTGCTCGCTGCCGTCCCGGCGGGCCGGCCCTACGATTTCGGCCGGGAGCTATTCCCCGCGCTTCTCGCCTCGGGCCGCCGGCTCTACGGCCATATCGCCGAAGGGTACTGGCGCGACGTGGGCGACCTCGCCGAGTACCGCACCGCGCACCTCGATCTCCTGCAGGGGCGGGTGGGGGTGGAGGTCCCGGGCACCCACAGCCGGGGCCCTGAGCACAGCGTGTGGGTGGCGGAGGGGGCGCGGGTGGACTTCCTCGCCAAGCTGAGCGGCTCCGTCATTGTCGGCGCGGGCGCCCAGGTCGCGCCGGGCGTACGGCTGGCCAACTGTGTGGTCGGCCCCGACTCGGTCATTGCCGCCGGCGCTGAGATCGAGGGCAGCGTGCTGTGGGATCACGTCAATGTCGGCCCGAGCGCGCGGGTCAAGGAGGCCATCGTGGGCACCCGCGCCCAGATCGGCGCCCACGCCTTCATCGCCGAGGGCGTCGTCATCGGCGACTACGCTCGCATCGGAGAGTCGAGCACGGTGAAGGCCAACGCCAAGGTCTGGCCGTACAAGGAGGTCGAGGACGGCGCGACCCTCGCGATGAGCCTGGTGTGGGCCGAGCGCTGGAGCCGCTCCATCTTCGGCCGCTACGGCGTTTCCGGCCTCGCCAACATCGAGATCTCGCCGGAGTTCGCGGCCAAGCTCGGCGCCGCCTTCGGCGCCACCGTGGGCAAGCGTCGCACCATGATCACGAGCCGCGATCACCACAAGGCCTCGCGCATGATCAACCGCGCGCTCATGGCCGGCCTCCTGTCCGTCGGAGTGGACGTGCAGGACCTTGGGGTGGCTCCGGTCTCGGTGGTGCGCTACCAGATCTCCGCGCTCGGCCTCGCCGGCGGGGTGCACGTGCGCAAGTCGCCCTACGATCCTCAGCTCGTGGACATCAAGTTCTACGACGCGCGCGGGATCGAGGTGCCGCCCGACCGCGAGAAGGCGGTGGAGCGCCTCTTCTTCATGGAGGACTTCTACCGCGCCCCCATGGAGGAGACGGGGGTGCTCACGTTCCCCCACGCGGGCACCGATCGCTATCGCGACGGCCTGCTCAAGTCCGTGGACGCGGAGGTGATCCGGCGAGCCAATCTCCGCATGGTCCTGGACTACGCCTTCGGCTCCGCTTCCGCCATCTTTCCGGGCGTCCTGGGCGCACTCGGCATCGACGTGATCTCGCTCAACGCCTACCTGGACGAGAGCCGCATCTCCAAGACCACCGAGGAATTTCAGCGCTCGCTGAGCCAGCTTTCGAACATCGGACGCACTCTGGGCGCCGATCTGGGCGTGCTCCTCGACACCGGGGCGGAAAAGGTCTTCTTGGTCGACGAGAAGGGAGAGATCCTGCCCGGCGACCTCGCCCTCGCGCTGGTCGCACTGCTCGTCATGCGGACCCAGCCGGCCGGGCGCATCGTGGTACCGGTGACCGCCTCACGCACCCTCGACCGGCTGGCGGAGGAGCACGGTTTCCAGCTCACGCGGTCCCGCGGGACCCCGCGCGCGCTCACCGAGGCCGCGCTCGGTGAGGACGTGGTGCTGGTGGGCGAGGAGCAGGGCGGCTTCATCTTCCCGCGCTTCCAGCCCGCCTTCGACGGCATGGCGGCGGTGGTACGTATCCTCGAGATGATGGCGCGGCTGGACGTGCGGCTGCATCAGCTCACGCGCGCCGTCCCGGAAAGTCACATCGCCCGCCTGGAGGTGCCGTGCCCCAACGAACGCAAGGGCACGGTGATGCGCCGGTTGATGGAGGCCACCAAGGGCGAGGACGTTGAGCTGGTGGAAGGCGTGCGGGTGCGGCGCGAGGAGGAGTGGGTCGCCGCCATTCCCGACCCCGATCGGGCGTGCTTCCACGTGGTGGCGGAGGCCGGTGACCGCGAGCGGGCCCGCGTGCTCGCCGAGGAGTTCCGCGACCGCATCACCGGCTGGCGGCGGGAGTCCGCCTGAGATGGGCCGCACGTGAGCACCGTCGCGGCCCGCGGGGCGAAGATGCGCCTGGACGCGGCCTTGGTGGCCCGAGCGCTCGCCCCGAGCCGCGAGAAGGCCGCCCGGCTCATTCTCGCTGGCGAGGTGAAGGTGGACGGCCATCGCGTGGACAAGGCCGGCGCGCGGGTGGCGCCGGGGAGCCGCATCGACGTCGCGGCGCCGCCGCGGTATGTGAGCCGCGGCGGTGACAAGCTCGCCCATGCCCTCAGGGCGTTCGGCGTGGATCCCCGCGACCGCGTGTGCCTCGACGTGGGCGCTTCCACGGGCGGCTTCACGCACTGCCTGCTCGACCAAGGTGCGGCTCGCGTGTACGCAGTGGACGTGGGGGCGCATCAGCTCCACGCCAGGCTCCGCACCGATCCTCGCGTCGTGGTCCTGGATCGCAAGAACGCGCGAAACCTCGTGCCGTCGGATCTTGCCGAAGTTCCGACGCTGGCCACCGTGGACGTCTCCTTCATCTCCCTGGACAGGGTCCTGCCCGCGGTGTTCGGGATCCTGGAGCAAGGAGACGAGAAGCGCGGCGAGGTGGTGGCGCTGGTCAAGCCGCAGTTCGAGGTGGGCAAGGGGCAGGTCGGCAAGGGAGGTGTCGTCCGCGATCCCGCCCGGCACCGGGACGTGCTCACCCGCGTCGCCGCCATGGCCGGCGCCCAGGGCTGGAGCCCGCGCGGGGTGGCACGCTCACCCTTGCGGGGACCGGCCGGCAACCGCGAGTTCTTCCTTCACCTGATGCGAGGTGCGGCGTTGACTGATCTGGACACGCGGATCGAGAGGGAGACCGCCGCCGAGGAGGCGCCGTGAAGCGCATCGGCATCGTGGCCAAGACCGACCGCGAGGAAGCGCGGGCGATGGTCCCTCGGCTGCTCGACTGGTGCGCGGAACGACGCCTCGCCCCCGTGCTGGAGAAGGAGACGGCCGGACTGTTCCCCAGCCGGGCCACGGTGTCGGCGGCCAAGCCCGAGCTCGCCAGCCAGGTGGATCTGCTCCTGGTCCTCGGCGGCGACGGCACCCTCCTCTCGATGGCCCGCCTCGTGGGCGACCTCAACGTGCCCATCCTCGGGGTGAACCTCGGCGGGCTCGGCTTCCTCACCGCGCTCACCGTGGACGAGCTGTTCCCCGCGCTGGAAGCCCTGCTCCGCGGCGAGCTCGCCGTCGAGGAGCGCATGATGCTGACGGCGCGGGTCACGCGGCAGGGCGAGCGGCTGAGCGAGTACGTCGCCCTCAACGATGTGGTCATCACCAAGTCGGCCATGAGCCGCATCATCAACCTCGACGTGTCGGTGGAGGGGCAGTTCGCCACCGCGTACCGGGCGGACGGGCTCATCGTCTCGACGCCGACCGGCTCCACCGCCTACTGCCTCTCCGCGGGCGGGCCCATCGTGTTTCCCACCATGGACGCGGTGGTGCTGACGCCCATCTGCTCCCACACGCTCACCAACCGGCCCATCGTCCTGCCCGCGCGCCTGCCCATCGACGTGACCCTGCAGTCCGATCAGGACGTGATGCTCACCCTGGACGGCCAGGTGGGCTTTCACTTGAAGCGGGGCGACCGGGTCGAAATCCGACAGGCCGCTGCCCGCATCCGGCTCCTGCGCGACCCCCAGAAGCACTTCTTCTCCGTCCTGCGGACGAAGCTGAAGTGGGGCGAGCGGTAGGGCCCGCCCGGGCCGTCTCCCGCCGGATACGGCTGGCTCCCGCGTCCGTGCCCGCCGTACCATCGGGCCGCTAGGGGAGACCCATGCTGATCGAGCTTCGGCTCAAGAACCTGGCCGTCATCGAGTCGGTCACAGTGCCCGTCCGGCCCGGCCTCAATGCCGTTACCGGTGAGACCGGGGCGGGGAAATCCATCGTGGTGGACGCGCTTCTCCTCGTGATGGGCGCACGCGCGCAGCCTGACCTCATCCGGACCGGCGCGGAGAGTGCCCTGATCGAGGCGGTGTTCGAGTTACCGGTGGGGAGTCCCGCCGTCGCCGCGCTGGAGGACGCCGGCCATGCCGCGCCCGACGGCGTCCTCGTGGTCAAGCGCGAGATCTCGCGCGCCGGCCGGCACCGTGTCTTCGTCAACGACTCGCCGGCGACGGTGAGCCTGCTCGAGCGTCTCGGCGAGGCGCTGGTGGAGCTGCACGGGCAGCACGAGCATCAGCGCCTGATGGAAGCCACGCGCCAGCTCGCCCTCCTCGATCGCTACGCCGAGGCGGACGACCGCCGGGAGCGGGTGGGGGCCCTCGTCGCCGCGTGGGAGGCTGCGCGCGCCGAGCTCCAGCGGGTGCGGGACGAGGCCCGCGAGGGACAGCGGCAGGAGGATCTCCTGCGCTTCCAGCTCTCGGAGATCGACGGGGTGCGGCTACGCGAGGGCGAGGAGGAGGAGCTGAGGGCGGAGCGCCGCCGCCTCCAGCATGCGGAGCGCATCGCCGCCGGCCTGCAGGAGGTCACTGCGCTCCTCCACGACGACGAGCGCTCGGCGGCGGCGCGTCTCCGCCGGGCGGGTACGCTTCTCCGCGAGCTGGCCGGCTACGACACCGAGCTGGGCGCCCCCGCCGAGGCCCTGGGAGAAGCCGAGGCCTATCTCGAGGAGGCGATTGGCCGGGTGCGCGGCCTTCGCGACCGCGCCACGTTCGACCCCGGCCGACTGGCCGAGATCGACGACCGTCTCGACGCCATCGTCCGCCTCAAGCGAAAGTACGGGGAGACGGCCGGGGCGGTCGCCGCCTTCCGCGACGAGGCGGCGGCCACGCTGGATCGCCTCGAGCGCCACGACGAGGTGGTGGCCGGCCTCGAGGTCCGGATGACCCGCGCGGCGGAGGCCGCGGTGGAAGCCGCGCTCGCGCTCGGGGAGACTCGGTCCACCGCCGCCGCGCGACTCGAGCGTCAGATCCAGAAGGAACTGCGGGGGCTCGGCATGGAGCACGCGCGCTTCCGCATCGCTCTGCGCCGCGAACCCGCCGCGGAGGGCGAGCTGGGCGCCGGGCCCGCGCGCTGGCGGGTGGGCCGCCGCGGCGTGGATGCCGTCGAGTTCCTGTTCTCCGCGAACCCCGGCGAGGAGCCGCGGCCGCTCGCCAAGGTGGTCTCCGGTGGCGAGCTGTCCCGGACGATGCTCGCCGTGCGCACCGTGCTGTCCCAGGCGGGCGACGTCCCCACCATGGTGTTCGACGAGGTGGACGCGGGCATCGGTGGCCGGGTCTCGGAGGTGGTGGGGCAGAAGCTGGCCCACATCGCCCGCGGGCGTCAGGTGCTGTGCGTCACCCATCTCGCCCCGATCGCGGTCTACGCCGACCACCACCTGCGGGTCGAGAAGACGAGCGGCCGCGCGACCACTCGCACCACCGTGGACGCGCTCGGCGCCGCCGAGCGCGTCGAGGAGCTGGCCCGCATGCTCGGGGGCGAGCGCGTCACCGAAGCGACGCGGCGCGCCGCCCGGGAGCTCCTACGGGAGGCGCGCGCGAAGGTGGGACCGGGGCAGTAGTGTAAGATAGCGGAAGCGATGCTCGGGTCACTCTTCCGCGCGGTGTTCGGCACCAAGCACGAGCGGGACGCGAAGCGCATGCGCCCCGCCGTCGAGGCGATCAACGCGCTGGAGCCCGCCCTGCAGCAGCTCGACGACGCCGCGCTCCGGGCGAAGACGGGCGAATTCAAGCAGCGGCTCGCCGACGGCGAGCCGCTGGACGATCTCCTCGAGGAGGCCTTCGCGGTGTGCCGCGAGGCGGCGCGGCGCACCGTGCGCATGCGCCACTTCGACGTGCAGCTCATGGGCGGCATGGTGCTGCACGGGGGCACCATCGCCGAGATGGCCACCGGCGAGGGCAAGACCCTCGTGGCGACACTGCCTGCCTATCTCAACGCCCTCCCGGGGCTCGGCACGCACATCGTCACCGTCAACGACTACCTCGCCCGGCGTGACGCGCAGTGGATGGGCCCCATCTACCACGCGCTCGGGCTGTCGGTGGGCGTCATCCAGCACGAGGTGTCCTATCTCTTCGATCCCGACTACGTCCAGACCGACATTCGCCTCACCTCGCTCCGGCTGTGTAGTCGCCGCGAAGCGTACCAGGCGGACATCACCTACGGCACCAACAACGAGTTCGGCTTCGACTATCTCCGGGACAACATGCGGTTCTCGCTCGAGGAGATGGTGCAGCGGGAGCACAACTACGCCATCGTGGACGAGGTCGACTCCATCCTGATCGACGAGGCCCGGACCCCGCTCATCATCTCCGGCCCCGCCGAAGGCTCCACCGACAAGTACTACAAGATCGACCGCATCATCCCGAAGCTCACCCGCGCCGCCACCATCGTGGAGGGCAAGCTCTCGGAGATCGAGGCCACCGCCGAGGGCGACTATATCGTGGACGAGAAGTCCCGAGCGGTGTCCCTCACCGAGCAGGGGATCTCGCGCTGCGAGAAGCTTCTCGGCATCGAGAATCTCTACGACCCCTCGCAAATGGAGGTCCTGCACCACATCCATCAGGCGCTGAAGGCCCACGCGCTCTTCAAGAAGGACGTGGACTACGTGGTGAAGGAGGGGCAGGTCGTCATCGTCGACGAGTTCACGGGCCGGCTCATGCCGGGCCGGCGCTGGTCCGACGGGCTCCACCAGGCGGTCGAGGCCAAAGAAGGGGTCAAGATCGAGTCAGAGAATCAAACTCTTGCTACAATCACCCTCCAGAATTACTTCAGGATGTACGACAAGCTCGCCGGCATGACCGGCACCGCCGCGACCGAGTCCGAGGAGTTCGCCAAGATCTACGAGCTGGACGTGACGGTGGTGCCCACCAACCGGCCGCTGACCCGCGTGAATCATCCGGACGTGGTCTACAAGACGGCCCGCGAGAAGTTCGAGGCCGTCACGAACGAGATCACCGAGCGTCATGGCAAAGGGCAGCCGGTGCTCGTCGGCACCGTGTCCATCGAGATCTCCGAGCACCTCTCCCGTCTCCTCAAGAAGCGGGGTATCCCCCATCAGGTGCTCAACGCGAAGTACCACGAGCGCGAGGCGGAGATCGTCGCCCAGGCCGGGCGCGAGAAGGCGGTGACCATCGCCACCAACATGGCGGGCCGGGGCACGGACATCCTGCTGGGCGGAAACCCCGACTTCCTCGCCAAGGAGCTGATCCGCAAGAAGGGCCTGGACCCCGCGACCGCGCCGCCGGCGGCGCGCGAGGCCGCCTGGGAGGAGGCCAAGCGGCTGACCGATCCCGAGCACGAGCGGGTGGTGGGGCTGGGCGGCCTCCACATCATCGGGACCGAGCGGCACGAGTCCCGGCGCATCGACAATCAGCTCCGCGGGCGGTCGGGCCGGCAGGGCGATCCCGGCTCCTCGCGCTTCTACCTTTCCCTCGAGGACGACCTCCTCCGCATCTTTGGTTCCGAGCGCATCCAGAAGATCATGGACCGCCTCGGCATGGAGGAGGGCGAGCCCATCGAGCACGCCATGGTGACCCGGGCCATCGGCACCGCGCAGAAGCGCGTCGAGACGCGGAACTTCGAGATCCGGAAGCATCTCCTCGAGTACGACGACGTCATGAACAAGCAGCGCGAGATCGTCTACGGCATGCGCCGGGAGATCCTGGAAGGGGAGAGCCAGGAGGAGACGGTGCTGGAGTGGGTGGAGGACGTGGCCGCGGCCGCGGTGTCCCCCTACGCGCCGGAAGGTACGCATTCGGAGACGTGGGACATCGCCGGGCTCAACGAGGCGCTCAACCGTCAGTTCGACTTCCGGCTGCCCGCAGACTTCAACGTCGAGGAGCTGCGCACGCCGGCCGAGCTGATCGAGGAAGTCACTGAGCGTGTCCAGAAGGTCTATCGCGAGCGGGAGGCGCAGCTGGGGCCGGACATGTTCCATCGCCTCGAGCGCTGGATCATGCTGGGGCTCCGGTGGGAGGACGGCGAGTTCCGGGGCATCGACCAGCTCTGGAAGGATCACCTCCTCAGCATGGACCACTTGAAGGAAGGCATCGGCCTCCGCGGCTACGGCCAGCGGGATCCCCTGACCGAGTACAAGAGGGAAGCGTTCGAGATGTTCCAGGAGATGGTGGACCATCTGAAGGAGGTGGTCCTGGAGCAGCTCTTCAAGGTGCGCATGGCCCGGGAGGAAGCGGCGCCCATTCGCGTCGCCGCCGCGCCCGCGGCCTCGCCGCGGTGGCAGGAGAGCCACGGCGGCAACGGCTCCGACATCGGTAGCGCCCGCGCCCCCGCGCGCACGGCCGAGCCGCGCACCGCCACCGGCGCCAAGGTAGGCCGCAACGATCCATGCCCCTGCGGCTCGGGCAAGAAGTACAAGAAGTGCCACGGGGCGACCGTGGCCGCGAGCTGAGGCCCCGCGCGCGGGTCCGCGCTACTCCTGCCGCAGGACCACGGTCGGGTCCACGCGTGCCGCACGCCGCGCCGGCACCAGGCAGGCGAGCGCGGCCACCCCGAGCAGCGCCAGGGGCACCGCCGCGAAGGTCACCGGATCGCGCGGCGCCACCTCGAAGAGGAGGCCGCGAAGCAGCCCGGTGAGGGCGAGCGACAGCGCGATGCCCGCGAGCGCCCCGGCCAGGGCCATCGTCAGCCCC
>DATEDO010000257.1:0-9273 GCA_035281625.1 Candidatus Methylomirabilota bacterium
CGAGCGCGGCGCGCGCCGCGAGATAGAGGAGGGCGAGGCCGCCGGTGAAGCCGGCGATGAAGAGCCCGCCCACCTTCCATCCGCCGGCCTGCCACACCGCGAGCGCGGTGAGGCCAAGCGCCACCGGGGCCGCCGCGAGGCCGGCGCGCCAGCCGAGCGGGGGCGGCTCGATCTCGCGGCGCTGGAGCATGGCCGCCGGCACCTGGCGGATCTCGGCGAGGGGCGGCAGCGCGCAGAGGAGGGTCACGCCCACGCCCATGGCGATGCCGTGCAGCACCGCGAGGGGCGAGACCGTCCAGTCGAGCTGAATCGGCAGCAGGCGGGTCAGCACGGGCGCGAGGCCACGCGCGAGCGCGATCCCCATGAGCGCGCCCGCGACGCTGCCCGCGAGGCCGAGCCCGGCGGTCTGGGCGAGGTAGGCGGCGAAGACGCGCGGCCACGGCGCTCCGAGACACTTGAGCGTCGCGATGGTGGCCAGGCGCCGCCGCAGCAGCGCGCGCACGCTGACCGCCACGCCGATGCCGCCCACGAACAGCGCCACCAGCCCGGTGAGCCCGAGATAGACGGTGAGCTGATCCCAGAAGCGCCGCAACCCGGGCTGGGCGCTCCGGAACGTGGTGATACGGAGACCCCGCTCGGGCAGGGCGGCGGCCAGCGCCTCGCGTGTCGCCGGGGCCGCTTCACCCTCGGGCAGGCGCAGGAGCGCGCGATGTCGGACGCGGCTCCCCAGCTGGACCAGCCCGGTCGCGGCCAGATCCGCGTCGGCCATCAGCACGCGGGGGCCCAGGGAGAAGAAGCCCACCGCGCGATCCGGCTCGCTGACGATGGTCCCCGCGATGCGGAAGCGAGCCTCGCCCACGCGCAGGGTGTCGCCCACGGCCACGCGCAGGCGCGAGAGCACCGCCGGCTGGACCAGCACCCGGCCCCCGCCGATGAGGTCGCCGAGGGGCGACGGAGGCAGGGCCTCGAGCCGCCCATATAAAGGATAGGTGGGGCCGACGGCCTTGAGCTCCACCAGCAGCACGCGGCGGTCCACGCCGTCGCCCGCCTGCGCCATGGCGGCGAGCTCGCGGATGCGGGCGCCGCGCGCCCCCGCGCGCTCGCGGGCGTCGAGCTCCGCTTCCGCGGCCGGCGACAGGGGCTGGCTCGACCGGAGCTCCACGTCGCCGCCCATCATGGTCTTGCCGGACGCGGCCACGGTGCGCTCGACGCTACGGCCGAGGCTCCCGACGGCGACGAGGGCGGCCACCCCGAGGCTCACGCAGGCGGCGAGATAGGCGAAGTGGCGGCCCGCGCCGCGAAGCTCGCGCCGGGCGTGCCGGAGCGCCCACATGGCCTATGCCCGGCCCTCGTCGGAGACGATGCGCCCGTCGCGCAGGGTCACGAGGCGGTCCGCGTGGGCGGCCAGCGCGGGGTCGTGGGTGACGAGGACGAGGGTGCTGCCGAGGGAGCGGTTCAGGCCCACGATGAGCTCGATGATCTGCTTGCCGGTGGCGGAATCGAGGTTGCCGGTAGGCTCGTCGGCGAGCAGGAGCGGCGGCCGCCGCGCCACCGCGCGCGCCACCGCCACCCGCTGCTGCTCGCCGCCGGAGAGCTGCACGGGGTAGTGCGTGGCGCGCTCGGCGAGTCCGAGCTCCCCCAGCAGCGCGTGCGCCCGCGGCAGCGCGTCGCGCTCGCCCGCCAGCTCGAGCGGCAGGGCCACGTTCTCGGCGGCGGTCAGCGTCGGCACCAGGTGAAAGGACTGGAAGATGTAGCCCACGGTGTCGAGCCGGAAGCGCGCGAGGGCGTCCTCGGAGAGATCGGCGAGGGCCACGCCCCCGACCCGGATGGCGCCGCGGGTGGGACGGTCGAGCCCGGCGATGAGGCCGAGCAGCGTGGACTTTCCGCTGCCCGACGGCCCGGCGATGGCCACGAACTGCCGCGCGGGCACCTCGAGCGAGATGTCGGAGAGCACGGACACCACGCGGCCGCCGCTCGCGTACTCCATGGCGAGGTGAGCGATGGCAATCATGAGAGGGCGTTCTCGCCATACTACACTAGGGACATGCGACGCTCGGCGGCGCGGCGGGTGCTCTTGGCGGCCCTCGCCCTCTTCTTCGTCGCGAGCGTCGCCCCCGCGCAGGACGAGCGCGTCATCGTCGCGTTCGGGGACAGCCTCACCGCAGGCTACGGCGTGGCGCCCGACGAGGCGTATCCGGCGCTGCTCGAGGCGCGGCTGCGCGCGGAGGGCTATCGCTATCGCGTGATCAATGCCGGCGTGTCCGGCGACACCACCGCGGGCGGGCTGCGCCGGGTGGACTGGGCGCTCCGCTCGCGGCCGGACATCGTTCTCCTCGAGCTGGGCGCCAACGACGCGCTCCGCGGCCTCGATCTGGGCCAGGTCCGGGCGAACCTCGACGCCATGGTCACGCGCTTCGAGGCGGCGGGGGTCCGCGTGCTGCTGCTGGGCATGCGGCTCCCGCCGAACTACGGGACGCCGTACGCGCAAGAGTTCGAGCGCCTCTATCAGACGGTCGCGGGCCGGCGCAAGGTGCCGCTGATGCCGTTCTTCCTCGACGGCGTGGCGGCGGTGGCGCGGCTCAATCAGCCCGACGGCATCCATCCCACTCCGGAGGGCTACCGCATCGTCGTGGACCGGCTGTGGCCGCATCTCCAGCCGTTGCTCAAGCGTTGAAAAACAGGGGGTGTTCGGCCTACCATGAGGGCCGGCGGGTGATGCCGGCGCGGCTCCAACCCACGACCGATGCGTGACCCTCAGCCAGGGGGACCCATGACCTCCACTCCCGACACCTTCTCGCTGGATGCGAAGTACACCCTGGAGGAGGGGCTCGTCTTCCTCTCGGGCATCCAGGCGCTCGTCCGACTTCCCCTCGACCAGCATCGGGCGGACCGCCGCCGCGGCCTCCGCACCGCCACCTTCATCTCCGGCTATCGCGGCTCGCCCCTCGGCGGGCTCGACCAGACACTCGAGCGGAACGGCAAGCTCCTCGCCGACCACCATGTGGTGTTCTCTTCGGGCCTCAATGAGGATCTCGGGGCCACCGCCGTCTTCGGCAGCCAGATGGTGAACTCGTTCCCTCGTCCCCGGTACGACGGCGTGCTCGGCATGTGGTACGGCAAGGCGCCCGGCGTGGACCGCACCGGCGACGTGTTCAAGCATGCGAACTACGCCGGGGTGGGGAAGAACGGCGGCGTGCTCGCCCTCGCCGGGGACGATCCCATCTCGAAGTCCTCCACGCTCCCCAGCCACTCGGAGTGGGCCCTCTACGACGCGTTCATGCCCACGCTCTTCCCGGGCAACGTGCAGGAGATCCTGGACCTCGGCCTCCATGGCTTCATGCTCTCCCGCATCTCCGGCCTCTGGACGGGCATGAAGATCGTCACCAACGTGGCCGACGAGACGGGCACCATCGAGGTGGCGCCCGGGCGCATCGCGCCCCTGATCCCTACGGTGGAGCTGGATGGACGCCCGTTCCAGCACCAGATCAACCTCAACATCATCCCGCCGTACGGCCTGGACATGGAGCGCACCATCCACCTCGCGCGGGTGGAGCTGGCGCGGCGCTACGCGTGGGAGAACAAGCTGAACCGCATCGCGGTGCCCACGCCGGACGCGTGGCTCGGCATCCTGACCACCGGCAAGACGTACTACGACGTGCGGCAGGCCCTCACCGAGCTGGGGCTCGACGAGGCCGGCCTCCGGCGCTACGGCATCCGCATCCTCCAGATGGGGCTCATGTTCCCCATGGAGCCGCGCATCGTGCGCGAGTTCGCGCGGGGCCTGGACGAGGTGCTCGTCGTCGAGGAGAAGCGGCCCTTCCTCGAGATGTTCGCCAAGGACATCCTGTACGGCCAGCCCGACCGGCCGCGGGTGGTGGGCAAGCACGACGAGGAGGAGCGCGTCCTCATCCCTTCGACGGGGGAGCTGGACTCCGACACCATCGCCCGCGCCATCGCCAGGCGGCTGGCGCGCAAGACGCGCATCGAGTCGGCGGAGGCGCGCATCCAGCACCTGGACGAGCTCCGGCGGCGGCCCCGCAGCCTCACCCTGGCCCGCACCGCCTACTTCTGCTCGGGCTGCCCGCACAACCGCTCCACCGTGGTGCCGGAGGGCGCGGTGGCGGCGGCCGGCATCGGCTGCCACGGCATGGCGATGGGGATGGACCGCGGCATCATCGGCGTGACCCACATGGGCGGCGAGGGCGCCCAGTGGGTGGGCATCGCGCCCTTCACCGAGACGCCGCACATGTTCCAGAACATCGGCGACGGCACGCTGTTCCACTCCGGCAAGCTCGCCATCGACTACGCGGTCGCCGCCAACGTCAACATCACCTACAAGATCCTCTACAACGCCGCGGTGGCCATGACCGGCGGCCAGTCGGCGGCGGGCGCCATCGGCATCCCGTCGCTCACCCGGCAGCTCCAGTCGGAAGGCGTGAAGCGCATCATCATCACCACCGACAACCCCGACAAGTACAAGGGCGTGGCGGTGGCCGCCGAGGTGTGGCACCGCGACCGCCTCATCGAGGCCCAGGCCCTTCTCGCCGCGACCCCGGGGGTCACCGTGCTCATCCACGACCAGCAGTGCGCGGCGGAGAAGCGGCGGCTGCGGAAGCGGGGCCGGCAGGCCGAGCCGGATCAGCGGGTGTTCATCAACGAGCGGGTGTGCGAGGGCTGCGGCGATTGCGGGAAGAAGTCCAACTGCCTCTCCGTGCAGCCGGTGGAGACGGAGTTCGGCCGGAAGACTCAGATCCACCAGTCGTCGTGCAACAAGGACTACTCGTGCCTGCTCGGCGACTGCCCCTCGTTCCTGACCATCGAGCACGTGGGGTCATCCGTGGGCGAGGCTCCGAAGAAGGTCAAGCGCTTGCCGCCCCTGGAGGATGTCCTCCCCGAGCCCGTCCTCAAGGTTCCCGTCGAAGGGTTCGGGGTGCACATGATGGGCATCGGCGGCACGGGCGTCGTCACGGTGAGTCAGATCCTGGGCACCGCGGCCCTGCTCGACGGCAAGCACGTGCGCGGCCTCGACCAGACGGGCCTCAGCCAGAAGGGCGGCCCGGTGGTCTCCGACCTCAAGATCGCGTCCCGGCCCCTGCTCACCGCGAACAAGATCTCCGCGGGCGGCTCCGACCTCTACTTGGGCTTCGATCTCCTCGTGGCCACCGATCCCGTCAACCTCGACAAGGCGGAGTCCGGCCGGACGGTCGCGGTGATCTCCACGAGCAAGATACCCACCGGGCAGATGGTGGTGGACACCACCGTGCAGTTCCCCGAGCTCGGGAGCGCGCTCCTGAACGTGGACCGGGTCACCCGCAAGGACGACAACGTCTATCTCGACGCCCAGGCCATGGCCGAGGGGCTCTTCAACGACCACATGGCGACGAACCCCCTCATGATCGGCGCCGCCTACCAGGCGGGCGCGCTGCCGATCTCGGCGACCAGCATCGAGCGCGCGATCCGGCTCAACGGCGTCTCGGTGGAGATGAACCTCCTCGCCTTCCGCTGGGGCCGGATGGCGGTGGTCGATCCCAAGCGGGTCACCGCGGCGGTGGAGAGCGCGACCGGGCGGCAGCCCCATGCCGTCACGCTCTCTCCCGCGGCCCGCGCGCTGGTGGACTCGGCGCGGGCGGCGGGGGCGGGCAGCGAGCTGCGCCGGCTGCTCGAGGCCCGCGTCCCCGAGCTGATCGCGTATCAGAGCGAGGCATACGCGCGCCGGTACGTGGAGTTCGTGGACAAGGTGGCGCACGCGGAGGCGCGGGCGGTGCCCGGCCGCAGCGGCCTCGGGGAGGCGGTGGCGCGGCATCTCTTCAAGCTCATGGCCTACAAGGACGAGTACGAGGTCGCGCGGCTGCACCTCGATGCCGCCCTCCAGGCCGATCTCACCGCTCGCTTCGGCGATCGCATCCGGTACTACTGGCACCTGCATCCGCCGCTGCTGCGCGCGCTCGGGCTCAAGAAGAAGCTCAAGCTCGGCTCGTGGTTCCGGCCGGCGTTCCAGGCGCTCTACGCCCTCCGCGGGCTCCGCGGCACCGCGCTGGATCCCTTCGGCGCCGCCGAGGTGCGCCGCGTCGAGCGCGCCCTCGCCGGCGAGTATGTCGCGCACATCGAGGCGGCGCTGGCCCGCCTGGGGCCGGCCACCCACGACGCGGCGGTGGCGCTGGCCGAGCTACCCGACCAGATCCGCGGCTACGAGCAGGTCAAGCTGGACAACGTGAAGCGGTACCGCGAGGCGGCGACGGCGCTGCGCGCGAAGGCCACTCAACCCGCATGACCCGGGAGGGCACTCAACGGTGAGACGGGCGCTGGTAGTGGGAGCGGTATTGATCCTGGCCGGTTGCGCGACGACCACGGAGGAGAAGGCGCCTCTGTCCGCGGAGGCGGTCATCAAGGACAAGGACGGCAAGCAGGTGGGCCAGGCAACCTTGATCCAGACGCCCGAGGGCGTGCGGATCGCGGTCAGCGGCTTCCGGTTGCCGCCGGGCGTGCACGGGCTGCACATCCACGCGGTCGGAGTCTGCCAGCCCCCGGAGTTCACCACCGCGGGCGCCCACTTCAATCCCACCGGGAAGAAGCATGGCTTGCAGAGCCCCGACGGACCCCACGCCGGCGACCTCCCGAACCTCACCGCCAACGCCATCGGTGAAGGCGGGATCGACGTCGTCAACAAGCTCGTGACCCTCACGCCGGGCGCCAACTCGCTGCTCGGCGCCAACGGCACGTCCATCATCATCCACACCGCCGCCGACGACATGAAGACGGACCCCACCGGCAACAGCGGCGGGCGCATCGCCTGCGGCGTCATCAGCAAGTAGCCCCCCCCCGATGCCCGGCGACCTCGTCCGGACGGAGCTCCAGGACGGGGTCGCCGTGCTCACCCTCGACCATCCTCCGCTCAACCTCGTCACCCTCGAGCTGACGCGCCGTCTCGAGTCGGCCCTGGGCGTTCTCGCCCGAAATCCTGTGGTCCGTGCGCTCGTGGTGACCGGGGCGGGCACGCGGGCCTTCTGCGCCGGATCCGACATCGGCGAGTTTCCCGCCATGATGGCGCCCGGCGTCGTGGTCGAGAAGAAGCTGGCGCGCGAGAACGCGACCTGGACCGCGCTGGCCGAGTTCCCGCGTCCGACGATCGCGGCCCTGAACGGACTGGCCTATGGCGGCGGGCTCGAGCTGGCGGTGTGCTGCGATCTCATCGTGGCCGGCGCGGACGTGCGGGTGGCCCTGCCCGAGGTGAAGCTCGGCGTGTTCCCCGGCAGCGGCGGCACCGTGCGGGTGACGCGGCGGATCGGGGAGGGCCGCGCCAAGGAGATGATGTTCCTGGGCGAGCCCATCGATGCGGCCACCGCGGCCTCATGGGGCCTGATCAACCGGGTGGTCCCGCCGGGGCGGGCCCTCGCCGCCGCGCGCGAGATCGCCGCCGCCCTCGCCGCCGGGCCCGCGCGGGCCCTGGCCCTCTGCAAGGCGGCGACCGACCTCGCCTGGGATCTCTCCGAGGCGGAGGCGGTGCGCCGTACGCTCGCCCTGTCCGATCAGGCGTTCGCCAGCGCGGACTGTCGGGAAGGCGTGCGTGCCTTCCTGGCCAAGGAGCGGCCACGCTTCGAGCGGCCGGCGTGAGCGGGCTCACGTTCCGGCCCGCCGAATCCCTGGGCTTCGTGGCCTCGCCCGAGGGGCAGACGCTTCATCTGGAAGGGAGTCCGACATGAGCGCGACCGCCCGCACGCCCGCCGTCGCCCGGATCTGGCAGGGCCGGACCCGGGAGGCCCTGGCCGAGACCTACATGGCCTACATGTACGAGGAAGGGGTGAAAAAGATTCGCGCGACCCGGGGCAATCTGGGCGTGCAGGTGCTCCGCCGCATCCACGACGGCGTGGCCCACTTCATGACGATCTCGTACTGGGGCTCCCGGGACGAGATCCACGCCTACGCGGGGCGCGACATCGAGAAGCCCCATCACCTGGCCAAGGACGCGGAGTACCTCCTGGAGCTGCCCGAGCGTGTGCTGCATTTCGACGTGCTGATCGACGACTGGAACGATCGGTCGATCCCTCGCTGATCGTGCCTTGACAGGCTTCGCGGGCGGCCCCTATAGTCGCGCCGGACGGTGAAAGGCCGCACCCAGTACGCGCACCTCGATGTCCACTCGGCTGCTCGTGACCGGCGCCGGCGGTGCCGCCGCCGGTAATCTCATCCGCGACCTTCGCCTCGCGGATCCCTCCCTGGTCATCGTGGGCTGCCACGACGATCGCTTCACGCTGGCGAAGTCATCCGCCCCGCGCAACTGGCTGGTGCACGCGCCCGGGCATCCCGACTATGCGGCGAGCCTTCGGCGGGTGATCCAGCGCGAGCGGGTGGACGTCGCCATTCCCACCACCGATGCCGCGGTGCTCGCCCTGGCGCGCGCCCGTGAGACGCTCCCGTGCCGCCTGTTCCTGCCCGCGCTGCCGGCCGTCGCGCTGTGCCAGGACAAGTACGCGCTGAGCCGCCGGCTCGCCGAGGCCGGCGTGCCGGCGCCGGAGACGTATCCGCTGGCGCGGCTCGAGGAGCTGGATGCGGCCTTCGCGCGCCTCGCCCGACATGCCCTCGTGTGGTGCCGGGTGCGTCACGGCGCGGGCTCGGTGGGGGCCATTCCGGTGCGCCGCGCCGAGCAGGCGCGCGCCTGGATCGCCTACTGGGAGGAGATGCGCGGCGTGCCGCCCGCCGCCTTCACCCTCTCCGAGTACCTGCCCGGCCGGGATTTCTCCGCGCACAGCCTGTGGCGGGACGGGCGGCCGCTCGTCACCAAGACGACCGAGCGCCTGTCCTACTTCGTGGCGGGCGGCTCCCCCAGCGGCGTCTCCTCGGTGTCGGCGCTCTCCAAGACCGGCCAGCATCCCGAGGTGGCGGCGGTGTGCGTGGCCGCGGTCCGCGCCGTGGACCCGCGGGCGACCGGCGTCTTCAATCTCGACCTCAAGGAGAACGCCGCCGGCGTCCCCTGCGTCACCGAGATCAATGCCGGGCGCTTCTCGTCGGGGCCCGGGCCCTTCGACCTCACGGGCAAGCATCACCTGAGCGGGCTCTACGTGCGCCTGGCGCTGGGTGAGCCCATCGAGCTCGACGGGGAGTACGACGCGGTGGACGACGTCTACGCCCTGCGCGATCTCGACACGGAGCCCGGGCTCTTTCACGCCGACCGGCTCTTCGAGGGCATCGAGGACGCGCGCGAGGCCGACGCGTGACGCGCGCGCGATCCGCCGCGCATTGGCTGCTCGCCGCGCTCGCCGTCGCCGCCGCGGTCGG
>DATEDO010000258.1:0-3033 GCA_035281625.1 Candidatus Methylomirabilota bacterium
GGCCACCGGGCTTGGCGGGCGCAGGGGCGGCGCCCGGTCGCGGCTGCAGCCCGGGCGGCACGCCGGGCTGGCCCTGCTGCTGGCCGGCCCCGCTCGTCTCCCACGTCATCTCGCCCGTGAAGAAGATGCCCTTCACCTTGAGGTCGAAGTCGTCCGGATTCGTGGCGGCGTCGCGGGCCACCTCGTAGGTGATGAGCTCCTCGCGGTAGAGGCCCAGCAGCGACTGGTCGAAGGTCTGCATCCCGTACTGGGCCTGCCCGGCCGCGATCACCGAGGGGATCTGCCCGGTCTTGTCCGCCTCCTTGATGCAGTCGCGGATGAGGCCGGTGCCGACCATGACCTCCACCGCGGGCACGCGGCCCTTGCCGTCGGCGCGCACGACGAGGCGCTGGGACACGATGCCCTGGACGACGGCGGAGAGCTGGCCGCGGATCTGGTCCTCCTGGTGCGGCGGGAAGGTGGAGATGATGCGGTTGACGGTCTCGGAGGCGTTCAGGGTGTGCAGGGTGGAGAGCACGAGGTGGCCGGTCTCTGCGGCGTGCAGCGCCACCTCCATGGTCTCGGCGTCCCGCATCTCACCGACGAGGATGATGTCCGGGTCCTGGCGGAGGGCCGCCCGCAGTGCCTGGGCGAAGTTGGTGGAGTCGTGCCCGATCTCGCGCTGGCTGATGACGCACTTCCGGTCCTCGTGGGTGAACTCGATCGGGTCCTCGATGGTGACGATGTGGTCGTTCCGACCCCGGTTCATGAAGTCGATCATGGCGGCCAGGGTGGTCGACTTACCGGAGCCGGTGATCCCGGTGACGAGTACCATCCCGCGGCGCTCCATGGCGAGGCGCTCCAGCACCTTGGGGAGGTGCAGCTCCTCGAAGGCGGGTATCTTGCCGGGAATGTGCCGCATGACGCCGCGCACCTCGCCCTGCGAGAGGAAGAGGTTGACGCGGAAGCGACCGCAGCCGTCGACCTGATAGCCGAGGTCCTTCTCGGCTCCTCCCATCAGGTCGTTGTACCGATCCTCGCCGAGCAGCCGCATGGCGTTGCGGCGCATGAACTCCCGCGTGACCTTGGGGAGATCGTCCTGGACCTCCAGGTGGCCGTGGATCCGGAGCACCGGATGCGCGTCCGCCTTGAGGTGGAGATCCGAGGCCTGCCGCTTCACCGCATGGGTGAGGAGCTCGTCGAGTTCCATCGTTCCTCCTACCTCCCGGGTTTCTCGGGCTTCTCGGGCTTGTCCGAGGGGATGGGAGCGGCGGCGGGCTTGAGCCCGAGCGCGCTGCGCACCTTCGACTCCATGTCGACCAGGATCTTCGGGTTCTCCTTCAGGTACTTCTTGGCGTTCTCCCGCCCCTGTCCGATGCGCTCGCCCTTGTAGGTGTACCAGGTGCCGGACTTCTCCACGATGTTCTGCTCCACGGCGGCGTCCAGCACGGTGCCTTCCTTGGAGATGCCCTCGCCGTAGATCACGTCGAACTCCGCCTCGCGGAAGGGCGGCGAGAGCTTGTTCTTGACCACCTTCACCTTGGTGCGCACGCCGATGGACTCGGTGCCGTTCTTGATGGCGTCCTGCCGGCGGATGTCCAGGCGGATGGACGAGTAGAACTTCAGCGCGCGCCCGCCTGTCGTGGTTTCGGGCGATCCGAACATTACGCCTATCTTTTCACGTATTTGGTTGATGAAGATCACCGACCCCCCGGAGCGCGAGATGGCGGCGGTGAGCTTCCGGAGGGCCTGCGACATGAGCCGCGCCTGGAGGCCGGGGAGGGAGTCACCCATGTCGCCGTCCAGCTCGGCGCGCGGCACCAGAGCCGCCACCGAGTCGACCACGATGACGTCCACCGCGTTGGAGCGGACCAGGGTCTCGGCGATCTCCAGCGCCTGCTCGCCGGTGTCCGGCTGCGAGATGAGTAGCTCGTCGGTGTTGACGCCGAGCTTCTTCGCGTAGACGGGATCGAGCGCGTGCTCGGCGTCGATGAAGGCGGCGGTGCCGCCCGCGTCCTGCGCCTCGGCGATCACGTGGAGCGCCAGCGTGGTCTTGCCCGAGGACTCCGGCCCGTAGATCTCGGTGATGCGGCCGCGCGGGATGCCGCCCACGCCCAGCGCCACGTCGAGCGACAGCGCGCCGGTCGGGATGACGGAGATCTCGTCGAGGGCGCCGCCCTGACCCAGGCGCATGATGGCGCCCTTGCCGAATTGCCGGTCGATGGAGGCCAGTGCCAGCTCCAGGGCCTGGCGGCGGTCGCTCTTCACTTCTGCCATGGGAGAGTCTCCTCGGAATGCTCGCGCGCCTCGCCCTGGAGCGGGGCAAGCGCAAAGTCTCGATTCGACGCGCGATTACGTCAATTCTAGAGGGCCCATCCCTCTAAAGTCAACGAACGAGCGCGCTCCGCCCGCCACTTTCGGTCCGAATTCACTCACCGTCAACGTCCAAATTGGAATACACGCGAAATTCTTGGGGTGGCGTCGGACGGGGCAGCCCCACGGACCGAGCGGGGGGAGCCCTACACCGGGCGGGTGGCACAGGCCGTGGACCCTTCAGGACACCGCGCGAGCCTACTTCTTCTTCCGCTGCTCCAACCCCTTGAGCAACCGCTCCGCCTGCTCGATGTTCCGCTTCGCGTTGGCATGACTGGGGTCGAACTCCAGCACGACCTGCCACTCGCGAATCGCCTCGCGGAGCTTCTCGTCCCGATAGAGCTTGATCCCCTCGCTGTAGTGCTTGTCGATGGCGCGGGTCCGCGCCTGCTGGAGCAGCTTCGCCGAGTCCTCGTAGTTGGGCTGCACCTTGGCGAGGAGCGTCAGCGTGCGGTAGGACTCCTCGTACTGCCGCTGGTCGAACTGCTGCTTGCCGTAACGGTAAAGGGCAATCTTGCGAAGATCCTGCCCTTCGCGGTCGGAGGGCGTGCTCGCGAGCAGCCGATCCAGCCCGGCCAGGGCGGCCGGGTACTCGTGGCGCTCCAGGGCCTCGCGCGCGTCGGCGAGGAGCGGATTCACCTCGGGCGGCGCGGGCTCGTCGCGGATCACTTCCGAGCGGCT
>DATEDO010000259.1:0-21421 GCA_035281625.1 Candidatus Methylomirabilota bacterium
GCGAGCTCGCCGTCGCGGGGGCGACCGGCTCCGTGGCCCGCTCGGGCGGCGCCGAGGCGCATCCGGCGAGGATCAGCAGTGACACCGCGACTGGTGGAAGTACGGGTCGCATCGCGTTCTCCTTCCCCGGCGTGTTGGGGCGCTACTTTCCGCTGCCCAGGAAGTGGTCGCGACGGTTCATGGCCCAGCACGACTCGTCGTGCGCGGCGCAGAGGGGCCGTTCTTCACCGTACGAGACGACGCGAATGCGGGTCGCGCTGATCCCCTGCCCCACGAGATACGACATGGCCGCCTTCGCTCGCCGGTCGCCGAGCGCGAGATTGTACTCGAGCGTGCCGCGCTCATCACAGTGGCCCTCGATGAGCACCTGCACGCCGGCGTTCGTCTTCAGCCAGTGGGCATTGGCGTCGAGGACGCGAGCGTCACCGGCGCGGATCTCGTACCTGTCGAAGTCGAAGCGGATGTCCTTGAGGCCGCCCACCGGCTTGAAGTCGCTGGGCTGAAGCGAGGCGGCGTCCTTGCGCTGCGCCGAGCCGGCGCTGGCCGACGACTGCCCGCTCGCGCTCGCGGATCCCGTGGCGGGGGAGCCGGCGGCCGGCGAGGCCGCGCCGCCGGGCGCGGGCGCCGTCGTCACCCCGGTGCCGGGACGCTTGGGGCAGCCCGCCACGCCGAGAGCCGCCACCAGGAGGGGAATCACCACGAGGGCCGATCCGCGCGCGTTCGTCATGTTCGGGTCTCCATGGGAAGCCATGGCCGGTGGGGGCCGCCTCCCGCCGTCGGGTTCATCTGCTCTCGCCGCGCCGCGCGCCCGTGCGCCGGCCCGGCCGTTCCTTGATGAGGCGCCGGAGAGCGGCGACGAGCGCCGGTCCCTCCGCGCGCAGCTCGGACATCGATTGCCGGGCGATCGCCCGCACCACGCGCCGCCCCGCGGGCGTGAGCGTCACCATGACCTCCCGCCGGTCGACGCCGATCCTCCGCCGCAGGAGAAGACGCCGTTGCGCCAGCCGGTCCACCAGCTCCACCACGCTGTGATGCGCCACCTGCATCCGCTCGGCGAGCGCCCCGATGGTCGCGGGCCGCCGCCCCTGCAGTCCCCGAACCTGGAGCAGGAGCATGTACTGCTGGGGTTGTATGCCGGCGGCCCGGCTCGCCGCCTCCCGCACGCGCAGGAAGCGGCGAATTTGAAACCGCAGCTCGGCGAGGGTCCAGTAGTCGATCGCGCCTGCCGGCTCGCCCGCCGACCGCGAAGGGGCCACGAGAGCAGTATATCGGAAACCGATATGTTCTGGGAACGGCGTTCCGCGCCGGCGCCAACCGAGGCTCACGGCGCCGGCGGACGCTGGGCGGCGGCGAGCTCTTCCCGGATGAGGCGACGGAGTCCGCGGCGCAGCGTGGCGAGAAGGTGCCGCCCGCCGAACCAGACCAGCGCGATCCCGCCCACGAGCCCTCCCACCATCACGCCCCACTGCACCTCTTCACGATGGAGGTACCCCTGCTCCTTGTGCTTGATGTCGCAGTCCTCACGCACCCGCTCGACGTCGGGAAACCCGGGGTGGATCTTGTTGGCGGCGCTCATGTTCCGGTAGGCGCGGTAGTGGAGGTCGCGGATGTAGAGATCGACCCCGTGGTTCCACAGGCGCGTGAACATGCTCTCCCCGAGCGGCGTGAAGCCCGCCCGGCGCGCCGCCTCGTGAATGGTCTCCACGGGAATCGCGAAGTTGAAGCCCTGGACCACCTGATCGCCCTGCAGCGAGGTGAAGGTGGCCGCGCCGATCACGTGGCCGCGGTCGTCGAAGACGGGGCCGCCGCTGTTGCCCTGGATGATCGCGGCATCGGTCTGGATCACGCGCTGCCCGCCCACATCCACCTTGAATCCGGAGATCCGCCCGGTGGTGATCGAGGGCTCGAAGAGGGTCGCCCGGCTCAGGAGCTCGTGGGCCGCCACCACGCCGGGAAAGCCGATGACGAAGAGGCTCTGCCCGAGGTGCAGGTCGGTGCTCCGCGCGGCCAGCCGCACCACCGGTAGCTCGCGCTCCTCGATCTTGAGGATGGCCACGTCGCGGCCACGCGCGCCGGCACCGTCGGTCGCGACGTAGGCGGGTGGGCTGTAGTACTTCACCTGCGCGGGGTAGGCCCGGCCGTTCGAGAGGTTCACGGTGAGCGCGGCATCGAGGGACAGCCCGGCGCGATTGGCCGGCTCGCCGGCCAGCTCGCGGATCCGCTGGAGGCGGGCGGCGGGCGCCAGCGCGGCGAGCTCGGCGGCGCACGCCTCCCCCACCGCCGAGTCGAGCAGCTCGGCGGCGAAGGCGCTCCGGGCGCCCTCTTGATACGGCTGCACCACGTGGCCATTGGTGATCACCCAGCCGTCGGGGTGGATGATCGATCCGCTCCCGAGCTCGCCGAGCGGCGCGGGCCGCACGGTGGTGCTGGTGCCGTCGGCGCAGCGCACGGTCGCGGTGGCCGCGACCCGCACCCCGATCATCACCACCGCCGGCTTGGCGCGGAACACCGCCGACTGAAGCTCGGCCTCGCTGGCCGCGCCGACCCGGCGCGCCGGCCCGCCCGCCACCACGCCCAGGACCACCACGCTCACCAGCCCCCATCGCGTCCAGGTCCGCATGCGCGTATCCTCCTCTGAACCGGTTGCCGGGGTCCCGGCATCCAACGCGTCAGGAGGATCTCATGGCGGACGACTTCGAGTACATCTCACGGGCTCGGCTGGTGTATCGGGACGGCGCTCGCCACGCGTACCTCGGCGAGGTGCCCGAGCCGGTGGTCTACGGCGTGCAGGGAGCCCTCCGGCAATACTACGGCGTCAAGGAGGGACCGCCCGTCGCCTCCACCCTCGACCACATCGTCGCGAGCGTGGCCGGCTGAATGTACGGCACACTGCGCGGCGCCCTGGCAGGGCGCAAGATCGAGTTCGACCGTAACGCCTACACCGCGACCGTGGAGGGCCGCATCGTGGGGGTGGGACGCACCATCCGTATCCGGTCCATTCACGTCCACTACGAGCTCGCGCTGCCGGCGGCGGCCCGCGAGGCGGCCACCCGGGCGCTCGCCGCGCACCCCCAGGGCTGCCCGGCGCACCAGAGCGTGAAGGACGCCATCGCGATCACGTGGGACGCCACCCTGCACCTGGACGGAGCCGACGTCACCCTGCGGAGCGAGGACGTGGAGGAGGCGCCGGCCTAGCCCCGCGCCGGCGCGCTCGGGAGCGGCGACTCCACCTCGTCGATGCTCAAGGGGACGACACCCGCCCCAGGACCACCCGTGCGGCCGCCGCGATGGCGGGGGCGTCGATGCCGTAGTGACGGTACAGGTCCACGCGCGTGCCCGACTGGCCGAAGTCGTCCACGCCGAGCGGAATCTGGGGGACGCCCAGCGCCGCCCCCAGGAAGGCGAGCCCGTGGGAGTGACCGTCCAGCACCGAGACGATGGGGACGCCCTCCTCGTCCGCGGAGACCAGCCGCTCCAGCCAGCCCCGTCCGCGACGGACGCCGCGATACAGGAGATCGGGGCTCGTGACCACGAAGACGCTGGCGCGAATGCCCTCGTCGGCCAGCGCGCGCGCCGCCGCCAGCGTCTCCGGCACCATGACGCCGGCGGCGAAGAGGGACACGGCGTTGTCGTCCGCGTCCCAGCCGGGTGTGTCGCGCGCATCGAGCAGGCGGTAGCCGCCGGCGAGCACCGCCTCGCGCAGCGCGGGCGTGGCGGGCGGCGCCAGCGATTGATCCACCGGCTTGGTCGACAGGCGCAGGTACAGGCTCTCGCCCTCGTCGCGCGCCAGGCGCGCGAGCCCATCCAGCAGTATCCACTCGACCTCGCGGCCGAACGCGGGCTCCCAGTAGGCGATGCCCGGGAGGGCGACGCCGATGCCGGGGGTGATGACCGACTGATGCGCGCCGCCCTCCGGCGAGAGGCTGACGCCGGACGGTGTGGCGGCCACCACGAAGCGCGCTCCCGAGTAGAGCGCGTGGTAGAGCGCGTCGAGGCCGCGCGTGACGAACGGATCGTAGAGGGTGCCGATGGGCAGGAGGGTGTCGCCGCCCAGCGCGCCGTTGAGACCGAGCGCCCCCAGGCACAGGAAGAGATTGTGCTCGGCGATGCCGAGCTCGATGTGCTGGCCGGCCGGCGACTCGCGCCACTGCATGGCCTGCGGGAGCTCGGCGAAGGGGTTCGCCCGCGCCGCCGGCGCGTACACGCCTTTCCGGTTGATCCATCCCGCGAGGTGCGTGGTGATGGCCACGTCGGCGGACACCGTGACCACGCGGGCGCCCGCGGGAAGGCGGCCGAGCCCCGCGAGCACGCGGCCGAACGCTTCCTGGGTGGAGCCGGTGCCCCCGTGCTCGTCGCCCAGCGCGGCCGGAATCTCGGGGGCAGGGGCACGCGGGGGACGCGGGAGCGCCAGGGAGGGGCGCGCGCCGATGAGCGCGGCCTCGGCGCTGGCCGGCTCGAAGCCCGCCCACTCTTCCCCCGCGCGCAGGCCGCTGGCCTCCCGCAGCGCCTCGATCTGGGCCGCGGTGAGGAGCGCGCCGTGATTCAGCGGATCCGCGGCCATGGGCAGGCCCCACCCCTTGAGCGTATCCGCGAGCACCACCGCGGGGCGCGTGGAATCGGCGTCAGCGGCCTCGTAGGCCTCGAGCACCGCGCGGAGGTCGTGACCGCCCAGATCGCCGAGGAGCGCCTGCACCTCCTCGTCCGAGCGGCTGGCCAGCGCGGCCTCGATGGCGGGAACGGGCGCCCCGTCCGTCCCGGTCACGAGCGCCTTGCGCGCCGCCGACGCGGGCTGGCGCAGCAGCGCGTGATACTCCGCATTCCCCATGGCCTCGAGGCGCGCGGCCAAAGCGGCGCCGGAGGGCGGGCGCAGAAGCGCCCCGAGCCGCCCGCCCCAGCGGCACTCGATGACCCGCCAACCCGCCGCCGTGAACATGTCGCGGAGCTGCCGGCGCCGCGAGTCGGGCGTCACCCGGTCGAGGCTCTGGCGATTGAGATCCACGATCCATCGCACATTGCCCAGCCCGGCGAGCGGCTCCTCGAGCAATGCCTCCCACACGTTTCCCTCGTCCAGCTCGGCATCGCCCACCATCACGATGAAGCGCGCCGGCCCCGCCGCGCCGCCGTGGTCGGCGGCGTAGCGGGCGGCGAAGGCGCCGAACGTCGCCTGCACCGCCCCGAGCCCCATGGAGCCCGTGGAGAGATCGACGATCTCGGGGTTCTTCCGGCGGCTTGGGTAGGCCTGGAGCCGGCCGAAGGTCCGGAGCTCGCGAAGATCGTCGGCGGTGAGGCGGCCGAAGAGGTACTGGATGGCGTAGAAGGCCGGCGCGGCATGAGCCTTGAGCGCCACCACGTCCCCGAGGCGGAGATGGTGGAAGTAGAGCGCGGTCAAGAGGCCGACCGACGAGGCGGAGGAGGCCTGATGGCCGCCGACCTTGGTCCCGTCGGGGTTGGGGCGCAGGTGGTTGGCGTGATGCACCATCCACGTCGCCAGCCAGAGGACGCGGCGCTGAATGGACTCGAGGGTCGCGATCAGGGTGGCGTCCATGTCTGGGAGTTAACTTGTGGGGGGGAGCGGGGGCCGCTCCTCCCCCACACCCCCCCACCCACGCGACGTCACACGCATGAGGGCGCGGGCGTGCGCGCTACTTGACTCGGATGGTCACGACGGCGGACATCCCGGCGCGCAGCGGCTGGGGATTCCCCGCCTCCCTCGAGTCCAGGCGGATCTTCACCGGCACGCGCTGGACCACCTTCACCCAGTTGCCGGTGGCGTTCTCCGGCGGCAGGAGGGAAAAGCGCGAGCCGGTCCCCGCGCTGATGGACTCGACCGTCCCGTGCAGGCGCTTGCCGGGATAGCTGTCGACCTCCACCCAGGCCGGCTGACCGGGACGCACCCGCGCGAGCTGCGTCTCCTTGAAGTTGGCCACCACCCACACGGCGTGGAGGGGCACGATGGCCATCAGGGGCTGGCCCATCTGGACGATCTGCCCCAGCTCCACGGACTTCTTGGCCACCACGCCATCGCTGGGCGCCCGCACCTCGGTGTGCGAGAGCTGGAGCTCCGCGAGGGCGAGATCGGCCTTGGCCTCGCGCACGCGGGCCTCCGCGCGGAGCACCTCGGCCTCCTTCAGGGGCACGGTGTGACGCTGGCTCTCGGCCCGGGCGAGCGTCGCGAGGGCCTCCAGCGCGCGCTCCCGCGCCTGCGCCACCGCCAGACGACGAGACGAGAGCTCCGCCTCCGCTTGCTGCACTTCCCGCTCCGCCTGCACCAGGCGCCGCTTCGTGGCCTCGAGGGTGGAGGCGGCGGTGATCGCGAGGGCCTCGGCCTGGTCCACGTCGCGCTCGGCGACATAGCCGCCCCTGGCGAGCTGGCGGACCCGGTCTTGCTCGCGGTTGGCCTGGCGCGCCGTGCCCTCTGCACCCTGCACCTCGGCGCGCATGGCCGCCACCGCGGCCCGGCGCGACTCCACCCGGGCCACCACCTCCGCCACGCCGGACTCGGCGGCCCGCTCGGCCACGCGCGCCGCCTCCAGCTGGGCCCGGGCCTCATCGCCCTGAGCCCGCGTGAGCTCGCGCGCCAGGGGCACCTCGGTGCTGACGGACCGCAGCGCCGCCTCGGCCACGGCCGCCGCCGCCGCCGCCTGGTCACGCTTGGCCTGGTAGTCGCGGGGATCCACCCGGAGCAAGAGGGTGCCGGCCTTGACCGCCTGATTGTCGTCGACGAGGAGCTCGGCCACATGGCCCCCGACCTTGGCGCTCACCTGGACGATGTTTCCCTCGACGTAGGCGTCGTCCGTCCAAATATGTGAACGGGAGTATATCCAGGCGTACAGCCCGTAGCTGAGGGCCCCCAGGACCGCCAGCGCGCCCAGGCCGATGAACAGCTTCCGGGTCATCGCGTGTCGGAGATAGTACGCCTGAACGCGCCGCCGCGGTATGCGAATCGCGCGGCGTGCGGCGGTCAGCGAAGGAGGCGCACCTCGCGCTGCGGCAGCGGCTTGTCGATGTCCTCAGCGCGGAAGCGCTCGACGAGGGCGCGGTAGAGGTCGCCGGCGGCGAGCACCTCGTTGGGCACCGCCACCCACGGCCGCACCGCGAGGGTGACGGCGGAATCCCCGAGGGCGGCCACGCCGATCACCGCGGCGGGATCGCGCAGCACGCGGTCGTCCGCCTCGAGCACCGCGCGCGCGGCGGCGGTGGCGCGGCCGAGATCGGCGGCGTAGCCCACGCCCACGCGCAGGTCGAGCTGCCGGATCATGCCGTAGTTGTGCAGGATCTCTCCCACGATCTTGCGGTTGGGGATGACCACCCGCGAGCGATCGGGATGCACCAGCGTGGTGGAAAAGAGCTCGATCGTGCTCACCTGCCCGTGTACGCCCACCACCTGGATGTACTCGCCCACCCGAAACGGCTTGGTGAAGATGATGCTGAGCCCGGCCACCACGTTGGAGAGCACGCCTTGCAGCGCGATGCCGATGCCGAGGCCGGCCACGCCGATGCCGGCGACGAGGGGGGCGATCTGGAAGCCGAACTTGTCGAGCGCGATCACGAGCGTGAACAGGAGCACCACGATGCGCACCAGCCGCACCAGGAGCTTGCGGACGGGCGGCTCGAGCGCGCGCTTCTCGAGCCAGCTCTCGGTGAGCGTGCCGATCCAGCGGGCGACGAGGAGACCGACGCCCAGGATGACGAGGGCCCCCATCACCTGGAAGCCGTAGCGGATCGCCAGGTCCACCGTCAGGTCCTTCGCCGAGAAGTTCATGTGCCCTCCTCAAATGAAATGGAAAACGCGGAGGGCCCTGAAGGGCCGCTCCGCGTGTGACCGTCTCGACCGCCGGCGGGGGCGATCAGCTGTGCTTGCGCAGCTCGAGCCGGCCGATCTGGCGGCGATGCACCTCGTCGGGCCCGTCCGCGAACCGGAGCGTGCGGGAGTGAGCCCACCAGAAGGCGAGCGGGAACTCCTGGCTGACGCCACCCCCGCCGTGGAGCTGCATGGCGCGGTCGAGCACGCCCAGGGTCATGTTGGGCACCGCCACCTTGATCTCCGCGATGGCCTGCTTGGCCGCCTTGTTGCCCACCGTGTCCATCATGTAGGCGGCGTGGAGCACGAGCAGCCGCGCCTGGTCGATCTCGATCCGCGACTGGGCGATGCGCTCGGTGGTGATGTCGTTGTCGGCGAGCTTCCTGCCGAAGGCCACGCGGTTGAGCGCGCGCTTGCACATGTACTCCAGTGCCCGCTCCGCCACGCCGATCTGGCGCATGCAGTGATGGATGCGCCCGGGGCCGAGGCGCCCCTGGGCGATCTCGAAGCCGCGGCCCTCGCCGAGGAGGAGGTTCTCCGCGGGCACGCGCACGTTCTCGAACAGCACCTCGCCGTGCCCGTGCGGCGCGTCGTCGTAGCCGAACACGTTGAGCATCCGGACCACCTTGATGCCGGGCGTGTCACGCGGCACGACGATCATGGACTGCTGCTTGTACCGGTCGGGGTTCTTGGGATCCGTCTTGCCCATGAAGATGAGCACCTTGCACCGCTTGTCCCCGATGCCCGACGTCCACCACTTGTGCCCGTTGATCACGTACGAGTCGCCGTCGCGCACGATGGACGACTCGATGTTAGTGGCGTCCGACGACGCGACCTTGGGCTCGGTCATGGCGAACGCCGAGCGGATCTTCCCTTCCAGCAGGGGCTCCAGGTACTGCTTCTTCAGCGCCGGCGAGGCGTAGCGCTCGAACACCTCCATGTTCCCGGTGTCGGGGGCGGAGCAGTTGAAGACCTCCGCGGCGATGGGCGAGCGGCCCATGATCTCGCAGAGCGGGGCGTACTCGAGGTTGGTGAGGCCGGCCCCCTTGTCGCTCTCGGGCAGGAACAGGTTCCAGAGCCCGCGCTCTTTCGCCTTGGCCTTGAGCTCCTCCATGATGGGCGGCACCGTCCAGCGGTCGGCGGCCCCGTCGAGCTGGTCCCGGAAGGTCTTCTCATTGGGGTAGACGAACTTGCCCATGAAGTCCGTCAGCTGCTCCATGTACATCTTGGTCTTCTTGGAATACTCGAATTCCATGGCGAGGCCTCCGTGACGGTTGGGGAACGCCCGCGGCGGACCAGGCCCGCCGGGGGACGCGCCAATACTCCACGTATCGGGCACCGAAGGCAAGGGGGCCCCAGGGACGGGGGAATCCACCCCGTGTCAGCTCCTCGACGCTCCCCGGGCCCCACGTGTCACCCCCACACCGGCGCGGCGCCCCAACCAATTGATTCTTTGATTCCGGGGGGTTGGTGCTAGTCTTGCAACCTATTCACCAGGGAGGTGACTGCGATGATGACCCACTGCCTGCGTCCGATCCTGCTGGGCGGCGTACTGCTCATGGCCACCGCCTGCGCCAGCGAGGATTACAACACCTGGGTATCGCACCCGACGCACTACGCCTCCGGCAGCCACCTGGGCTTCTCGGCGCGGACCGTGGGCGCGACGCGGATCAAGGTCACGCCCGAGGACGTCGCGCTGGCGCAGAAAGAGCAGTGGTGGGGACGCGGCGTCACCGGGATGCTCGACGGCATGGCGGGCGGGGTCCCGCCCACCGCCGTATCGGGCTTCTGGAGCGGCGGCTGGGTCGGCAAGGGTCTCAGCACGGAGCGGCGCGGTCCCCTCGTGGCCGAGTTCGCCGTGAACCCCGATGGGTATGGAAAAGGCTTCCTCGCGCTGCTCGATACCGAGGCCGTCGAGGGCGTGCCGCGGACCTTGCGCCATGCCGGGACCATCGGCGTGCCGGTGTGGGTCAAGGTCGAGGGGAATGTGGTCATGATGGCCGAGGCGCAGAGCGCCGGCAATTTCGACCCGCGCTTCACCGCCGAGTTCGCCGCCGAGGGTGATCGACTGACCGGCCGGTTCCGCACCGTGAGCAAGGACTACCGGAACTCCCTCGCGCCCATACGGATGAGCCTGGTCCGCCAGCCCTAGCGTCGCGCCACCCCGGCGATTTCCCGGCGACGGTGGGATGAGTCGTGTAGACTGACGTCGCCTGGTCGAAGGTCGGTTCCCGGGGGACCCGTACTCCCTCCAGACCGCGTACCGGTGCACTCTCGCGGCACCGACGCGCGCCCTGTCACACGGTCGAGACAGAGGGGGCTTCGCGCATGGCGGACAAGCTCTTCGTCGGCGGTCTTTCCTTCTCCACTTCGAGCGAGCGGCTCCGGGAAATCTTCGCGGAGGCCGGACGCGTCGAATCCGCAACCGTCGTCACGGACCGCCAGACCGGCCAATCGCGCGGCTTCGGCTTCGTCGAGATGGCGACCCCCGAGGATGCCGACGCCGCGATCTCGCGCTTCAACGGCGCGCGCGTGGACGGCCGCCAGCTGAAGGTCGAGCGCTCCACGTCTTCGGGCGCCAAGCGGGGCGGTGGCCCCGGCGGAGGCGGCGGCTTCAGGCGCTAGCCCCTCGCCGGTCCGTCGGCCTCCGCGAGCAGGCGGGTCATGCGGAGGCCGTCCGTCCCGGCAACCCCTGCTCGCGATACCCCACGCGGCGAAAGCCCAGCGTGCCGTAGAGCGCCTCGCCCGCGGCGTGCATGCCCGGCACCGCGCCCTCGCGGCCTGGAGCCGACGCCGCGCGCGCCCGGCCGATGTGGGGAGGGCCGGGCGCCGGAATTTCTTGACGGCGAGGCGACTCATTCGCTATGTGAGCATGGTGAGAGTCTTGGCTCTCGTTCCCCCGCCTCCGCCCGCATGTTCCGCCAGCTAGGCATCGCGCTCCGCGCCGGCATCGTCACCGAGGCGGCGGTGACCCCGGCCTCGCCGGCGCTGGACGATGTGGGCCCGCGCCTCCAGACCGAAATCCGGCGACTCTTCGGCCGCTCGCTGCATATCCGTCAGGTGGACGCCGGCTCCTGCAACGGCTGCGAGCTGGAGATCGGCGGGCTCGCCGGCCCGCACTACGACGTCGAGCGGTTCGGCATCCGCTTCGTGGCGTCGCCGCGACACGCCGATTGCCTGCTCGTCACCGGCCCGGTGACGCTCAACATGGCGGAGGCGCTCCGGCGCACCTGGGACGCGACGCCCGCGCCCAAGCTGGTGATCGCCGCCGGCGACTGCGGGCGCGACGGGGGCATCTTCCAGGGCTCGTACGCCGTGGTGGGCGGCGTGGCCGCCGTGGTGCCGGTGGACGCCGTGATTCCCGGCTGTCCGCCCTCGCCGGCGGCGCTGCTCGCCGGGCTCCTCGCGGCGCTGGGGCGGCGATGAGCGCACTGGCCTATGCGCTGACGGCGCTGGGCGGGCTCGGCGCCGCCGGCCTCGGGCTCGCGGGGTGGCTGGGCCACGCGTGGTCCGTCGAGCTCCTCTGGCTCGTCCCCCTCGCCGGGCTCGCCCTCCGGATGGATCCCCTCGCCGGCTTCTTCCTCTTCCTGGTGGGAGCCACCAGCGTGCCCGCCTCGATCTACGCGATCGGTTACATGCGGGGCGCGAGGCGGGGACTGGGCGCCTATGCCGTGTTTCTCCTCGGCATGGCGGTGGTGCCGCTTGCCGCCAATGTCCCCACCTTCCTCATCGCATGGGAGCTCATGGCGCTGGCCTCGTACGCGCTCGTGCTCCACGATCGCGAGGACGCGGCGGCGGTGCGCGCGGCATGGATCTACGCGGTCATGACGCACGCGGGCCTGGCGTGCCTGCTCGCGGGCATGCTGCTGATGTTTGCCTGGACCGGGAGCCTCGTGTTCGCCGACTGGCGGGCCGCATCGGCCACGCTCGACGCGCCCGCACGCAACGTGGTCTTCGTGCTCCTCGCGCTGGGCTTCGCGAGCAAGGCGGGGATGATCCCCCTCCACGTCTGGCTGCCCGCCGCGCATCCGGCCGCGCCCAGCCACGTGTCCGCGCTCATGTCCGGCGTCATGATCAAGCTCGGCGTCATGGGATTGCTGCGCGCGGGAATGGAGTGGCTGGGGGTGGGGCCGCCGTGGTGGGGCGTTGCCCTGCTGCTCGCCGGCGCGCTCTCCGCACTGGCCGGCGTGCTCTACGCCGCGGTGGAGGGCGATCTCAAGCGGCTGCTCGCCTTCTCCAGCATCGACAACGTCGGCATCATCCTGATCGCCGCCGGCGCGGGCATGGTGTTCCATGCCGCGGGCCTCGAGACGCTGGCGGTCTTCGCGCTCGCCGCCGGCCTCTATCACACCGTCAATCACGCCGCGTTCAAGGCTCTCCTGTTCCTGGGGGCGGGCGCGGTGGCGCGCGGCGCGGGCACGCGCGATCTGGAAGCCATGGGTGGGCTGATCAAGCGCATGCCGTGGACGGCGGCGGCGTTCCTCGTGGGCGCCCTCGCCATCGCCGCGCTGCCGCCGCTGAACGGCTTCGTGAGCGAGTGGCTCACCTTCCAGGCGCTCCTCCAGAACGGCCTCATCCCACGCCCGGAGCTCAATCTGGTGTTCGTGCTGGCCTTGGCCGGGCTCGCCCTCACCGGCGGCCTCGCGGTGGCGTGCTTCGTTCGAGCCTTCGGCATCGCATTCCTCGCGCTCCCTCGCTCGGAGGGCGCGACGAACGCCCACGAGGCCGGCCCCGCCATGCGGGCCGGCATGGGGCTGCTCGTCATCGCCTGCGTCGGACTGGCGCTCCTTCCGACCGTGCTCCTGCCCCGACTGGGCGCGGCGGCCGCCCGCCTGCTGGGCGATCCCGCTCCGGCGCTGCGCCACGATCTCCTCACGATCGCCGTGTCCGGTGACTTCGCCACCTTGTCGATGCCGGTGGTCGCAGGGGCGCTCACGCTCGGCCTGGCGCTGCTGCCCCTGCTGCTGCGGCTCGCCCGGGCGCCGCGGGCGGTGCGCTGGTCCGAGACCTGGGGCTGCGGGCGCCTGCTCCAGACCGCGCGCATGGAATACACCGCCATCGCCTTCGCGAGCCCGCTCCGGCGCATCTTCGATTTCCTCTACCGCGCCGAGAAGCGCCTCGAGGTCGAGGCCCACCCCGAGTCGCGCTTCTTCGTGCGGCGCATGGCCTATCGCAATGCTCCGCGCGCGCTCGCCGAGGAGTGGCTGTACGCGCCGCTGCTGATCGCCCTCCGCGCCGGCGCGGACCGGGTCAGAGCCATTCAGTCGGGGAGCGCCAACCTCTATCTCATCTACGTCCTTGCCGCCCTCCTCGTGCTGCTGGTCCTCGCATGACCGAGTCGGGCGTGGGCGGCCCCCTCGTAGCGGCCATTGCGCAGGCGCTCCTGGTGGCGCTGGCGGCGCCGCTGCTCGTCGGCCTCGTCCGCACCGTCAAGGCGCGCCTGGTGGGGCGGCGCGGACCCGATCCCCGCCAGCCCTACGCGGATCTCGTGAAGCTGCTCCGGAAGGACCCGGTGGTCTCGACGACCACGTCGTGGGTCTTTCGGTTTACCCCGTTCGTGCTCGTCGCGTGCATGCTCGTGGCGTCGACGGTGGTGCCGGTGCTGGTCACCCGACCCGCGCTCTCCTTCGCCGGCGGCATCGTGCTCCTCATGTACCTCTTCATGCTCGGAACGTTCTTCCTGGCCCTCGCCGGCCTCGACTCGGGCAGCGCCTTCGGCGGCATGGGGTCGAGCCGGGAGGTCGCGGTGGCCGCGCTCGCCGAGCCGACCGTGATGCTGGCGGTCTTCGCGCTCGCACTCCGCACCGGCACGACCAATCTCGGCGGCGTGGCCGAGCGCCTGGGCGGCGAGCCCGCGATGGCCGCGCACCCTGGGCACCTCCTTGCGTTCCTGGCCTTCTTCATCGTGATGCTGGCGGAGACGGGCCGGCTACCGGTGGACAATCCGGCGACGCATCTCGAGCTCACCATGATCCACGAGGCGATGATCCTGGAGTACTCGGGGCCGTACCTGGCCCTGATCGAGTGGGCCAATGCCATGAAGCTCTTCCTCTTCATGACGCTCCTGATCAATCTCTTCGTGCCGTGGTGGATCCCCGCCGAGGCGGCGGGCGCCGGCCTCTTCCTGGGGCTGCTCGCCCTCGCGGGCAAGCTCGTCGTGCTCGCCAGCGCGCTCGCGGTCCTCGAGACCGCCATGGCCAAGCTCCGGCTCTTCCGCGTGCCCGAGCTCCTCGCCGGCTCCTTCGCCCTCGCCCTCCTCTCGGTGGCGTCGGTGGTCCTGCTGAAATGACCGCGATCTCGAACCTCCTCGCCTTCTTCGCGCTCGTCATCACCTTGCTGCTGGTGTGGCGCCGGAGCTGGCGCGGCCGCCTCCGGCTCTTCATCGCGCAGTCGGCGCTGCTGGCACTCCTCACCGCCGCAGTGGGCGCGCTGGCCGGCAAGCGAGAGCTGATCGTGGTGGCGCTCGTGTTCCTCGTGCTGAAGGCCTGGATCATTCCCCGCGTCCTCGCCCGCATGGCCGCCGGCACGCCGGCGCGGCCGGGCGCGGCGCCCGGCCAGTCGAGCGGAGTGCCGCTCCTGGTGGCCGGCGCGCTGGTGGTGGCCGCCTACGTCATCATCCTGCCCGTGACGGCGTCCGCTACGCTCCCCACCGCCGGCGCCATTCCCCTCGCGTTCGCGATGGCGCTCATCGGCCTCTTCGTGTGCGTGACCGGTCGTGACGTGCTCGGCCACGTGCTGGGCTTCCTCGTGTTCGAGAACGGCATCTTCGGCCTGGCGGTGCTGGCGACGTACGGACTCCCTGGCTTGGTGGAGGCCGGCGTGTTCCTGGACGTGCTCGTCATCGTGCTGCTCATGGAGGGCGTGGTGATGCAGATCCGCCGCGAGCATGACTCGCTCGCCCTCGACCGGCTCCGCGAGCTGCGCGAGTGAGCCTCCTCGTCCTGCTCCTGGCGCCCCTGGTGGGGGCGGGCCTTTCCGCGTACGCGCCGGCGCGCGCCGCGGGTCTCCTCCATACCGGCACGCTGGGCACGCTCATCGCGGCCGCGCTCGCCGTGCTGGCCGGCGTCGCTCGCGAGGGAACGGTGACCGCCCTCGACGGCCTCCTGCGCGCGGACGCCCTGGGGGCATGGATGGTGGGCCTGATCGTGCTGGTGGCGCTGCTCGCCGGCGTGGAGGCGGCGAGCGGGCACGGAGGGGAAGGCGCGGCGGCGCCGCGCCGCTTCTATCCCCTCTTTCACCTGTTCGTGTTCACGATGCTCCTGGCCGTCACCACCGACGATCTGGGCCTCATGTGGGTGGCGGTCGAGGGCACCACGCTGGCCTCGGTGTTCCTGGTGAACTTCCACCGGACACGCGCGTCGCTGGAGGCCGCCTACAAGTACCTCCTGATCTGCTCGGTGGGCATCGCGCTGGCGTTCATCGGGACGGTGCTCGTGTACTTCGCCGACGTGCAGCAGTTCGGGGCCGAGGCGCACGCGCTCCGCTGGACCACGCTGCTCCGCTGGGCGCCCCAGCTTCCGCCCCGCGTGGTGGAGCTGGCCTTCGTGTTCCTGCTCGTGGGCTACGGCACCAAGGCCGGGCTCGCGCCCATGCATACCTGGCTGCCCGACGCCCACAGCGAGGCGCCCGCGCCGATCAGCGCCCTCATGTCCGGCGTCCTCCTCGCGGTGGGGATCTACGCCATCGTGCGCTTCAAGGCGGTCGTGGACCTCGCCGCCGGGCCCGCCTTCTCGGCCCGTCTCCTCGTCCTGCTGGGGCTCGCATCGATCACGGTGGCCGCGGCCTTCCTCTGGTCACCCACCAACGTCAAGCGCATGCTCGCCTACTCGAGCGTGGAGCATCTCGGTCTGGTGGCGCTCGGGCTGGGCTTCGGCGGCGCGTGGGGAGTGGCGGGCGCCCTCCTCCACATCGCGAATCACGCCCTCGCCAAATCCACCCTGTTCCTCCTGTCCGGGCGCATTCGCGAAGCGTTCGGCACGGTAGAGCTGGCGTCGCTGCGCGGCCTCATCGCTACATTGCCGCTGACCGGCCGCGGCTTCGCGCTGGCCTTGCTCGCGCTCCTGGGCGTGCCGCCGTTCGGGCTCTTCGTGAGCGAGGTGATGATTCTGGGAGCGGGCTTTCACGCGGGCTGGTGGCTCGCCCCCGCGCTGGCCCTGGCGCTGCTGCTGGTGGCCTTCGGCGGCATGCTTCGCGCGCTCCACGGCATGGCTTATGGGCCGGCCGCGCCGCCGCTCGAGGAGCCGACCTGGCGCGGGGCAGCGCCCATCGCGGTGGGGCTCGGCCTTCTGCTGCTCACGGGCTTGGCGTGGCCGCCTGGGCTCGGCGCCGCGCTGGCCCGCGCCGCCGCGGTGCTGGGGGGCTAGGTGACCGCGCCCGGCCCCGCGCAGCTCATCGAGCAGCTCATTGCCGCGGGCGCGCAAGACGTCGCCACACGGCCGGACGGCGCGATCGGCTGCCGCCTGCCTCGGTGGGAGGTGCCCGCGCTGGCGGATCGATTGGGCGCGCTCGGGCTGTCCCTCGAGCTCCTAGCCGGCACCGACACCCGGCCCGAGCGCGGCGACTTCACGTTGACCTATCTCTTCGCGGCCGCGCCGCCCCGGCATCCCGTCATCGCGCAGGTCTCGGTGCCCGCGGACACCCCGCGCTACCCCTCGCTCGCCACGCGCTCGTTCCCGGCGAGCCGCTTCGAGCGCGAGATCCACGATCTGCTGGGGCTCGAGCCCACCGGTCACCCCGAGCTCCGCCGCCTCGCGCTGCATCAGTTCTGGCCGGAGGGCTATCATCCCCTGCGGCGCGACGCTCCGATCCGGCGGGACTTCGCCGACGCGGGACAGCCCTTCCCGTTCCGCCGCGTCGAGGGACCCGGCATCTTCGAGATCACGGTGGGGCCGGTCCACGCCGGCATCATCGAGCCCGGCCACTTCCGCTTCAGCGTGGAGGGCGAGGAGATCGTCAACCTGGAGACGCGCCTGGGCTTCGTTCACAAGGGGACGGAGAAGCTCTTCGAGCGCCTGCCGTTCGCGCGGGGGGCGGAGCTGGCGGAGCGGGTCTCCGGCGACGAGAGCGCGGCCCACGCGCTCGCCTTCTGCGAGGCCCTGGAGCGGCTGGCCGGCGCCGCGCCGCCCCCACGCGCGGCCTGGCTGCGAGTGCTGGTGCTGGAGCTCGAGCGACTCTACAACCACGTGGGCGACGTGGGCATGATCGTGAACGACACCGGGTTCGCCTGGGGCCACGCCCACTGCTTCCGGCTGCGCGAGGAGCTGCTCCGGCTGAACGCGCGCCTCACCGGCCATCGGCTGCTGCGCGGCGCGGTGGTGCCGGGCGGCGTGACCGGTCCGCTCACCACCGCGGACCTCGACGCGGCGGCGGTGACGGTATCCCGCGTCACCGCCGACTTCCTCGAGATCGCCCGGGTCTGCCTGGACAACACCCTCGTGCTGGAGCGCCTGCAAGGCACCGGCCGCCTGACCCTCCGGACCGCGCGCGAGATGGGCGTGGTCGGGCTGGTCGCGCGCGCGAGCGGGGTGGATGCCGACGTGCGCCGCGACGCGCCCTTCGCCGCGTACGCCGAGCTCGACGTCGTCCCCGCGGTGTACCCCCACGGCGATGTGTGGGCGCGCACGATGGTCCGTCTGGACGAGGTCCGCGAGTCCGCGCGGCTGGTCGCCGCCGTCGCCCGCCACGCGCCCGCCGGCGCCAACCGGGCGCCGCTCCCTGCGCTGCCGGCCGGCGACGCGTACGCCTGTGTGGAAGCATGGCGCGGCCCCGTGTGGTACTGGGTGCTCGCGGGCGGCCCCGCGGCGCTCCGGCGGGTGAAGATCGTGGATCCGTCGTTCCGGAACTGGCCGGCGCTGGAGCTGGCGGTGCTGGAGAATATCGTTCCGGACTTCCCGCTCTGCAACAAGTCCTTCAATCTCTCCTACTCGGGCAACGACCTCTAGTCCGGCGGCGCCACCATGTCGAGCTCGGCATAGCGGGCCGCCGCGGCGGCGCGCCAGCGGGCGGCCTCCTCGCCCGCTCCGACCGCCTCCGCGAGGCGCCCGAGCCCGCGCCAGGTGTGGGCCTCCAGCGCCCGCATGCCGGCGGCACCGGCGATGGCGAGCGCGGCCTCGTAGTGCACGCGCGCCGCGGCGGGATCGCCGGCGGCGAGCGTGATCTCGCCCTGCACGCGCCGCGCCCATCCTTCGTAGCCGCGCTCCCCGTGGGCCCGCGCGGCGGCCAGGCCGCGCTCCACGGTGGCGCGCGCCTCGGGAAGGCGACCGCCGCGCAGGAACGCCTCGGCGAGCCAGACCAGGCGAATGGCGTGGCGGCTCAGGATGGCGAGGGCCTCCGCGCGCTGCACGCCGTCCTCGATGAGCGCGCGGCCCTCCTCCGCCCTCCCCCGGCGCACGTAGACCAGCCCGAGCTGACAGGACAGCATGGGCAGCCATGCGGTGATGTCCAGCTCGCGGGCCCGCGCGAGCCCCCGCTCCAGCACGGGCGTGGCGCCCTCGAGATCGCCCCGGGTGAGCAGCGCGAAGCCCAGCGCCACGTGGGCGGCGGCCATGCTCCAGGCATGCTCGGTGGGCTCGGCGAGGCGCAGGGCCTCGCGCGCGCGGCCCTGCGCCGCAGCGAAATCGCCCTGGGCCACGAGCACGTTGACGAGCCAGATCCGGGCCGCCACCGATACGATGCCGGCCATGCCGAAGCGCTCGCGGGCCAGGTCGCCCTCGAGCCAGCCGATGGCCTCCTCGAGGAAGGCGCGGGCCTCGGTGAAGTTGCCCAGCGCGTGATGGGCCTGGCCGAGGCCCGCGGTGGCGACCACGCGCAGGGGCAGGTCAGCCAGCGATTCGCCCAGGCGGCGGGCGCGGCGCGCCGTCGCCAGGGCCGCCTCCTGGTCGCCGAGCGTGTAGTAGGACTGGGCGAGATAGGCGGAGATCCAGCCCAGCCGGCGGTGGTCGCCCAGCCGCTCGGCGAGCGTCTCGCCGCGGCGCAGATGCTCGAGGTTCCGCCGGAATTCGCCCAGGGCAGCGAGCGAGGCGCGGGCGTCGAACCGCAGATCGACCCCGAGGGCCAGGCGCTCCGGCACGGGCGGCAGCCGATCCAGGGTCTCGATGGCCTGCTCGAAGAACGCCACCGCGTCGCGATGCGCGGAGCGCGCCGCCGCGCGCGCGCCGGCCTGGCGGAGATAGTCCACCGCGCGCTCGTCGAGCCCGCCGCGCAGGGCGTGATGGGCGAGGCGCTCCACGTGCTCGGCGACCCGTCCCGCGCCCTGAGCCTCGATGGCGGCGGCGATGCGCGCGTGCAGCGCGCGGCGGCTCTCCTGGAGCAGGCTCCCGTAGGCCACGTCCTGGGTGAGCGTGTGCTTGAACGTGTGCTCGCGCTCCGGAAAGAGCCGGGTCTCGTGCAGATGCTCGGCCGCCTCCAGCCGCGCGAGGCTCTCGGCGAGCACCTCGGGCGAGAGATCCACCACCGCCTCGAGCACGCTGAAGGGGACGTCGCGCCCCACCACCGCCGCGCACTGGAGCAGATGCTTGGCCGGGGGCGGGAGGCGGTCGATGCGCGCGGCGATCACCGCCTGCACCGTGGTCGGCGCCGGCACCGCGGTGAGCGGCCGCGCCAGCCGGTAGGCGCCCCGGCCGCCCGCCAGTACCTCCGCCTCGGCGAGCGCGCGCACGCTCTCCTCGAGGAAGAGCGGATTGCCCTCGGTGCGTCCGATGAGAAGGGTGCGCAGGGGCGCCAGATCGAGCCGGTCGCCCAGGAGCACGTCGACGAGCCGGCTCGCGGTGTCCGCATCCAGGGGGTCCACGCGGAGCTGGGAGTAGCCGGGTCGACCCGCCCAGCCATGCCGATACTCCGGACGATAGGTCACGACCACGAGGATGGCGGCGCGCGGCAGTCGGTCCACGAGCCCGTCCAGGAAGGCCTGGGTCTCCTCGTCGATGCGGTGCAGATCCTCGAAGACCAGCAACAGCGGAGCGCGGGTCGACTCCCGGACGAGGAGCCCGGTGAGCGCGTCGAGCGTGCGCCGGCGCCGCTGCGGCGGCTCGAGCGCCTGCCAGGCGGCGTCCGCCGGGGGAAGATCGAGCAGCGCGAGCAGGGCGGGAAGGGCGTCGGGGAGGCCGATCTCACCCAGCCGCGCCGCGATCTTCTCGCGCGCCGCGGCCGGCGCCTCGTCGGGCTCGAGGGAAAAGTAAGCCCGCAGCATCTCCACCACCGGCCGCCAGGCGGTGGTCTTGCGGTACACCACCGGGCGGCCCTCCAGCACCGTGATGTCCTGCGCGGCCGGGCGCTGCGCGAGCTCGCGCACCAGCCGTGACTTGCCGACGCCGGGCTCGCCGACCAGCGCCATCAGCCCGCCCTGCCCCGCGCGGGCCCGCGCGAGGGCCTCCTCGAGCCGGGCCAGCTCCGCCTCGCGGCCCACGAAGCGCGTGAGCCCGCGCGTCGCCGCCGCCTGGAGACGCGACCGGGCGGGGCCGGCGCCGGTGACCTCGAACACCTCCACCGGCTCCCCCATCCCCGGCACCGGGACCGGACCCAGCGGACGGGCGGCGAGATATCCCTCGGTGAGGCGCCGCGTCTCCGCGCTCAGGACGATGCGGCCCGGCGGCGCGAGCTTCTCCATGCGCGCGGCCAGATGCGTGGTATGCCCCACCGCGGTGTAGTCCATGTGCAGGTCGTTGCCGATGGAGCGCACCACGACCTCGCCGGAGTTGAGCCCCACCCGGATCTGCAGGTCGACGCCGTGGCTGGCGCGCAGCGCGTCCGCCATGCGCGCGACGCCGGCCTGCATCCGCAGGGCCGCGAAGGCCGCCCGCACCGCGTGATTCTCGTGGGCCAGCGGCGCGCCGAATATCGCCATGACGCCGTCGCCCAGCACCTGGTTCACCGTGCCCTCGTAGCGGTGCACCGCCTCCATCATCAGCTCGAGCACGGGATCGAGGAGAGCGCGCGCCTCCTCGGGATCGCGGTCGGCGAGCAGCTCCAGCGACCCCTTCACGTCCGCGAAGAGCACGGTGACCTGCTTGCGCTCGCCCTCGACGGCGGGACGAGCGGTGCGGATCTGCTCGGCGATGTGCGGCGGGGTGTAGGCCTCGGGCGAGGCCCAGCGAGACCGCGGCGCGACCCCGGCGGCCACGGGCCGGCCGCAGCCGCCACAGAAACGGGCGCCCGGCTCCAGAGCGAAGCCGCAGGCCGAGCAGGCGGCCAGCGCGGTCACCCGGCGGCTACTGCTCCTTCACGAGGAAGGCGGCGCGACGGTTGGCGGCCCGGCAGCTCGCCGTCTGGTCCTCGCACAGGGGCCGCTCCTTGCCGTACGAGATGAGGAGCAGGCGCCCCCGATCGATCCCCTTGGCGCTGAGATAGTCGGCGGCCGCCCGCGCGCGGCGCTCGCCCAGCGCCATGTTGTACTCGCTGGTCCCGCGGTCGTCGCAGTGGCCCTCGATGACGGCACGCTGATTGCCGTTGGCCTTGAGCCACTCCACGGCGGCGTCGAGGATGCGGGCATCGCCCGACCGCACGTCGGCGCGGTCGAAGTCGAAGTGGATCGCCTTGAGTGCGCGATGCGGCTGGTACTCGCGCGCGGGTCGGGCCGGCGCGGGAGCCGCCGGCGCCACCGGAGTGGCGGGCGTGGGCGCCGGG
>DATEDO010000260.1:0-33310 GCA_035281625.1 Candidatus Methylomirabilota bacterium
CCCCCGCCCGCCGCGACCGGGCTCGCGCTGGCCGCCGACGACCCCGCGCTCGACCGGCTGATCGCGGGGGCGGCCCGCGGCCGCCGGCGCTGACGGGACTACGCGAGCTTGTAAAAGCCCCGGGCGCCGCCGCCCAGGATGGCGCGCTTCGCGGCGTCGGACAGCCCGGGGACGCGTCGGATCATGTCGGGCGCCCCGGGGAAGAAGCCGTCGGGATGCGGGTAGTCGGTGGCCCAGAGAATCTTCTCCGGGCCGATGTAGTCCGCGAGCACGCCGAGGCAGCCTTCCACCGGCTCGAAGGAGATCCAGCAGTTGCGCCGGAAGATCTCGCTCGGCCGCATGGTGATGCCGGGGTCCTTGAAGCCCCGATCGTCGAAGTGCCGGTCCATGCGGTCGAGCCAGGGGGCGATCCAGCCGCCGCCCGACTCGAGGAAGGCGATGCGCACGCGCGGGAAGCGCTCGCACACGCCGCTCCAGATCACGCTCACCGCCGCCAGCATCATCTCCATGGTGTGGGAGATGATGTGCTTCTCCGCACGCGTCTCGAAGCGATCCACCCCCACCTGCGGCATGCCGCCGCTCGCCCCCTCGTGGAGGCCGATGGCGAAGTCCAGCTCCTGCACCTCGGCCCAGAACGGCGCGTAGTCCGGGTGGTGAAGCATCCGCCCGTTGTAGGGATTGGGGCGGAGGAAGCCCGCGCGCATCCCCAGCGTGTTCCGCGCGTAGCGCATCTCCTCGATGGCGAGCTCGATCGACTGCATCGGCAGCATGGCCACGCCGAACAGGCGGTCGGGGTAGGGCTTGCAATAGTCGGCGAGCCAGCGGTTGTAGGCCCGGCACACGGCGGCGGCCAGCTTGGGCTCGTGCACCGCGCCCGAGAAAAGTCCCACCGTCGGGTAGAGAAACGCGGCGTCGATGCCGTCCAGATCCATGTCGGGGATGCGCGCGTGGGGATCGAAGCCGCCCGGGCGCCCGTCCACGAACTTCATCGACTCCTCGTCGATGTCCCCCTGCCGCGAGCCGATGGCGCCGACCACGTTCAGCCCCTTCTTGCTCCCGAGCACCTGGCCTTCGATGAGCAGGCGCTCCTTGCCGTCCGTGTCGACGATGATCTTCGGGGCGCGGTCGCGGAAGCCGGGATCGATGTACTTGTCCCAGATGTCCACGGGCTCGAGCACGTGACCGTCCGCGTCGATGACGTTGTACGCGCGGGCCATGGCGAACCTCCTTGTCGGCGAGAGGAGGCGACTATACCAGAGGGGCTGGGGCCGGACTAGAGCTGGTCCCGCAGCGGCAGGAGGGGCAGGTAGAACAGGCGGCCCAGGCCGTCCTTCAGCGCATCCCCTTCGACCCGGCGCGCGTGCTTGAGATCCTTCTGGAAGAGATAGGTCATCTGCTGCGCGATCCGGTGGTCGAGGAACACCAGGTTCAGCTCGTTGTTGAGGGCGAAGGAGCGGTTGTCCAGGTTGGCGCTCCCGATGCTCGACCACCGGCCGTCCACGACGAGCGTCTTGGCGTGGAGCAGGGCCGGGCCGTATTCGTAGATCTTCACGCCGGCCCTGGCCGCGCGGGGGAAGTGAGCCTGACTGGCCTTGCGCACGAGGCGGTCGAGGAAGCCGGTGGTCGCGCCCGCTGTGATCACGGAGACGTCCACGCCCCGCTGCGCCGCTCGCGCGAGCGCGTCCGCCATCTCGTCGTCCGGGACGAAGTACGGATTGGTCAGCTGGATGGACTCGCGCGCGCCTTCGATGGCGAGCAGGAAGAGGAGATAGGCCTCCGCCGCGCCGCTCGCCGGTGAGCTCTTCACCGACTGAATCACGACATCGCCGTACCGCCGCGGCTCGGGGAAGTAGTCGTCGCCGCCCAGCAGCACGCCGGTGGTGTCGCGCCAGTTCTCCGCGAACGCGGCCTGGAGGAAGCGCACGATGGGTCCTTCGACGCGCACGTCGGTCTGGCGCCAGCGGTCGGCCTGGCACCCATCCCCCATCCACTGCTCGCCCACGCCGATGCCGCCGGTGAAGCCCACGTGCCCATCCACGACGAGGATGCGCCGGTGGTTGCGGTGATTGATGCGCTTGATGGAGAACGGGCTGAGCGAGCGATACATGGCGAACTCGCACCCGGCTGCCTTGAGGCGCCCGATGTGCGACTTCGGCATGGCGCTGGAGCCGACCGCGTCCACGAGCACGCTGACCTGCACGCCGGCGCGGCAGCGCTCGGCCAGCGCCTCGGCCATCTCGTCCGCCACGCCGCCGTCTTGATACATGAAATTGGCGAAGGTGATGGTGCGCTTCGCCCCGCGGATGGCGGCGAGCATGGCGGGGAAGATCTCGTCGCCGTTCTGGAGAATCTGGGCCCGGTTGCCGCCCACGGGAGTGGACAGGGTGTGGGCCTCGAGCGTCCGCGCGAACGCCTCTTGCCCGACATACACCGGCGGACTCGTGTAGTCGGGACGGGACAGCGTGCAGCCGGCGAGCATCGCGGTGAGCCCGATCCCGATGGCTCCGGCGCTCGCGCGTCGCATGCCCGCGGCATCGTGCACCCCGCGTGCCAGCGCCGGCGCCTCGATATGTCGGTCACTTCCCGGACGCGGGGCATCCGGCCCGTCGGTAACAATGGGGGGTGTGGCCAGAGACTCCCCGGCGGGGGCGTCAAAAGGTCACAGCGCCGCGTCGGCGCCCCGTATCATGAGGCCGGGTCATGACCCAACCCGCCGCGGCCACCGCCCCCGCCCCGATGTCCCCGCGGGACCGCGCGTCCGGGCTCCTCCTCCATGTGACATCGCTCCCGTCACGCTACGGCATCGGCGACCTGGGGCCGGGCGCGCTCGCGTGGATCGACCGGCTTCACGACGCCGGCCAGCGCTGGTGGCAAACCCTCCCTCTCGGCCCCACCGGCTACGGCGACTCTCCCTATCAGCCGCTGTCGACCTTCGCGGGGAACGAGCTGCTGCTGAGCCCCGACTGGCTGATCGAGGAGGGGCTCTTGCGCGCGGGCGATTGGCGCCCTCGCTCGTTTCCGGACTCCACCGTGGACTACGGCGCGGCCATCGGGTTCAAGACGGAGTTGCTGGGCCTGCTGGGGGCCAACTTCCTCGCGCGCGCGCGGCCGGAGCTCAAGGCGGCCTTCGAAGCGTTCCGCCATGACCAGCGCGACTGGCTGGACGACTACGCGCTGTTTCGGGCGATCAAGGCCCGGCACGGCGGCGTTCACTATCTCGAGTGGCCGGCGGAGCTGGTTCGGCGCGAGCCCGCGGCGCTGGCACGATCCCGCCACGCGCTCGCCGAGGAAATCGACGCGATCCGGCTGGCGCAGTTCCTGTTCTTCCGCCAGGCGGCGCGGCTGCGAGCCTACGGGCGCTCGAAGGGCGTGGGCCTGATCGGGGACCTGCCGTTCTTCGTGTCCCCCGACTCGAGCGACGTCTGGGCCAATCCCGCGCTCTTTCTCCTCGATGCGGGCTACCGGCCCCGGGTGATCGCGGGCGTGCCGCCCGACCTCTTCAGCGCCGACGGCCAGCGCTGGGGAAATCCCATCTATGACTGGGAGGCGCTCCGGCGCACCGGCTACCGCTGGTACATCGATCGCCTCCGCACGCTGCTGACGCAGGTGGACCTCATCCGGCTCGACCACTTCCGCGGCTTCGCCGCCGCCTGGCACGTGCCTGCCGATGCGCCGACCGCCACCGCCGGCCAGTGGGTTCCGGGCCCGGGCGCGGCGCTCTTCGAGGCGATACGGCGGCAGCTGGGCGATCTGCCCTTCATCGCGGAGGACCTCGGCTTGATCACCCCCGACGTGGAGGCGCTGCGGGACGAGTTCCATCTTCCGGGAAGCCTCGTCCTTCAGTTCGCCTTCGATGGAGAGCCGGAGAATCCCTACCTGCCGGCCAACCATCCCACCAACGCCGTCGTCTATACCGGGACGCACGACAACCCCACCACGCGGGAGTGGGCGACGCAGCTGTCCCCCTCGGAGCGCGAGCGACTGTCGAACGTCCTGGGGCGGCCCGCCGCCGAGAGCCGCGAGGCGGCCTGGGAGCTGATCCGTCTGGCCTGGGCGTCGCGGGCCGCGCTCGCCATCGCACCGCTTCAGGATGTGCTCAACCTGGGGCCCGAGGGGCGGATGAATCAACCGGGGCAGGGCGACGGCAACTGGACGTGGCGCGCCACCGCCGCGATGCTGGCCGACGCTCCGTGGCCGGCGCTTCGAGACCTGACCGCCCGCGCGAACCGGCTCCGGAGGCGACCGCCGCCTTGACGGTCGCGGGCGTCTTCCGTCGAGACTTGCTCCTCGGCGGCCTGACGGCCGGACTCGGCGGGGCTGAGCCGCCCTACTGGATCACTTCGTCGGCGCGCTGGAGCAGCGCCGGCGGTATCGTCAGCCCAATGGCCTTGGCCGCCTTGAGATTGACGACCAGCTCGAACGTGGTGGGGCGCTCGATGGGCAGGTCGCCGGGCTTGGCGCCCTTGAGGATGCGGTCCACGTAAGAGGCGGCCCGGCGAAAGTTGTCCGTCACGCGGGGGCCGTAAGCGATGAGGCCGCCCGCTTCCACGAATGGTCGCAGGGTGTACATGGCCGGGCGGCGGGCTTTCGTGGCGAGCTCGGCCAGCCGAGCCGCGTGGGTGACGAACATGACGTCGCCCAGCAGCGCGAGGGCGTCCGCGCGCTTTGCCGCCATGGCGCGGAAGGCCGCGTCGAAGTCCTCGGAGCCCCGCGCCTCCAGGACCTGGAGCTCCACCGCCAGCCGGCGGGCCGCGGTCTCGGCCTCCCGCAAGAAGGCCGCGTTGCCCTTGGTGGCCGGGTTCCAGAGGACGGCAATCCGGGCGGCCCTGGGGACGGTCTCCTTGAGGAGCTCCATCTGCTTGCCGGTGATTTCCGGGCTCGTCGCGACGGTGAGCCCGGTGATATTGCCGCCCGGCCGGGCCAGGCTCGGCACCAGTCCCAGCTCCACCGGATCGTTGCCTCCCACGGTGATCAGCGGAATGGTCTTGGTGGCGTTGCTCGCGGCCAGGGCCGTCGGCGTCGAAGGGACGACGATCAGCTCCACGCCGAGGCGCACCAGCTCGGCGGCGAGGGCGGGCAGCCGCTCCGCCCGCCCGCCCCCGAAGCGCCACTCGATCACGATGTTCTGCCCTTCGATCCAGCCGAGCTCCGTGAGCCCCTGCAGGAACGGCTGGACATATGGCTGGGCGGCCTCTCGTGTGGGCCCGCCGAGCCAGCCGATGCGCCGCGCCTTCGGCGTCGACTGCGCGCGGGCGGCCACCGGTCCGGCGAGCGCGCCCGCCAGGGCGCCGAGGAAGGCCCGGCGCGTCGTCACTCGATGGAGGCGCTCGGCGCCATTGGTGCGCAGAATAGGGAGCGGATCGGCGGATTGCAAGCCCCGAGCGCTCTACAGGAGGTGCGGGCGCGCCAGCTGAAAGGCGAGAAGCGAGCTGGCGTCCTCGAGGTGCCCGGTCGCGCGATCGAGAGGCACCGTCTCGACCTCGATCTCCTCGTCCTCGTCGGGATGCGGCGTAGTCTCGGCGCGAGCGTCGCGCGCGAGGAACACGTGCCCCCGGGCGGCGGCCAGATCCGGCACGAGGAGAAAGGTTCCGAGCGGCGTGAAGGCGGCCGCCGCGTGGCCCGTCTCCTCGAGCAGCTCGCGGCGCGCGCCCTGCTCGGGCGTCTCGCCCGGCTCGATGAAGCCGGCGGGCAGGGTGTACATGAGGCCGCGCGCCCCGTGCTTGTACTCCCGGCAGAGCAGCACCTCGCGCGCTGGTGTCAGCGCCACGACCACGGAGAAGTCCTTGAGGTCGAGGGCCAGATAGTCGCGGGTCCGGGGCCCATCGACCTTGCGGCACCGGTCGCGGCGGATGTCCATGAAGGCGGAGCGCAGGATCCAGGTGGATTCGACGATCCGCCAGGGCTCGATCCCGCTCGGCTTCCCGCTCATGTCGCTCTCCTGTCTCGCGCTCACACCACCCGTGCAATCCGGGTCCCTTCGAGGATGGCCTGGTGCACGCCGCGCGGCGCCACGCAATCCCCGATGGCGTGGAGCGCCGGCACCTTGCCCTTGAGCGCGCGGTAGAGCGTGTCGGTGGAGCGGCTCCCCATGGCGAGCACCACCGTGTCCACGCCCTCGATGCGCCGCTGGGCGCGCGTCAGCGGGTTCGACACGACCACCGCCGAGCCCTCCACCGCCACCAGCTGCGCGTGCGGCGTGAAGGTCGCGCCCTTGGTGAAGAGCCGGGCGTAGAGCGGCGCGATCGACGTCACGCCCACGTCCTGGCCGGCGTAGAAGGTGCGCGCGATGATCTCGACCGTGTGGCCCTGATCCAGGAGATGCTCGGCGGTCGAGAGCCCCTGCTGGGTGTGCACGTCGTCCACCAGGAGGACGCGCTCGCCCACGTCCGCGCGATCCAGCAGCACGTCGCGGTCGGTCACCACGTGCTTGCCGTCGAGGCCGGGCAGGGGCGGCACGTGCGGATGCGAGCCGGTGGCGATGATCACCACGTCGGGCGCCTCGGCGAGCACGGAATCAGGCGTCGCCTCGACACGGAGCCGGCAGGGGACGGCCAGCTTCTCCACCTGGCGGGCGAGATAGCGGAGGATGCCGGCCAGCTCCGCGCGGGCCGGCGCGCGGGCGGCGATCAGGAGCTGGCCGCCCACCTCGGCCTCGCGCTCGATGAGCGTGACGCGATGGCCGCGGAGCGCCGCCACGCGCGCGGCCTCCAGCCCGGCCACGCCCGCGCCCACGATGAGCACGCGCTTGGGCGCGGCCGCGCGCTCGGGCTCCTGCATCTCCAGCTCGCGCCCCGTGGCGGGATTCTGGATGCAGGTGACGGGCTTGCCCTGATAGATGCGGTCGATGCAGCCCTCGTTGGCGCCCACGCACACGCGCACGTCGTCGGCGCGGCCCTCGCGCACCTTGCGGGGCAGCTCGGGATCGGCGATCAGCGCGCGCGTCATCCCCACCATGTCGACGGCGCCCTCGGCGAGGATCTGCTCCGCGTGGGCGGCTTCCACGATGCGGCCGGCATGGAAGATGGGCATGCCCGGCACCGCCGCCTTGATGGCCGCCGCGATGGCGACGAACGGGCCGCGCGGATGGGACATGTTCGGCACCGCGAGGGCCTGGAGCGGCATGGTGTGGGCGGCGCCGCCGATGATGGAGAAGAAGTCGAGCAGCCCCGAGGCGGCCAGGCGGCGGGCGATCTCCGCCATGTCGGCGGCGGTGAGGCCGCCCGGCGTCATCTCGTCACCCGAGATGCGCGCCCCCACCACGAAGTCGCGGCCGACCTGGCGTCGGATCTCGCGTAGCACCTCGAAGCCGAAGCGCAGGCGGTTGTCCAGGCTGCCGCCGTACTCGTCGGCGCGGGTATTGAAGAGGGGCGACCAGAACTGGTCCACGAGGTGATTGTGCGCGAAGGACAGCTCCACGCCGTCGAGCCCGCCCTCGCGGCAGCGCCGTGTGGCGTCGCCGAAGGCGCCCACCACCATGGCGATCTGCTCGGGCTCGATCTCGTGCGGCACCTCGCGGTGCACCGACTCGGGGATCTGGGAGGGCGCCAGCAGCACGTGCATCTGCTCCACGTCGGACTGGGAGCGCCGGCCCATGTGGGTGAGCTGACTCATGACGTGCGCGCCGTGGCGGTGCACCGCCTCGGCCAGGGCGCGATACCCTGGGATGATGCCGTCGTCGTGGTTGGCGATCATGTTCCAGGCACTCGCCGGCGAGGAGGGGTGCACGCTCGTGGAGCCGCCGATGATGGTGAGGGCGGCGCCCCCCCGGGCCTTGGCCTCGTGATAGGCGCGGAGGCGGGGACCGACTTTGCCGTCCTCGGCCATCGCCTCGGCGTGGCCGCTCGAGAAGATGCGGTTCTTCAGCGTGAGGCTGCCGACGCGGAGCGGGGAGAACAGGTGGCGAAGCTCAGGGGCCATGGCGCGCCTCCTCGGGGGCCGAGCATGGACGACAAGCGCGTGCCGAGTCAACGTGAGACCATGCCCCCCGGGGCTCCGGGATGAGCGAGATCCGGTCGATCAGCGCGGTGACGTTCTTCACGCCCGACATGGCGCGGGCGGTACGTTTTTACTCGGCGCTGGGCTTCCCCATCGCCTACGGCGGCGAGACGGCGGGCTTCACCTCGTTCCGGGTGGGGGGCCAGCATCTGAACCTCGCGGCCAGCCCCGAGCCCCCGGCCCGGCGCGGCGGCACGCGCGTCATCTTCTACGTCGACGATGTCGATGCATTGCACGCGCACGTGATCGGCCTGGGTCTCACGCCGGAGGCGCCGCCCCGCGACGCCACCTGGGACGAGCGCTACTTTCACCTGACCGATCCCGACGGCCACGAGCTCTCCTTCGCGAAGCCCCTCCCCGAGCGGCGCGCCCGCCCCACGCCTTGACAACGCACCGCCCCTGTCGCACTTTTGCCTCGCCCCAAGGCCGTGCGCCCCTCGCGAGCGGCGCAGAAAGAGAGGAGTCATGATGGCGATTCGACGCTGGGTGGTGCTCGGACTGATCGTCGCGCTGGTGGTGGCCGCCGGGAGCGCGGGACAGGTGGCGCGCGCGGCCGATCCCATCAAGATCGGTCTCGGGATGGCGCTGACGGGTGGGCTGTCCGCCAACGGCAAGCCGGCGCTGCTCGCCATGCAGATCTGGAAGGACGACGTGAACAAGAGGGGCGGGCTCCTCGGGCGGCCGGTGGAGCTGATCTACTACGACGACCAGACCAACCCGTCGACCGTGCCGGGCATCTACACCAAGCTCCTCGACGTGGACAAGGTGCACCTCATCACGTCCGGCTACGGCACCAACCTGATCGCCCCGCTCCTGCCCATGGCCATGGAGCGGAAGCTCGTGCTGATGGGGATGTTCGGCCTCGCCAACAACGAGAAGTACCAGTACCCGAACTACTTCCAGATCCAGCCGGCCGGGCAGGATCCGCAGACCAGCACCGCCATCGGCTTCTTCGAGCTGGCGGCCAAGCAGAACCCGCGGCCCCAGACGGTGGCCATCGTGGGCGCCGACGCGGAGTATCCGCAGAACGCGCTGGTGGGCGCGCGGGAGCTGATCAAGAAGTTCGGCTTCAAGACCGTCTACGACCGCACGTATCCGCCGAACACCACCGACTACACGCCCATCGTGCGGGCCATCAAGGCCACGAACCCCGACATCGTCTTCATCGCCTCGTATCCACCCGACTCCGTCGGCATGCTGCGCGCCGCGCACGAGGTGAAGCTCGAGCCCAAGATGATGGGCGGCGGCATGGTGGGCCTCATGTTCACCACGATCATGACCAGCATGGGTGCGCAGCTGAACGGCATCGTGAACTACGACTTCTGGGCGCCGGAGCCGACCTTCATGGCGATCCCCGGGATCAAGGAGTTCCTCAAGGAGTACCAGGTGCGGGCGGAGAAGGAGAAGGTCGACACGTTGGGCTACTACCTGCCGCCGTACTCCTACGCCATGATGCAGGTGCTGGGGCAGGCGGTGGAAGCGACCAAGGGCCTCGACCAGCAGAAGATCGCCGACCACATCCGCAAGACCGAGTTCACCACCATCGTGGGGAAGGTGAAGTTCGGCAAGAACGGCGAGTGGGCGACCGGACGGACGCTCATGGTCCAGTACCAGAAGATCGACGGCAGCGGTGTCGAGCAGTTCCGGGGGCCGGGCAAGAAGGTCGTGCTCTACCCGGAGGAGTTCAAGTCGGGGAATCTCATCTACCCCTACGCGGCGGCGAAGAACTAGCGCGAGCCTTCCCTGTTCTCCTGGGACCTGCTTGCCAACGCGGTGGTCTCCGGGCTGCTGCTCGGCGGCTTCTATGCCGCGGTCAGCCTCGGCGTGTCCCTCATCTTCGGGCTGCTCGACATCGCCAATATCGCGCAGCCCGCCTTCCTCGTCCTGGGCGCCTACGCGGCCTACGTGATGAACAACGCGCTCGGCTGGGATCCCATCGTGAGCGGGCTCCTCTTCACCCCCGTGTTCTTTCTCCTCGGTGCCCTCGTGTATCGCGTCTACTACGCGAGCTTCGAGCGGCGGGGGGACGAGGCCCTCCGTGGCCTCGTGTTCTTCTTCGGCCTCCTCTTCATCATGGAGGTGAGCCTCTCCCTCACCTTCGGCGTCGACTACCGGCTCGTCCAGACCGCCTACACGTCCAAGTCCTACGAGATCGCCGGGGTCGGCGTGGCGCTCCGGTACCTCGTCCCCTGCGTCGTCGGCCTCCTCATGACGCTCGCCCTCTATCTCTTCCTCGGTCGCACCTTCTACGGCCGGGCCATCATGGCGGTGTCCCAGGATCAGGGGGCGCTCCGGCTCATGGGCGCCAACCCGGTCCACATCAAGACCATCGCCTTCGGGGTGGGCATCGCGGCCGCCGCGCTGGCCGGCGCGCTCCTCATCAGCATCGCGCCGGTCATCCCCTCCGCCGACCGCGACTACATCGGCCGGATGTTCGCCATCACCGTGCTGGGCGGCATGGGCTCGATCGGCGGCATGCTGGTGGCCGCCATCATCCTGGGCGTCGCCGAGAGCCTCATGTCGACCTTCTTCGGGCCGTCGTGGTCGCTGGCGGTCTCGTTCGGCCTGCTCCTGCTGGCGCTCGCCGTCCGGCCGCAAGGGCTCTTCGGGCGCTGATGCGCGGGCCCGCCGGCGCGGTCCTCGTGGGGGTGGTCGTGGTGGCGGCGGGCATCGGCCTCGCCCTCCTCAAGGTGAACCCCTACATCTACTTCGCGGGCTACGTCATCCTTCAATACGTGGTCATCGCCACCGCGTGGAACATCCTCGGCGGCTACGCGGGCTACGTGAACTTCGGCACCCCCGCCTTCTTCGCCATGGGCGCCTACACCGCGGTGCTCCTGATCAAGTCGGTGCAGGCGCCGCTGCCCGTGCTGCTCCTCGCCGGCGGCCTCGTGGCCGCGCTGCTCGGGCTCGGCATCGGCTATCTCACGCTGCGCCTCCGGGGCACCTTCTTCTCCATCGCCACCCTCGCCCTCGCCGTGGTCCTCCAGACCGTGATCATGAACTGGGAGTACGTGGGCGGCTCCCGCGGCATCAGCGTGATCCGCCCGCCGGGCCCGCCCTTCGGGAGCTACGTGACCTTTCTCTTCACCGTGATGGTGGGTCTGGCGGTGGTGGCGGTGCTGGCCGCCCGCTTCGTGGAGCGCTCGTGGATCGGCCGCGGGCTCGCCGCGCTCCGGGACAGCGAGGAGGCGGCGGAGTGCATGGGCGTGCCGACGCTGCGCCTCAAGCTCTTCGCGACGACGATCAGCGGGTTTCTCCTCGGCGTCGCGGGGGCGCCGTTCCCCTACTACGTCACCTTCGTCGAGCCCAACTCGGCGTTCGCGCTGGAGTACGCGGTGAACGCGCTCGCCATGCCCATGATCGGCGGCACCACGAGCTGGATCGGCCCGGTGATCGGCGCGGTCCTCCTCGGCACCGCCGCCCAGATCGCCACCGTGACTATCTCCTCCGAGATGAACCTTTTCATCGTGGGCGTGGTGCTGGTGGCCTTCGTCGTCCTGGCGCCCGAGGGCCTTCTCGGCCTGGCGCGCCGCCTCCGGGGCCACTGAGGCGATGGCCGAGGCCCTTCTCGAGGTGAGCGGGGTGGTGAAGCGCTTCGGCGGCTTCACGGCCCTCAACGGCGTGAGCCTCGCCGTGAAGCCGGGCGAGCGCTTCGGCCTCATCGGGCCCAACGGCTCCGGCAAGACAACCCTCATCAACTGCGTGTCCGGCGTGCTGCCCGTCACCGCGGGTTCGATCCGCTTCGAGGGGCGCGAGGTGACCGGGCTCCCGCCCCATCAGCGGAGCCGTCTCGGCATCGTGCGGAGCTTTCAGATCCCCAAGCCCTTCACCAGCATGACGGTGCGCGACAATCTCGGGATCTCGCTGGAGTACGCGGGGGCGAGGCGCGCGGGTGCGGCCGGTCACGCCGACGCCGACGAGATCCTCCGGAGCATCGGGCTGGGCGCCAAGGCCCACCTTCGGCCCGGTGGGCTCACCCAGATCGAGATGCGCAAGCTCGAGCTGGCGCGGGCCATGGCGGCGCGACCCAAGCTCCTCATCTCCGACGAGGCGATGGCGGGGCTCTCCAGCACCGAGGTGGACGATATCCTCGACATCCTCTTCCGCCTGAACGCCCAGGGCATCACCATCATCATGATCGAGCACATCATGCGGGCGGTGATGCGCTTCTCCGAGCGTGTGCTGGTGCTGGACGCGGGCGAGCGCATCGCCGAGGGCACGCCGGACCAGGTGGTGCGCGATCCGGCCGTCGAGAAGGCCTACCTTGGGGAATAGCCGTGGCGAGTAGGATCCTGATCCGCGACGTCGAGGCCGGCTACGGGTCGGTTCGTGTCCTCCACGGTGTGTCCGTGGAGGTACGCGAGGGGGAGACGGTGGCCCTCCTCGGCACCAACGGCAACGGCAAGAGCACGCTCATCAAGTGCATCATGGGCATGGTGCGCCCGGGCGCGGGCGAGATCGTGCTCGAGCAGGACGGCCGGCGCATCGACCTCACGCGGAAGTCCACCGAGGAGATCGTGGGCCTCGGCATCGCGCTCGTCCCCGAGGGCCGCCGCCTCTTCCCCAAGCTCAGCGTGGAGGAGAACCTCCTCCTGGGCGCCTACCGCCGCGCCTCGCGTGGGGACATCGCCGGGAATCTCGCCTACTGCTACGAGGCCTTCCCCGTGCTGGCCGCGCGGCGCCGCCAGCTCGCCGGCAGCATGAGCGGGGGCGAGCAGCAGATGCTGGCGGTGGCCCGCGCCCTCATGTCCTCGCCGCGCATCCTCCTCGTGGACGAGCCCTCGGTGGGGCTGGCCCCCATCCTCGTGAGCCGCGTCATCGCCAAGATCAAGGAGCTGAAGGAGCGGCGGGCCCTCACCGTGCTCATGGCCGAGCAGAACTTCAACCAGGCCACGAAGATCGCCGACCGCGGCTACATCATCGTGCACGGCAAGATCGAGTTCGAGGGGCGCAGCACCCAGGAGCTGCGCGAGAACGAGCTGGTGAAGCGCTACTACCTGGGCGTCTAGCGGGCCCTCAGCCCACCATCCGCTCGGCGCTCGAGCGGAGCCCGCGGCGGGCCAGCGTGCGGCGGTGCTGGAGCAGCAGACGCACCGTCTCTTGCACGATGGTGGCCACCGGCACGGCGATGATCATCCCGAGCACGCCGAGGGTGTGATTGCCCACGACCACCGAGCCCAGCAAGATGGCCGGGTGGAGGTGGACGCTGCGGCCGATCGTCAGCGGCTGGATCACGGTGTCGTCCACCACCTTGATGACGACGAAGAGCACGAGCACCCGCACCACGCCGCCCAGCCCCATCGCGTGGACCAGCACGACCAGCGTCGCGGCGGTGCCCGAGAGCAGCGGCCCCACGAAGGGGATCACGTTGGCGACCCCGGCGAAGATCCCCAGCAGCAGGGGATAGGGCACCTGGAGCGCCCAGAGCCCGAGCGCGGCGAGCGTGCCGACCACGAGCCCGTCCAGGACGACGCCCCGGATGTAGCGGCCCACCACGCCGTTGAGCTCCCGCCACACCGCCACGGAGGTCTCCACGTGCTGGGGCGGGAGCCGGTTCATGATGCCGGTGATGATGCTGGGCATGTCCCGCATGAGAAAGAACGCGAAGAACGGGACCAGGATCACCAGGATGAAGATGTGGCCCATGTGCTCGAAGAACTCCGCCACGTCCTCCGGCGGATGGCTGACGAGGAGCTTGCTGATCCATCCCTCGCCGTGCGGCAGGACGTTCTTCGCCACCGGCGCCGCCTCCAGGAGGTCGGCGATGGCCCGGTCGAGGGCCTGATCCACGCGCGCGGCGGTGGCGGGCAGCCGCTCCACGAGCGTGGAGGTCTCCGCCACCACCCGCGGGCCGATGGTGAGCCCGAAGAGGAGGCCCAGGAGGAGGATCGCGGAGAAGATCGCCCCCACCGCCACGCTGCGCCGGATGGCGAGGGCGTCCGTCCAGCCCACGAGCGGGCTCAGGAGATACGCCAGCATCATCGCCAGGAACGCGGGCAGGAGCAGCCCCCGCGCCAGCCACGCCAGGACGGCGATGCCGACGATGGAGACGATCCAGAACTTCACAGGGGCTCGGACTCCGCGCGGGCGACGGCGGCGGCGTTCTGGCGGGCGTAGGAGGCGAGGAGGCGCGAGAGATTGCGCATGATGACGAGGGCGATGTGCGCCTCGCTGTCCATGAGGGCGTCGAAGTCGGTCTTGTAGAGGATGAGCAGGCGCGTCTCCTCGGCCGCCCGCGCGCCGCCGGAGCGCGGCGCGTCGTCGATCAGGGCCATCTCGCCGAAGGCATCCCCGGCATTGAGCTTCCGCAGCACGTGCTCGCCCCGGGCGGTGGCCCGGATGATCTCCACCGTGCCGCTCACGATGACGAAGAGCGCGCGCCCGGGATCGCCCTCGTGGAAGATCATGTCGCCCGGGCCATAGGTCTTTTCCAGGAAGCGCGTGGATAGCCGCCCCAGGAGCCGCCGCGGCAGCCCCGCGAAGAGCGGGGAGTGGGCGAGAAACGGCGCCCGGCGGGCCTGCTCGGGGTCGATGGTCCACGCCAGCCACCGGGGCACACGGCGCTCGAGCATGGTTTTCACGGGCGGCCGGGGGCGCCGGCGCGGGGCAGGCCTGGCATGACGCGCCCGATCCTGTCAGACCGGGTAGGGGAAAGTCAAACTGGCCCGGGCGGCGGCTATCCCTTCGAAAACGCCGGCCGATCGGCGTCGAGCTGGTCCGGGTTCACGTCGGCAGGATGGGCCTCAGCACCAGAAGAGGTAGGGGCTGTCGCCCTCCAGCGACTGCTGCACGCTCGGCCCGTTGACGAAGCGGAAGCCGGCCGCCGAGGCGATGCGGCGCGCGCGCTCGAGCGTCTTCATCACGCACGCCTCCAGGAACTCCACGGTGACTTCCTTGGTCTCGAGCGATTTCGCCACCCGCTCCACGTGCGGCAGCGCCGGGGCGATGAGCGCCTGGCGCGCGGAAGCATCCACGACGATGCGACGCTTGGCCTGGAACTGATCGGCCACGCGGTTCACGAACTCGGTGAGGTCGAACGGGATCGTCGTCATGGCGTCGGACCCTCCGGCGATACGGGACACGGCTGAGCGAATGGCGGCGCGGGGAACATCGTCTCCGCCGGCCGCGCAAAGGGTCAACCCGCGTTCGGTCGCCGTTATGCACGCACGCGCGCCCGCAGGCAGTAAGCACACAAAAGTCGCGCGAGAAAGTTGACTGGCCGCGCCCCCGTCGCTATGGTCGAAGCACCTTCGCGCGCAGGAGGAGGCGCCCGCATGGCTGCTCCGGATCTCAACCTGGTGCTGCATCTCGCCGTGCCCGACGCGGATCTCGCTCAGCTCGAGCAGGCGACCGCCCGGCTCCGCCGCGAGGTGCGCGACCTGCCCGTGGCAAATGTGGGGCCGGTTGTCGCCACTTCTGCCCCAACCGGCGCCAAGTCGGGGCCCGAGGCCGTCGCTATCGGCGCCATCGCGGTTTCCCTGGCGCCACACGTAATTGCGCCGCTGTTCGACCTACTTAAAGGTTGGATGAACCGCAACCCGGGCGTCGCCACCAAGATCAAGTACCAGTCGGCCAAGGGCGACCAGGTGGAGCTGGAGTTCGATCCCGAGCGGATGAGCCGCGAGGAGATCGCGGGGCTGGTCGAGACGCTTCGAAAAGGGTAGGTGGATCGCTCCATGGGTGGGCGCCGGCTCGGCCTCATCATCGGCAATCAGGGCTACGACGATCCCCTGCTCGCCACGCTCCAGGCCCCGCGGCTCGACGTGGAGCTCCTGGCCGCGGTGCTGCGCGACGAAGCCGTCGGCCAGTTCGACGAGGTGGAGGTGCTGCTGGACGCGCCGGAGCGCGATCTCCGCCGCGCCATCGCGAAGTTCTGCGCCAACCGCACCGCGGACGACACGCTTCTCCTCTTCTTCTCGGGCCACGGCATCCTCGATGAAGAGGGGCTCCTCCATCTCGCCGCGCGCGACACCGAGCCCCGCCTGCTGAGTGCGACCGCGCTCGCCGCCGACTATCTCCGCACCCAGCTCAACCGCTGCAACTCCCGCCGCCAGGTGCTGATCCTCGACTGCTGCCACTCGGGCGCCTACACGCGCGGCAGCAAGAGCGCGACGGGCGCCTCCGTCGGCTCGGGCACGGCCCTCGTCACCGCGGGCTATGGCCGCGTGGTGCTGACCGCCTCCGACGCCACCCAGTACGCCTGGGACGGAGACTCGGTGCGGGGAGAGGCCGAGGCGTCCGTCTTCACGCGCTTCCTCGTGGAGGGCCTGCGCACGGGCGCCGCCGATCTGGACGGCGACGGGCAGATCAGCGTGGACGAGCTCTACGAGTACGTCTACGGCAAGGTGCTCGGCATCTCCTCCAAGCAAACACCCGCGAAGTTCGCCGACAAGCAGCAGGGCGCCATCTACATCGCCAGGAGCACGCGGCCGGTGGTGAACAAGGCGCTCCTGCCGCCCGAGCTCCTGGAGACGCTCACCGACAGCCGCACGTTCATCCGCGAGGGCGCCGTGCTCGAGCTCGGGCGCATCTACATCGGCGACCATCCCGGCCGGGCCGCCACCGCGGAGGATCAGCTCCGCCAGCTCGCCGACAAGGACGATAGCGCCCGCGTCCGCGCCGCCGCCCGCCAGATGCTGGGCAAGCGCGCCGCCGCGCCGGCAGGGGCAGCGTTGGCCGCGGACCCGGCGGTGGTGAGCGCAGGCGGCGAGGCCGCCGCGGCCGTGCCCACCGGGCGCCTGGCCGGGATCGACACCCTCTGGCAGCGCTGGGACGACTGGACCTTCCGCCGCTACCGCCTGCGGGCGCACGAGCTGGCCCTGGCGGTGCCCGCGGTGGCGCTCGGCTACGCCCTCGCCTTCAAGTTCGGCGCCTGGGCGGCCTCCGCGCTGCCCGGCCGCGCCGCGGCCAGCACCGATTCCTTCGTGCGCCAGCTCCCGTTCATGGACATGGGCACGCCCCAGCTCGCCCTCTTCATGGGGGTGACGCTGGGGGCGGCGGCCCTGGCCGGGCTCCTCGCCTATGCCTACCCGACGCTCCGCCACCGCGAGCTGGTGGCGGCGCTCGGGCCCTGGGCCGCGGTGTGGCTGATGCTGCTCGCCTGGGTGCCGGGCACGATGGGCAAGCCCCTGACGGCGGGCGTCGTGGCGTCGCTGCTGGGCGGTGGGCTCGCGGGCTGGACTCTCTGGGGCTTCGCCCTCACGCGGGAGGCGCTCCGCGGGGCCGCCGTGGTCGGGGTCGCGGCCCTGGCCGGCTGGGGAGCGTGGACCTGGTATCTCCTGAGCGTCAGCGACTACTTCGGCGCCACCTTCGCCGAGCGCCTGGCCGCGGTGGGGTGGTTCTCCATCCACCTCATCCTCTTCGAGCCGAGCACGCGCGCGGGGTCCTGGACGCTGGCCGGGTGCTACTTCGGGCTCGGCTCCGTGGTGGGCGCCATCGTGTTCCTGCGTCTGGTGCGCGTGATGCTGCCGCCGCCGCATGCCTTCGCGCGGCGGGACTGAGCGCGGGCGATGACGACATCGGGTCAGACCGCCCCAGGCCCGCCGGTCGACGAGCCGCGCCCCACCATCGAGTTCCTTCACGGCTTCGGCGCCTTCATGATCGCGATGCTGCTGATCGGCATCGTGATGATCGCGTTCGGCCTGCGCGTCGACTTCACGCCGATCTTCTGGTCGGGGATCGCGCTCGGCATCTCGCTCGTGGCCGCGACGCAGTTCCTGCCCCTGCGTGTCGGCCGGGCGCTGGCTCACTTCTTCGAAACGATCGGGCTCTGGCTCTTCGCCTTCGCCGTGTATCTTTGGCTCCTCGGTCCGGGCCTTCTTGCCTACCTGCTGTCCAAGAAGATCATCGAATACCTGCCGTACACGCTACAGCTGGTGACGCTGCTCATCTGGCTCGTGGCCCTGGCCGCCGTCGCCACCGTCATGTACTCCCGCTCGCTGCGCGCCAAGGCGCAGGCCTGGTGGGAAGCCCGGGCGCCTGCGGCCCTCCAGCTCACGAAGCCCGGCCAGGAGATTCCGGCGTGGGGCGTGATCATTCTCTACGTCAACTTCGTCTTCATCGCGATGGGGGGATTCGCGGCGTTCGCCCTGATCCTGAACGATCCGGCGAGCCCGCGGTTTCTCCCCGGCTCGCGGCCGGGCGTCGATCACGGCGCCCTGGCCGACTTCTTCGGCTGGCACCTGCTCGACGCCATTCCCGTCGTCAAGGCGACGGAAACGCTCCAGTGGGAGGTGCCGCTGACCTATACGGGACCCGTCGCCAGTTGCCTGCTCCTGACCTTCAAGGTGATGGTCATCGTGCCGGTGATCCGGGGCATCGGGCGATACCTGAAGGACGACGACGACAAGGCGGCGCCGAAGGCGAAGTCGGACTGAGCTAGACTCGGCCCGGCACCATGGCAACCGAGGACGCCGACAAGCTCGAGGGCTACCACTACTGGGGCGCGGCGGTCTTCGGCTTCGTCGGCTCCTTCCTCCTCTGGCTCGCGATCGGCGAGAGCCTGCTGGTTCGGACAGTCTGGATGCCGATCGCGCTGGCCTTCATCCTCGCCATGCTGTTCCTGCCCGAGCCCGGCGGGACGGTGGTGAAGCTCGTCTGCGCGGGGGCCGGCTACCCCGCGCTCTATCTCCTGATGGGGCTCATGGCCGTCATGCCGGGCGCGATTGCGTACACCTTCTCCAGGACCGTCGTCGAGACCTTCCCCCGGTGGCTCCAGGTCCTGACGCTCCTGCCCTGGTTCCTGGTGCTGGCCGGGATCTCCCTCCTGCTCAACTCCCGCGCGGTGCGGCGTGCGGTGCGCGACTGGATCGACACCCAGGGGCCCGAGTGGCTCCAGAACGCCGCGCCGAACGAGCGCGTGGGCTTCTGGCTGGGCGTGCTCCTCTACGTGAACTTCGTCTTCATCGCCGCCGGCTGCTTCGCGAGCATCGCCTACCTGCTCGACAGTCTCACGCCGCTGTTCGTCCCCAAGACGCGCGCCGTCGTGGACCACGGCGCCCTCGCCGACTATCTCCTCTGGCAGCTCCTCGACGCCCTCCCTGGCCTCAAGGTGCCGGAGACGATCAGGTGGGAGGCGCCGCTCGACTACACGCGAGCCGGCGCGGGGTGGCTCGTGCTCGCCTTCAAGGTGATGGTGGTCATTCCCGTGGTGCAGGGGATTGGGCGCTACTTGAAGGATGAGGAGGCGAAGAAGGCATAGCGGAAGTAAGGCGGGATTGACTCGCCCACCGCACTCGGCAAGATATCTGCCGTCACGCTCGACCGTCTCCAATCCTCCTCGTCAGTCCGTATCCAACTCTGGACATTGACCGGCTGACCGCTGCGCCAATAGGATCCGCGCATGATGAACCGGTCAACGCGCGAGCCAGCCAGTAGCAGTCGGCGCCCCTTGCGCATCCTGCTCGCGACCCTCGCGATCGTCGGTCTCGGGTGGGCCGGGATCGGCTTGGATCCGGCCAACCTCAATCTCGACGGCTGGCGCTGGATCGTCGAGGCCGACTCGCCTCAACCCAGGCTCGTTCGCGTCTTCGCGCACGACGGAGGAATCGGCGACATCGCATGGAGCCCGGACGGGGAGAAAATCGCCGCGGGCGGGTTGCTGCACAACGCTCTCATGATCTGGGACGCGAACACCGGTGCGCTCGTTCGCAGGCTCGATCGCGAACACGGGTCTATTTCTTCGGTTGCCTGGAGTCCGGATGGGCGGTATGTCGCGGCCGGCCGATGGTTCACAGAAGTGAGTCTCGGGCATGTCGCGCTCAACGTGTGGGACGCGTCAACCGGTCGCCGTCTGCACGCCCTGGTTGGGCCGCTGCCGCTTGGACAGGGCGCCAACAACGTGCCGTCACGCTCCCTCGCATTCTCACCGGATAGCCGTCTTCTGGCGGCCGGCCACCGCGGGGCCATCTCGATTCATGACGTCGAGACCGGTCAGCTCAAACAGATCCTCCGCGGTCATCGTGCGGTCGGCATCGTGCTGGCGTTCGGACATTCGAGGATGCTCGCTACCGGGGGTCCAGATCGCGTGGCGCCGGTTCAGACGTTCGACGTCGAGACCGGCGCATCTTTGAGAGCCTTTGCGGGGGACCGGGAAACACCGTTCGCCATAGCCTACCGCCCTGACGGCCGCGTCGTCGCGACGGCAGACTTCCAGCGGCCCGTCGTCACGCTCTGGGACGCTCAAGTGGGAAATCCTACCCGCGACTTGCCTGGTCATACGGCGCCGATTCGAGCGTTGGCTTATAGCCCGGACGGAAGGTTTCTAGCATCAGCAGCGCCCGGAGGCGGGGTCATCGTGTGGAACGCACACAGTGGCGAACGGGTCACGTCTCTCCCTAACGCGAAGGACCTTGTGTATGCAATCGCATTCAGTCCCGACGCCCGGTATCTAGCAGCGCCTGTCGACAAGCAAGTGCGAGTGTGGGATCTCTCGCGAGTATTGCCGCCTCGACCTTAAGGAGAGAATCCGATGGCCACTTATCAAGAATACGCACGCCTGAGCGCATACGTGTACGGCGGAACGGCCCGGCCACCGCTACCGCCTGGATGGTCAAGCGCCCTGGGTTCAGACGGGAGGCCGCTGGAGCTAGCCGGACCGAGCGGCTACTACGGTGCGGTCTTCAAAAACGCGACCACAGGCGAGTACGTCCTGGCGTCCCGAGGAACGGAACTAACGGACCCGGGCGATCGCCAGGCATCGCTGGCACTCGCCGCCGGGCACGTGCCGTTCGCGCAACTCCGGGATGCGGAGGCCCTGGTTCAACGAGCGACGTTGGCCGGGGTGCCGTTGAATCAGTTGACGTACACGGGGCATTCGCTGGGCGGCTCCCTGGGCCAGCTCCTGTCTACCCGCGACATGCGCCCTGCCGTCACCTTCAATGCAGCTCCGGTCAAGGAGTCGTTGGGCGAGCTCGGTCGAGATCCTGACGCGGCCTATCCAATCGCCGACGTCGTGGATCCGTCGGATATCATTCCTCAGAGCGGTCCCCACCTGGGCACGCGTATCGAGCTGGCTGGTCCATTGTTCCCACTGCCGCTGGAGCTGCTGCTCCTCTCTGGGATGCCTCCGGTTGCGGCGGTCCACGGGCTTCTGTCCCTCAGGAAGGCGCACTCCATCGACAGTGTCGTCGAGAAGCTCGAGGTGGCCAACAGCCTGATCCCCTGTCCCGTGACCGTGGATCTCGACGGGGATGGGATCGAGACGACGCCCACATCCGGCGCAACCTTCTTCGACCACAACGCCGACGGCTTTGCCGAGCGCACGGGATGGGTCGCGACGGACGACGGCCTCCTGGTGCTCGACCGCAACGGAAATGGCCGCATCGACACCGGGCGGGAGCTCTTCGGGAACCACACGCTACGAGGGACCGGAGTCGAGGCGGCACACGGCTATCAGGCGTTGGCGGACGTCGATGCCAATCGCGATGGCAAGGTCGACGGGAGTGATCCGGCGTTCGCCAACCTCCGCATCTGGCGCGATCAAGACCACGACGGTGCCAGTGCGCCCGAGGAGCTCCACACGCTGGCGTCGCTGGACATTCGCTCGCTGGCGACGACGTTCACTGAGTCGACGATCACGGATGCGCAGGGCAACGCTCACCGTCAGATCAGCACCTACACGCGGGTCGATGGCAGCCAGGGTGCCACCGCCGACGTATGGTTCGGGTCGACCCCCGCCGACACCGTGGCCACCTCATTCGTGGACATTCCAGGGCGCCTAACTGGGCTTCCAGAGGGCATCGGCTTTGGAACGGTTCGGGATCTGAGCCAAGCCATGGCCATGGACCAAAGTGGTGCGCTGGAAGGACTGGTCCGCGCCTTCGTGAGCGAAGCCGATCCCGCTCAGCGATCGATCATTCTCGAACAGCTGCTGTTCCAGTGGACGGGCAGCGCACAGATCGACCCTGCGAGCAGGGGACCGGTGATCGACGCCAGGAGACTTGCCGTCCTCGAGGCGTTTTCCGGTGAGCCCTTTGTCGGCGCGTGGGGCAGCAACCCGACTGCGCCAGCTCAGCCCATGCTGCTGGAGGCCTACAGTCAGCTTCGAGAGGCGGTGTACGCGGAGCTGGTGATCCAGACGCACCTCAAGCCTCTCTACGATCGGATCACGTACCAGTGGGATCCGACCGCGGGTGTGGCGCGAGGCGACCTCAGTGCGGTCGCGGCCGAGCTCGAGGCGCGGCTTGCTCAGGACCCTGATGGAGGCCGCGTTCTCGCGGCCGAGTTCGCAAGGTCGATCCGCGCTTTCGATGCCGAGGACGCCATGGGCTACTGGCACTTCCGCGACCGGCTTGGGGCTCTGGCGCCGGATTTGCCGTGGCTCATGGACACGGCGGGGCGACCGATCATAGCTGGCACAGGCGCCGGGGAACTCTTGACGGGCAGCGGCGAAGCGGATGCCCTCAACGGCGGCGCCGGAGACGACACCATCAACGGCGGGATGAATGCCGATGTTATCTACGGCGACGCGGGCGCCGACCTCCTCACCGGTGATGATGGCGACGATCATCTGGTCGGTGGGGACGGCAACGATCAGCTCTATGGCGGACTCGGCGATGACCGTCTTGAGGGGTCCGTGGGGAACGACGACCTGAGCGGAGAGGCCGGTGACGATGTTCTTACCGGGGGCGCCGGCGATGATCGGCTGTTTGGCAATGATGGCGACGACGTGCTGCTGAGCAGCGTGGGGGTCGACACGCTCGACGGTGGACGTGGGAACGACGTGTATGTGTTCCGCCGGGACTCGGGCCAAACGATCGTCAAGGACAGTGACTGGGCGTTCCCGAACACCGACACGGTCCGGTTCGAGCCCGGCGTCGCACCCGCCGACGTGACCGTCAGCCGAGACGGCGTGGACCTGGTGCTGCGGGCCTCCGGGGCCAGCGCGGAGATGAGGCTCTACTGGTGGTTCAACGAGGGTTTCGGCCACGAGTATCAGGTTCAGCGCGTGGAGTTCGCGGACGGTACGGCGTGGACCATCGACACCTTGAAGGAAATGGTGACGCGCGGCACGGAAGGACCGGACACCCTCATCGGCTTCGGGACGGATGACCTGTTGCGCGGCCAGGGAGGCGATGACACGCTCGCGGGGGCGTCGGGGGGCGATCGCCTCGAGGGTGGGGCGGGCAATGACACGCTGTACGGCGAGACCGGTGATGACACTCTGGTCGGGGGCGCCGGCGACGACACGCTGGACGGCGGACTGGACAACGACACGTACGTGTTCGGACGGGGCGCAGGTCGCGACACTATCTATGACAACGACTGGTGGCGGCCGGCCACGGATCGCGTCGTATTTGAGGCCGGAGTGTTACCAGGCGATGTTTCGAGGGTCCGCGACGAGAACGATCTGGTCCTGCGGATCAATGCGAGCGGTGACGAGCTCCGCCTCCACTGGTGGTTTCTCGACGGCTTCGGCTACACCTACCAGGTGCAAGAGGCCCGCTTCGCTGATGGCACCATCTGGGACCTCGGCACGCTGCAGCAGGTCGGCCCCATGGGCACGTCTGGCCCCGACACCTTGCAGGGTACCGCCGCTGCAGACGTCCTCGAGGGCCTCGAGGGGAACGATACGCTGCTGGGCCTCGGCGGGGATGATCGCCTCGACGGCGGCCCGGGCACCGACACCCTTCGGGGCGGATTCGGCAACGATACGTATGTGGTCGACACCGTCTCGGATGTGGTGATCGAGGGCCTCGGCGAGGGGACCGATACCGTGCTGAGCTCGGTGGGGTATGCGCTCAGTGCGAACGTCGAGAATCTTGTCCTCACTGGATCGGGCGCCATCAACGCGACCGGGAATTCTCTCGCGAACACCCTCACGGGTAACAGCGCCGCCAACGTGCTGGACGGAGGCGCCGGCGCGGACACCATGAGCGGCGGCGCAGGGAATGACAGCTACCGTGTCGACAACCCGGGTGATGTCGTCAGTGAAGCCGCGGGAATGGGCCTGGACTCGGTGACCAGCACGATCAGTCTCACGCTCGGCGCCGATCTGGAGAATCTCACCCTCACGGGATCGGGGTCCATCAACGCGACGGGGAACGCCCTTGTCAATGTTCTGCAAGGCAACAGCGGGGCAAACGTGCTGAACGGGGGCGGCGCTGGCGACACGATGCGCGGCGGATCTGGCAATGACACCTACATCGTCGAGAGCCCCGGCGATGTGGTGTCGGAGAACGCCGGTCAGGGCACCGACACCGTGCAGGCCAGCATCAGCTACGTGCTTGGTGCGAACGTCGAGAATCTCGTTCTGACCGGGTCAAACAGCGTCTCGGGCACCGGGAACGGGCTCGCGAACACCCTGACCGGCAATGGGGCTGCGAACACCCTCGTCGGTGGAGGTGGCGCAGATGCGCTCCTGGGTGGCGCGGGATCCGACATCTATCTCGCCGGCTGGGGAAGCGGCGCCGATCGCATCATCGAAAATGACTCAACCGCCGGAACTGCAGACTCGCTGGAATTTCAGGGGAACGTCCGTCCCATCGATATCATCCTCGCGCGTAACGGCAACAACCTGCTCCTGACGCTGGGGTCCGGACCGGATAGCGTGAGCATCCAGGACTGGTATCTGGGACCGGAGCGACGCCTGGAGCTCTTGCGAGCCGGTTCCACTGGCGTGCTGGTCGCGAGTCAGGTGGATCAGCTCATTCAGGCCATGGCGACCTACTCGGCGGCATCCGGCCTCAGCTGGGCCGATGCGGCCCGGCTCCGCCCCGCGGAAGTCGAGAGCGTGCTGGCGGCCCACTGGCAGACGACCCCCGGCGTGCCCGGCACATGACAGAGCAACGAGCTGAGGCCAATGGACGCCGTGCCAAAAGCCGAGCCTCGCGCGGACGGGGGCCTGGTAGCCCTCGCTGTGATAGCCCGTTACCACGGGCTGTCAACCGATGTGGAGAGCCTGCGACAACGCTTTGCGCTGGGCGACGGAAGCTTGCCGCCCTCCGCGCTCCTCCGGGCGGCCCGAGCCGTCGGACTCCGGGCGCGAATGGTCAAGGTCAAGTGGCCCCGGCTGTCGATGTTGCCCTTACCGGCGGCCGCTCTGCAGTCGAACGGCCAGTATGCGATCGTCATCCGTGCCGACGAGTCGCGGGCCCTGATCCAGGAACCCGGCAGCGGCCAGCTTCGTGTCCTTGCTCGAGATGAGTTCCAAGCCGACTGGAGTGGCCGTCTCCTGCTCTTCGCGCGACGCCAAGGAAGCGCGGAGGGCGAGGGACGCTTTGGTCTGGCGTGGTTCATCCCGTTCATCGCTCACTATCGAGCCCAGTTTACGCAGGTCCTCCTGGCGTCCGCTTTTCTACACCTCTTCTCGATCGTGGGGCCCCTCGCCACCCAGGTCGTAATCGACAAGGTTCTCGTCCATCGCGGCCTCGGCACGCTGGACGTGGTGGCTCTGGGGATGCTCGCGCTGATCCTGTTCGAGGGAGTGCTCGGGGGACTCCGCGCATACCTGTTCGCCCACACGGGGAGCCGAATCGATGTGGAGCTGGGCATCTGCGTGTTCCGGCATGCACTTGGGCTTCCGCTGGGTTACTTCGAGGCTCGTCGGGCGGGGGATACGGTGGCCCGGATCGGAGAGCTCGAAGGAGTCCGTCGCTTCCTCACCGGGCCTCCATTGACCGCCATGCTGGATGGCGCGCTCACCGGCGTGTTCCTCGGCGTGATGTTTCTCTACAGCGTGTCACTCACGCTGCTGGTCATCGCCTTCTTGCCTGTGTACGTCCTGATGGCGATCATCGTGACTCCGCTTCTACGCCGGGCGGTGGACGAGCGATCTCGCCGGGGCGCCGAGGCGCATGCGTTTCTCGTGGAGTCGATCCGCGGCATCGAGACCATCAAGGCGATGGCAGTGGAGTCGCTGCTGGAGCGGCGCTGGGACGAGCATGTGGCCGGCCTCGCGCGGTCCGGCTTTCGAGCGGGGCAGATCGCACAGATTGCGGGCCAGGCGGCCACCGTGCTCAGCAAGCTGACCGCGCTCGGGATCCTCTGGATAGGGGCCCGCGGCGTGTTGGCGGGCGATCTGACGGTGGGCGAACTCATCGCGTTCAACATGTTGGCGGGCCGTGTCGCTGCCCCGGTCCTCCGCCTGGTTCAGCTCTGGCAGGAATGGCAACAGGCCTCCGTTGCCGTCACCCGGTTGGCCGATCTGCTCGACGCGCCGACCGAACGGCCGGTGAGCACGGCCTCCCCCATGGCGGGGCGGATCCGGGGGCGCGTAGAGTTCGAGAAGGTGACGTTCGCCTATCGACCCGGGCAGACCGACGTGCTGCGGGAGGTGTCGTTCGCCGCCGGGGCCGGGGAGATCGTCGGTATCGTCGGCGCATCCGGCTCGGGCAAGAGCACGATTGCGAAGTTGGCGACGCGTCTCTATCTCCCCCAGCGCGGGCGAGTTCTTCTCGACGGAGTCGATGTCGCGCTGGCCGATCCATTCTGGCTTCGCCGGTGCGTTGTCGTGGTGCCTCAGGACACCATGCTGTTCAGTGGCTCCGTTCGAGACAACGTCGCGTGGGCGGATCCCGGCATGCCCCTGGACGCGGTGATCCGCGCCACCCGACTCTCCGGCGCCCACGAATTCATCATGGACTTGCCGCAGGGCTATGACACGCCGGTCGGTGAGCATGGAGCGCTCCTGTCCGGGGGCCAGCGCCAACGTATCGGCATCGCGCGAGCGCTCGCGATGCGACCGTCTGTGTTGATTCTCGATGAGGCCACGAGCGGCTTGGACTACGAGGCTGAGCGCGTGATCGATGCGAATCTCGGCGCGATCTGTGGCGGCCGCACCGTGTTCATCATCGCGCATCGGCTCACGTTGGTGCGGCGCGCTCACCGGATCATCGCCCTTGCCGCCGGCCGCGTCATCGAGCAGGGATCTCCGGCCGAGCTGCTCGCGAGCAATGGATACTTTGCGACCCTGGAACGGGAGCAACGTGGCGAGATCAACGGGTCGGTTCGCCGAGGGATGGGGAGCAAGGAGTGAAGGGCCTCCGGCTCTCACCGGAGGAGATCGAATGCTTGCCGCCGGGGCGAGCGGCACGCGAGACTCCCCCCTCCCGGGTAGTGGTTTGGCTGGGAATCTCGATGGCGACGGTGGGGCTCTGCGCTCTGGTGTGGTCGTACGTCGGGTTCCTGGACGTGGTGACGGTGGCGCGTGGCCGAATCGTCCCCCGGGATCGCCTCCAGCTCGTGCAGGCCGTCGATGCGGGAGTCGTACGGCGCATTCACGTACGGGACGGCAGCGAGGTCCGGAAGGATCAGCTCCTCATCGAGGTCGACTCGACCGTGAGCGCCGCCGACGAGGCGCGTCTTTCCAGCGAGCTGCAGGAGGCGCGACTCCACATCGCCCGGCTCCGCTCGCTCCTCTTCGATCCCACCCATCTCGATGCGCTGGTTGCTCGGGATCCGGACAACGGGCCTCTTCAGGTCCGACTGCTCGAGACCCAGCGCGCCGAATATGAGCGGCGGTTGGAGGCGGCCGCATTGGCCGTCCAGCAGCGTCGGGCCGCGATCGCCGTGACTCACGCGAATCTCGACCGGCTCGAAGTCGTGGTCGACATACAAACGCGGCGCGCCGAGGCATTTCGTGCTCTCCTCGACCGGCAGTTCATCGCGACGTTGCAGTTTCTCGAGGTCGAGGAACGGCGTGTGGAAAAGGCGCAGGAGCTGGCCATGGAGCGTCGCCGGCTCGAGCAGGAGCAGGCGGCCCTGGCGGAGGCAGAAGCCCACCAGGGCGTCGTCGAGACGGAGTTCCGGCGGGCGCGTCTGGCCGAGCTGGTCGAGTGGGAAGCCCGGGCGGCGTCCCTCGAGCAGGAAGTTGTCAAGGCAACTCGACGGCGGGCGGTGCAGCAGGTTACCGCGCCTGCGGATGGCGTGGTTCAGCACCTGGCCGTGTACACGCCGGGTGCCGTCGTGGCCGCGGGGGACCAGGTGCTGGCGATCGTGCCGACGACGGGTGGCATCGAGGTCGAGGCGTCGATCGACAACAAGGACGTTGGCTTCGTCCGGGTCGGGCAACCGGCTGAGATCAAGGTCGATACGTACCCGTTCACACGCTACGGCACTGTGCCTGGTACCGTGGTCGCGGTTTCGCCGGATGCGACGGCCCGAGAAGGCATCGGCCTCGTGTACGCGGCAAGGATACAGCTGCTTCGCGACGTCCTCGAGGTCCACGGTCAGCGCATGCCCCTGTCGACCGGAATGGCCGTCGGAGCCGAGATCCATCTCGGCCGGCGTCGAGTGATCGAGTTCTTCCTCAGCCCGCTATTGAAGCGGAGCTGGGAGGCCCTGCGAGAGCGCTGAGCCCTACGGCGCCCCGTTGAACAAGGACTGCACCGACTGCACCGTCCCCCGGTAGCTCACCCCCGGCGTGTTCGGGCGCAGGGCGAAGTAGGCGCGGCCCGAGCTCATGTCCTGGTCCACGTAGACGAGCTGCGAAGCGATGGGGTTGCCCGCGGCGTCCAGGCTCTCCACGAGCACGCGCGGGCGGCCGCCGCCCCCGTAGACGTAGCCCGAGATGGCCGGGCGGCCCTGGTCGTCCTTGCCGGGCGTGATCTCCACGCGGTAGCTGCCGTGGCGGGTGCTGGTGGGGGGGCCGGTGGCGGTGAAGCCCCCCGCGCAGCCCGCGAGGAGGAGCGCGGCGAGTACGATCCGGAGCGGTCGAAGGCGCATGTCGCTACATCCCACTCCCGCCGCCGGCCTTGACCCACTCGGCGGAGTGGACGGACACGCGATAGGCCGCGCCCGGCGCCTCGGGGCGCACCTCGAAGTAGTTGCGGGCGCCGAGGACGATGTCCTCGTCCACGTGGGCGATGCGGCTGGCCACCGGGCGGCCCGCGGGGTCGAGCGTCTCGACGAGCAGGCGCATGCGGGCCGCGCCCTGGCCGCTGGAGTTGAGATAGGCATAGCCCTGCACGATGGGCCGGCCGCGGCGATCCACGCCGGGGGCGTACTCGAGGCGGAAGAAGCGCGGGGCGGTGTCGGCGGTGATGGTCTGGGCGTGCGCGGGGCGGCGCCCGACGCCGAGGGGCAGCGCCGCGAGCGTGGCGGCGGAGGCGAGCAGGGCGCGGCGGGTGAGCGGGGCAGAGCCCATGGCGTCTCCTTCGGGGGCGGCTAGAGGCCGCCCATCTTGGTCCAGTCGGCGGAGTGGACGGTGACGCGATACGTGGAGGCGGGCCTCTGGGGGCGCACCTCGAAGTAGGTGCGGTTCCAGAGGAGCACTTCACTGTCCAGGTAGGCGATCTCGCTGGCGACCGGCTGCCCCCCGGCGTCGAGGCTTTCCACCAGGAGGCGCACGCGGGCGCTGCCCTGGCCTTTTCGATAGAGGTGTACGTACCCCCAGACGATGGGGCGGCCCTTGCGGTCGGTGCCGGGCTGAGCCTCCACCCGGAAGAAGCTCGGCGCATCCGCGGCCGTCACGCTCTGCGCCGTGGCGGGCCCGGCGCCGCGGGCGAGCCAGAGCGCGGGGGCGAGCGCGACGGCGGTCGTGACGAAGCCGCGGCGGGTCAGGGGCATGACCGCCTCCGGGACGGGAGCCGGCGGGCTAGGTCCCGCCGAGGCGGGTCCAGTCGCCGGAGAAGATCGTCACGCGATAGGAGGCCCCGGGGGTGCGCGGGGTCGCCTCGAAGTAGGCGCGGTTGAAGATCGGCACCTCGTCGTCGACGTAGACGATCTGCGAGCCCACCGGGTTGCCCGAGGCGTCGAGGGATTCGACGTTCAGGCGCACCTTCGCGTTGGCGTTGCCGCGCACGTTGTAGACGTAGCCGGAGACCTGGGGGCGCCCGCGCCGGTCGGTGCCGCCGCTCGCCTCGATGCGGAAGTATTGCTGCCAGTTGCCGGGATGGATGCTCTGGGCCCCTGCCGGGCGGGTGAGGCCCGGCAGGAGGGGGGCCAGCGCGAGGCCGAGCAGCGCGCGGCGCCGCACTACTTGAGCCTCATGAAGTCGCCGCGGCTCTCCCCGACCCAGTCGTACCAGAGGATGTAGGCCTTGGCGTTGACCGCGCCCGGGATGCGGAGCGGCGCCTCGAAGTAGGCCCGGCCGCGCAGGGGGACGGTGTTGTCCACGTTCACCGTCTGGTAGCCCAGCACATTGCCCTGGGCGTCGAGCCCCTCGACCTCGAGCCGCACCTTGGCGTGCTGCCAGGCGAGGCTATTGACGTAGCCCCAGACGCCCAGCTGACCGTTCTTCATCTGGAACGTCCGGGAGTCGATCTGGAAGTACTGGTCGGCGGGCCACCGGTCCTTGGGGGCGGCGTCGGCCCGGGGGCCTGTCGCCCCCAATCCAAGGATCAGTCCCACCACGAGCAGCAGGCCAGGTATCGGATTGCGTCGCATCGCAACACCCCTCCTTATCCATTAAGACGCGGGAGGGGGGTCGAGCGTTCCCCTCTCTGCGGGCTAGCGGGCCGGCAGCCCCCCGGGGCCGGCGGCCCGGCTGGCCACCACGCGATGCGCGATCTGCCGACAATGGCGGGTGACTTCGCGCAGGTTGTCGAGGATGGCCAGGTAGGTGCTGGAGGCCCGCGGCTGGCAGACCCCGTCCACCAGGCGCTCCTCGTGGGCGCGGGCGAACTCGCTGGCCACCTCCTGGAAGCGCATGCTCTCCAGCTCCACGTGCCGGGCCAGGACGGGGTTGCCGGTGCGGGTCAGATCCCGGGCGCATTCCAGGAGACCGTGAGCCCGGTCGAAGAGCTCCCGTACCTCGCGAATGCCGCGGTCGGTGAAGGCGGCCGCCTCGTCCTCGCGGGCGCGCAAAGAGCGCACCACCCCTTCCAGGGCGTCGCCGATGCGCTCGAGGTGGGAAGGAATGAACCGAAGCGGCGCGGTCTCCGGCGGGGCGGTCAGGAGCGTCTCCGTCAGCTCGTTCTCCTGCTTGTGCACACTGCGTCCGAGGGCGGAGGCGGTGTCGAGGATGCCGTCGTCCGGCTCCAGGAACGAGGCGCGCGTCAGCGACAGCATCTCCAGCGCGTCCTGGAACATCGGATAGAGCAGCTCGCCCGTGGGGCTCATCATGGCCGGCCTCCCTGGCTGCCGTGGGAAGGTGGTCGCTCGCCCGTGGACAGGCCCATGGTAGGCCGCCACGGCGCCCTTCTTCAAGCCTCGAAATACGAGGGGAGCGGGCGCTCCGTGACTCTTTTCACGCACTCTTTGCCCCACGCACCTAAAAGCGTGACGTGCGCGACTCGGGTGTCTGGGCGAAAGACTCGAGGCCCGGTTGACTCCGCCGTCGGCCATCGTCTAGCATCGATACGTGACGCTCGCCGAGCACCTTGCGAAGGAGCAAGGCCCCACGCCCGAGTACACGTCGAGCGTGGTCAAGGTGATCTCGGCCATCGCGGCCATGTCGCGCGACATCGCCCGCGAGCTGGCCTTCGCGAGCCTCCGCGGCGAGACCGGCCTCACCGGCGGCAAGAACTTCTCCGGCGACGACCAGAAGCCGCTCGACATCTGGGCCCACGAGGCGATGGCGCGCGCCCTGCGCCGCTCGCACACGTGCTCGGCCTACATCTCCGAGGAGGCGCCCGAACCCATCGAGATGCCCGAGGGCACGGGGGCGCGCGCGGTGGTGGTGGCGTGCGATCCCGTCGACGGCTCGTCGAACCTCGACGTGGGCGGCTCGGTGGGGACGATCTTCTCCGTGTGGAAGGCAGGCGGGCGCGTGCCCGCGGCGCCGTCCGCCCTCGGCCCGGTGGGGCAGATGCTCGCCGCCGGCTACGTGCTCTACGGGCCCGCCACGCTCCTCGTCTACACCCTGGGCGCGGGCGTCCACGGCTTCACGCTGGACCGCGACACCGGCGACTATCTCCTCACGCATCCCGGCATCCAGGTCCCGCGCAAGGGCAAGACCTACGGCATCAACGAGGGCAACGCCCACACGTGGCATCCCGGCCAGCGCGCCTTCGTGGAGCTGCTGCGCACGCCCGACAAGGCGAATGGCCGGCCCTATTCGCTCCGCTACTCGGGCGCGATGGTGGCGGACGTGCACCGGACGCTGCTGGACGGCGGCATCTTCATGTACCCCGCCGACATGACCGATCCCGCCAAGCCCAAGCCGAAGCTCCGGCTCCTCTACGAGGTGGCGCCCATGGCCTTCGTGGCCGAGCAGGCGAGCGGGCGCGCGAGCACGGGCACGGGGCGCGTGCTCGATCTCGAGGCCAAGGAGTATCACCAGCGCGCGGCGATTCTCATCGGGAGCGCGGACGACGTGGCGCTCGCCGAATCCTACTACCGGAAATAGCCACGAAAGGACACGCCATGGAAAAGCGAGTGAAAGAGATCCTCGGCTGGTACGCGAGCGACAGCCCCGGGACCCGCACCAACCTGGCGCGCATGCTCAATCACGGCCGGCTGGGCGGCACCGGGCGCATGGTCATCCTCCCCGTGGACCAGGGCTTCGAGCACGGCCCGGCGCGCTCGTTCGCGGTGAACCCGCCCGCCTACGACCCCGCCTATCACTTCCAGCTCGCCATCGACGCCGGCTGCAACGCCTACGCGGCGCCGCTCGGGTTCCTCGAGGGCGGGGCGGCGGAGTACGCGGGCGAGGTGCCGCTCATCCTCAAGATGAACAACCACGACGTGCTCCACGACGAGAAGGATCCCCTCTCGGCGGTGACCGCGTCGGTGAAGGACGCCCTGCGGCTGGGCTGCGTGGCCGTCGGCTTCACCATCTATCCCGGCTCGAGCGCGGCCCAGGTGATGTACCAGCAGTGTCGCGAGATGATCCTCGAGGCCAAGTCGGTCGGCCTCGCCTCCGTGGTCTGGTCCTACCCGCGCGGCAGCGACATCTCCAAGGCGGGCGAGACGGGGCTCGACGTGGTGGCCTACGCGGCGCAGATCGCCGCCCAGCTCGGCGCCCACGTCATCAAGGTGAAGCCGCCGTCCGAGCACATCGAGCAGGCCGAGGCCAAGAAGGCGTACGAGAAGGCGCAGGTGCCCATGGGCACCCTTGCCGAGCGCGTGCGCCACGTGGTGCAGTCCGCTTTCGACGGCCGCCGCATCGTGATCTTCTCGGGCGGCGCCACCAAGGAAGACGACGAGGCCCTCTTCACGGAGTATCGCGGGATCCGCGACGGCGGCGGGTTCGGCTCCATCATCGGGCGCAACACGTTCCAGCGCCCCCGTGACCGCGCCCTGAAGTTCCTCGACACCGTGATGAAGATCTACTCGGGCGAGCTGAAGTAGCCAAGCGCCTCGGCCTCCTGACCGCGCTGCTGCTGATTGCCGGCGCGGGCGTCTGCTACTGGGCGGCCGGCGAGCTGGCGTCGCCGGCGCCCCGCGCGGTGGGGGAGCTGCCGCCCGACCTGCCCGGGCGCGCGGTGCG
>DATEDO010000261.1:0-26257 GCA_035281625.1 Candidatus Methylomirabilota bacterium
TTCGCCCTGCTGCTCGCCGGCTGTGCCTCCGGGCCCGACGCCTCCGCCACCGCGGCGCCGTCCGGCGCCGCGGGCGCGCGCGGGCGCGCCGACGACCTTCTCCCCGTGGATTGTCTGCTCCCCGGGCAGATCCGCCAGCTCGGCGGGCAGCTCACCTTCGTCACCGCGCGGCGCGCGGTGAAGACCTCGGCGCGGGATTGCGAGATCCGGGGCGGCGAGTACACGGCCTTCGATCGCGCGGACTACCGGACCGCGCTCAAGGTGTGGCTGCCGCTCGCCCAGGAAGGCGACCCCAAGGCCCAGACCGTCGTGGGCGAGATCTACGAGAAGGGGCTCGGCGTGGCTCCGGACTATCAGGCGGCGCGCGCCTGGTATCTGCGCGCGGCCGAGAAGGGCTATGCCCCCGCCGCCATGAATCTCGGCGCGCTCTACGAGCAGGGACTCGGCGTGCCGAAGGATCAGCGCCAGGCGCTCATCTGGTACCGCCGGGCCGCCGGCCTCCCCGATCTCGCGTTCGGCGTGCCCGCCCCCGCACCGTCCGCGAAGCCGAGCGCCGAGGAGGAGCGGCTTCGCGCGGAGCTGGCGAAGACGCAGCGGGAGCGCGACGCCAAGCAGGCCGAGCTGGACCGCGCGCTCCGCGAGCGCGACGACCTCCGCACCACGGTCGACGCGCGGCGGACGGAGAGCGACAGCGATCGCGGCGCCCTCGCCAAGCTCCGCCAGGAGCTCGACGCGTCGCGAAAGAACGAGCAGGCGGCGGCCACCCGGCTCCGTGACGCGGAGAAGTCCGTGGCCGCCCGCGAGACGCAGCTCGCCGCGCGCGACAAGGAGATCGCCGACCTCCGCGCCGCGCTCTCACGCTCCGAGAGCACCTCCGCGGCCAAGAAGGCCGACGTCGACCGCCTCCAGCAGCGCATCGCCTCCGAGTCCGGGGCTCAGCGCGCCGAGCTGGAGCGCCAGCGCTCCGCGGCGGCCGCGGACCTGGCCAAGGCGCAGGCCGAGATCGACGGCCTCCGCAAGAGCCTGGCCGAGCGGGGGCGCGCCGCCGACTCCGAGCGCGGCCAGCTCGCGACGCTCAAGCAGGATCTCGACGTCGCGCGCCGCGGCGAACAAGCGGCGACGGCGCGGGGCAAGGAGCTGGAGAAGCAGGTGGCGGCGAGCGAGGCGCGGCTGGCCACCAAGGACCGCGAGCTGGCCGACATGCGCGCGAAGCTGGCGCGCTCCGAGCAAGGCGAGGCGGCCGCCCGCGCCGAGGTGGCGCGGCTCCAGGCGCAGCAGCAGCAGCTGAGCGCGGTGCACGCGCGCTCGGCGGGACCGGCGGGCGCGCGCCCGGTCGGGCTCCGGGCCCGGGCGCCCGTCGCGTTCGGGACGTACCACGCGCTCGTCATCGGCAACAACAACTACCGCCAGCTCCGGAGGCTTCGCACCGCCGTGCACGATGCCCGCGAGGTCGCGCGCATCCTGGAGTCCAGCTACGGCTTCAAGGTGACGCTCCTGCTGGACGCCGACCGCTACCAGATGCTCTCCGCGCTCAACACCCTGCGGGAGACGCTCACCGAGAAGGACAATCTCCTCATCTACTACGCGGGGCACGGGGAGCTGGACGCGAAGAACCAGCGCGGGTACTGGCTGCCCGTCGACGCCGAGCCGGGCAGCAACGCGAACTGGATCTCGAACGTCATGATCACGGACATCCTGAACGCCATGAACGTGCAGCAGCTCCTCGTGGTCGCCGACTCCTGCTACTCCGGCACGCTCACCCGCGACGCGGTGGCGAACCTGGCCGGCGGCATCTCCGAGCAGGAGAAGCTGCGCGTGATCCAGGTCATGGCCCAGAAGAAGTCGCGGATGGTCATGACCTCCGGCGGCGTGGAGCCCGTGCTGGACTCGACGGGCGGCATTCACTCGGCCTTCGCCCAGTCCTTCATCGAGGTGCTCCGGTCCAACGTCGGGCTGCTCCCCGGGCAGGACCTGTATCTCCTCATGCGGGCCCGCGTCACCGCCACCGCCATGCGCGTCGAGGGCCAGCAGCTCCCCGAGTACGCCCCCATCAAGTACGCCGGTCACGAGGCCGGGGAGTTCGTCTTCGTCCGCAAGGGCTAGCGCCGGACGCCTCCCGGCCCCCCCGCCGCGCCCGCTCGGATCCCCCACGCTCCCCACTCGCCGGCGCGCCGCGATAGGTTGGTCCTGCGCGCGAACCGTGCTATAAACCTGCCCACTTCGACCTGAGCCCGCGCCCGCGGCGGTGTTGGAGGAGCCCGGTGATGGCGAGACGATCGGCGGTCCTGGGAGCCGTACTGGTTCTGATGGCGGGAGCGGCGGTCGCTGTCCTCTCACCCGCCCCGGCTCGCGCCCAGAGCTTCGACGAGGCAATCCGGCGGGCGCTCGATTCGAACTGTCAGGGCCTCAACGGCGCGCCCCCCACCGGCCAATACCAGCCGAATTTGAGCGCGGTCTGCCTCGCCGGTCCCAGCGGACCGGGCAGCACGGCCGGTGGGTCCATCGCGAGCCAGGGCAACGAGAGCGCGGGAACGGAGGCGCGCCGCATCCTCCTCCGCCTCGAGGAGAAGCGCCAGGAGACGAGCCTCGGCGGGATCCGCGCGGCCAGCGCCGACCAGAATGCGCAGCGCGGCCGGCTGGGCGTGTTCCTCACCACCGAGTTCGAGTGGGTCGACAAGAACGTGAGCCCCAACGAGCCGGCCTTCGAGACCTCGTCGAAGGGCTTGATCGCGGGCGCCGACTACGCGATCCTCCCGTGGCTCACCGCCGGCGCCGCCGTCCACTACTCCTATCTGGACGGAAGCTTCGACGGCGACCGCGGAAGCTTCAATACCCAGTCCTTCGGCTTCACGCTCTACGCGAGCGCCTCGCCGATGCCGAACCTCTTCATCGACGGGACCATCGGCTACATTCATCGTGAGTACGATATCAGTCGCCGTGCGAACTTCTTCCTGCCCAACGGCGTGGCCGCGGCGGACGGGTTCGCCGACGGGAGCACCAGCGGCGACGAGTTCAACGTCGCCGTCCTGAGCGGGTACGACTTCCACGTCGGCGCCTTCACCGTGGGCCCCCGCTTCGGCGTGAACTACTCGACCAACTCCATCGACGGCTACGCCGAGAACCCGCGGGGGACCCAGCCGCCCACCGGGCTCGAGCTGGTCTACGACGATCAGCACCGCGAGTCCTTGACCACCCGGCTGGGCTTCTACTCGTCCTATGCGTTCGGCACGGGTTTCGGCGTGCTCGTGCCCCAGCTCAGCGCGTACTGGGTGCACGAGTTCCTCAACGACCAGCGGGTGATCTACTTCCGGTTCCGCGAGGACAATCTCCAGGCCCGGCTCCGCTTCCAGACCGACAAGCCCGACCGCGATTACTTCCACGTGGGCGCCGGCCTGGTCCTGGTCCTGCCGAAGGACGTGTCGGCCTTCGTGAGCTACCGCGTGCTGCTCGGCTACGACGACCGCATCGCCCACACGCTCGACGCGGGCGTCCGCGTCCAGTTCTAGCGCCGGCCCAGCTCGGCGAGCGGGCGGGGCCAGAGCTCCACCCAGCAGCACACGTGGTCGTAGTCCGGGACCACCGTCAATGACCCGGGCGGGATGCCGCCGCCCTCCACGATGGCGGCCGGCACCACCCGATCGCGGCCGCCCGCATAGTGTCGTTGGCGGATGCCCGCTGACAGGGGGGGCTGTCGCGCCGGGCTCAGCGAGCCCGCGAGGGCGGGCTGGCCGTGCAAGCGCGTCCAGCCGTCCACGTCGAGATTGGCGGCAATGGTGACGACGGCGACCGACGCGGGCACCCGCGGCGCCGCCAGCATCGCCAGCACACCACCGCCGCTGTAGCCGACCCAGACGATCTCGCGATGGCGGCCGGCCAGCGCGAGGTTGCGGGCCGCCGCGGCCACGCTCGCCACCACCGCCTCGGAGTAGCGTCCGTCCGTCCACCGCGTGGGCGCGCACGGCGACGCCTCCGCCATCCCGTGATAGCAGGGCCGGCCGAGATACACGGCCGGCGCGGGATCGCGGGTGAGCAGGCGCAGCACCAGCGACTCCTGCGGCGTCGGATCGGCGGCGGCCCGGCGGCCGTCCCACGGGCGGCCGTCGCCATCGAGATACACGTGGAGCACGCGGGACGCGGCCGCGGTCGGGCGGCGGTACACCACGTGCATGAAGCCGTCTCCCGGCACCATCCCGCGCTCGAGCGCCAGCGCGGCGGCCCGGGCGTCGAATCGCGCGGCGGGAGAGGCGCAGCCCGCGGCGAGGGCGCCGGCGAGGAGGAGCCCGGCGCCGAGGGGGATGCCGCGCATGCCCCGGGATGTTAGCAGGTCGGGGCGGGACGTCAGGACGCGGCGGAGAGGACGCGGCGGCCCACCGCGGCCCGGTCTTCGGCGCCGTCCGAGAGCGCGGCGGCGAGCATCTCGCCGAGAGCCGCGGTGTAGCGCGCGCGGCGCGGCTTGGCCTCGACGAACGCGCGGAACGCCGCGGAGTGCATCACGGGATGCCAGGGCCGATCGAGGCTCACCCGACCGGACGGATGCGTGACGACCACCGCCGTCTCCACCCAGCGCAGGAGGGAGCCCCGCAGCTCGGGATGGGCGCGGACGAGGAAGTCGTTCACCGCCGCGGCCGCCGCCGACAGCTCGCGAATGACGTTCATCCGCGGAAGGCGGTTCACCGTCAAGCGGTCGCGCGTGACCCGGATCCGTCCGGCCCAGCGCTTGGCGGCGATGACCACCACGCCGCACGGCCCGATCAGCACGTGATCCACCTTGCCCCGATGGCCGGGGATGGCCACGTCGCTCACCAGGTAGTACTCGTCGGAGAGGCGGGCGAGCACCGCGGTGACGCCGGTCTTGCGCAGGCGGCCCGCCCGGACGCGGCGCAGGCGATCGAGGGCGGGACCCGCCATGCTCCCCGCGGCCAACCCGGTGAGCAGACCCACATAGGGATTCACGGCCAGCCCCGCGGCCACGCTGACCAGGAGGCCGCCCGCGGCGAAGCCCATCAACTGCAGCCGCTGCTGCCGCTCACGCCGCGCCAGATACGCCCCGCCCGCCCGCTTGATGTGCACGTCGAATTCCCCCTGCGAGCATCGTGAGATTGCACGGGGCGCGCCAGCGTGGCCGGGGGGCACGCAGATGTTGCGCCGTCTCCCGATGTCGTTGACAGCCGCGGGTTTAGCGCGCGTGGCGCAGGGCGTGCGGGGCGGGGCCGGGACCAATCGCGTCAGCGCGCGGTACCGAAAAGCGCGCCGCCCGCGATGCCCCGGACTCAAAGGTGGGCGATGGCCTCGATCTCGACGAGCGCGCCGGCGGGAATGGCGGCGACCTGCACTGTCGACCGCGCGGGCGGGGTGGCGCCCACGTGCTTCTTGTACACCTCGTTCATCGCCGCGAAGTCGCCCAGGTCCTTCAGGAACACGGTGGTCTTCACCAGGCGGTCCAGCCCGCTGCCCGCGGCCTCGAGGACGGCCCGCAGATTGGCGAACACCTGCTCGGTCTGCTCGGTGATCGCGGAGCCCACGAGCTGGCTCGAGCCGGGCTTGAGCGGGATCTGGCCCGAGACGAACACGAGGTCGCCCACGCGGATGGCCTGGGAGTAGGGCGCACCCGCGAAGGGAGCCGGGGCCTGCTCGGTGCGGACGGCTGACTTCATCGACAGGTCACCCCGCGAGGGCCGCGAGCATCACCTCGAGCCCGGCGCGGAGCCCCACCGCGAGCCCGGCCTCGTTCATCTCGAACTCGGGGGCGTGATGCGGGCGGGGCTTGCCGTGGGTGGGGGCGATGCCGACCCGGAAATAGCACCCCGGCCGCTCGCGGAGGAAGAGGCTCATGTCGTCGGAGGCCATCACACGCCCGCCTTCCACCACCGAGGCGGGATCGATGGCGGTGGCGGCGCAGCGGTGCACGAAGTCCGTCTCCTTGGCGTGATTCACCACCGCGGGGCAGGACCCCCCGTCCATGACGAGCCGGGCCTCGGCCCGGAACGCCCGCGCCTGATGCGTCACGAAGTCGCCCAGCCGCTGGATGAGCATGTCGCGGATGGACTGCTCGAAGGCGCGGATGGTCCCCTTCATCACCGCGCGGTCCGGGATGATGTTGCCCTTGGTGCCGGAGACGATCTGACCCACCGTGAGCACCGCCGTCTCCTGGGCCGGGACCTCGCGCGCGACCAGGCTCTGCATGCCGAGGAGGATGCTCGCCGCCGCGGTGATCGGGTCCACGGAGAGGTGGGGCATGGCGCCGTGCCCGCCCGCGCCTTTCACCTCGACCGTGAACGCGTCGGCCGACGCCATGGTGGGCCCCGGCCGCACCTGCACCACCCCCGTGGGCTGCAGCGTGGTGAGATGGAGGCCGTACACCTCGTCCACGCGCGGGTTGTCGAGCACGCCGGCCTGGATCATCGGCCGGGCCCCGCCCAGCACCTCCTCGGCGGGCTGGAAGATGAACACCGCGGTGCCGGGCATCTCGCGGCGGCGCGCGGCGAGGATCTCCGCCATGGTGATGGCGATGGCGGTGTGGCCGTCGTGCCCGCAGGCATGCATCACGCCGGGCGTACCCGAGGTGAACGGGGCCTCCAGGAGCTCGGTGAGCGGGAGCGCGTCGGTGTCGGCGCGCCACGCCACGGTGCGGCCCGGCGCATCGCCCCGGAGCACGCCCACCACTCCCGTGCCCGCGATGCCGGCGCGGACCTCGAGCCCGGCGGCGTGCAGCCGCTCGGCGATCACCCCGGCGGTGCGCTGCTCCTGGAAGGAGAGCTCCGGATGGCGGTGGAAATCCCGCCGGAGCGCGATCATGTCGGCCTCTCGCCGCCCCGCCTCTTCCGACCATGCGAGCCGTGTCTTCGTCATGCGGGAGACAGTAGCCTAGTCGGGCTGCGAGCGCCACCAGAGGGTGATGAAGGCGAGGCCGGCGAGCCCGCTGATCCCCGCGGCGAGATACGCGGCGGAGACGCCCTGCCGCTCCGAGATCCAGCCCACCAGGAACGCGCCGATGGGGAACGAGCCGCCGAAGATCAGGGTGTAGAGGCTCATCACGCGCCCCCGCAGGTTGTCGGGGGCGGCGAGCTGCAGCCCGGTATTGCACGAGGCCACCAGCATGATGCTGGACACGCCGATGAGGAACAGCATCGGCACCGCCACCCAGAAGCGCGTCACCGCGCTCATGGCCACGAGGCCGCCGCAGGCCACGAAGCCGGAGGCGAGCACGAGCGGCAACGCAAGCTGCGTTCGATGAAGCATTCCGAGGGTGAGCGCCCCCGTCACCGCCCCCACGCCCGCCGCGCCCATGAGGAAGCCGAAGCCGGCCGCGTCCACGTGGAGCACGGTACGGGCGAGCAGCGGCACGTAGACGGAGAAGTTGAACACGGTGATGCTCACCACGAAGAGCAGGAGCAGGAGGAGGCGGATGGAGCGGGCGCGGAAGGCGTAGCGGAGGCCCTCGGCGACGTCGGCGAGCATGGTCGTCCGGAGCGGCCCGCGGGGCCGGCCCTCGGTGCGCATACGGGCCAGCGCCACGATCACCACCGTGAACGACAGCGCGTTCAGGAGGAACGCGACGGCCACGCCGAAGCGGGCGATGAGGAGACCGGCCACCACCGGGCCCACGATGCGGGCGGTATTGAAGGCGGCGGAGTTCAGCGCGACCGCGTTGGCGATGTTCTCCTTGCCCACGAGCTCGGCCACGAAGGACTGCCGCGTGGGCATATCCACCGTGTTCACGCAGCCGAGGATGGTCGCGAGCACGCACACGTGCCAGTACTCCACGTGACCGAAGCGCACGAGGACCCCCAGGATCAGGGCGAGGAGGGCGATGGCGATCTGGGTCGCGAGGAGGACGCGCCGCTTGGGCAGCCGATCGGCGAGGGCGCCGGTGAACACCGAGAAGAGGAGCACCGGCGCGAACTGGAGAGTGCCGACGAGCCCAAGCTTCAGCGGCGAGCCGGTGAGCTGGAGCACGAGCCACGCCTGCCCCACCGACTGCATCCACGACCCTACCTGCGAGATCACCTGGCCGGCGTAGAAGCGCCGGTAGTCGGGGTGATTGAGGGCGTGGAGCCCCCGCGGGAATCGCATCTAGCGGGCGGCCGGACCCGCTACGCGAGGGCTATGCAAGCAAACGCCACTTTGGCGGTGGTGGGCACGCCGAAGCGCGCGGTGTGGCGCGCGGGCAGGCCGCGCGGGAAGTGCTTCACGTACTCCGCGTTGATGGCGTGGTAGTCGGCGGGATCGGTGATGAGGAGCGTCACCTGCACCACGCGCTCCAGCGACGTGCCGGCGGCGCGGAGGATGGCGGCGACGTTCTCCAGCGCCCAGCGCGTCTCCTCGGCGGCGGTGCCCGCGCGGGGCGTGCCGCCGATGTCGTTGCCGGCGCCGGTGCCGGACACGAAGACCAGCCCGGCCGCGCGTGTCGCCCGCGAGAACGCGCCGGGAGCGGGCGCGTCGGACGGATTGAAGAACTCGATCTCGCTCATGCCGCGTTCTCCTCGACGAACGGCGACGTTCTTGACGAAGGGGCCGGAGTGGCCGATGATGCGAACGGCACCCCACACCCTAACATGTCATCCGCATCCGGCGACCTCCTGGCCAGCGTCCGCGAGCGCGCGCACGCGAATCTCTACTGGCGAACCCTCGGCGTTCAGGTGGAGGACGCGCGCGCGGGCTGGGTGCGGCTGCGCGTCCCCGCGCGCGACGAGCTGCGCAACGCCGCCGGCGCGCCCGTGCACGGGGGCGTGCTCTCGGCCCTCGTGGACATGGCGGTGGGCGGCGCGCTCAGCACGCTGCACGCGGAAGCGGCGGGCGGCGTGGGCCAGACCACCCTCGACCTCAACGTGTCGTTCCTGTCCGCCGCGCGCGGCGACGTCATCGCCGAGGGGCGCATCCTCCGCCGGGGCCGCACCATCGCCTTCGGCGAGGCGTCCGTCACCGACACCGCGGGCGCCACGGTGGCGGTGGGCCGCGCGACTTACATGATCCTCGCCCCGCAACCCTAGCCCAACCCGAAAGGAGCGCCCCGTGGCCACCAAGATCGTGTTCTCGCCGCCGATGCCGAAGGACATCATGGACGCATGCCGCGCCATGGTCCCGCAAGGGTACGAGCTGGCCGTGGTGGATCGCGGCGTGGGCGGGGGGCTCGAGGCGCACAAGGACGCGGAGTACTTCATCGGCTTCGCCCGCGGCGACATGGGGCCGGACTTCTACAAGACCCTGCCCCAGCTCAAGCTGGTGCAGCTCATCAGCGCGGGCTATGACCGCCTCGACGTCGCCGCCGCCAAGGCGGCGGGCGTACCCGTGGCCAACAACGGCGGCGCCAACTCCACCGCGGTGGCCGAGCACACGTGGCTCCTCATCCTCGCCGTGCTCAAGCGCCTCGCCTGGCAGCACGCGAACGTGGTGGCGGGCAAGTGGCGAATCGGCGACCTCTCCGAGAACCGCCTCTACGAGGTGGAGGGCAAGACCCTCGGCATCGTGGGCCTCGGCACCATCGGCAAGAAGGTGGCGCGGCGCGCGCACGGCTTCGGCATGCCGGTGATCTACTACGACATCGCGCGCCTCACCGAGGATCAGGAGGACGCCCTCGACGTGCGCTTCGTGCTCCTCGACGAGCTGCTCCGCGAGGCCGACGTGGTGAGCCTTCACGTGCCGCTCAATGCCTCCACCCGGAACATGATGAGCACGCGGCAGTTCGGGCTCATGAGGCCCTCCGCGGTGCTCATCAACACCTGCCGGGGGCCGGTGGTGGACGAGGCCGCGCTGAACCAGGCCCTGGTGAGCGGTCAGATCGCGGGCGCCGGCCTCGACGTCATGGTGGAGGAGCCGGGCAAGCCGGGGCACCCGCTCTACACCGCGCCCAACATCACCATCACCCCGCACATGGCTGGCCCCACGTGGGAGAACTGGCCCAAGGCGTTCCGCAACGCGTTCGACAACATCCAGCGGGTGGCGCGCGGCGACCGGGCGATGTGGGTCATCCCGGAGCTGCGCTAGCACACCGGAGCTCCGCCCACCGGACCGAGGGCCACATGACGTTTCCCGAGTACGAGCAATACGACGCGCTCGGCCTCGCCGAGCTCGTGAAGTGGGGGAAGATCTCCCCGCCCGAGCTCCTCGAGGCGGCCATCGAGCGTGTCGAGGCGCGCAATCCCGCCGTCAACGCGGTGGTGATGAAGCTCTACGACTACGGCCGGAAGACCATCGCGGAGGGCCTGCCCGAGGGGGCCTTCCGCGGTGTCCCCTATCTCATGAAGGACCTCACCGCGGCCATCGGCGGCGTGCCCATGACGCGGGGGTCCAGGTTCTTCGCCGACACCCCGCCCGCGGCCGAGGACAGCGAGCACGTCAAGCGCCTCAAGCGGGCGGGGCTGGTGATCTTCGGGCGCACCAACACCTGCGAGCTGGGGCTTTCCCTCACCTGCGAGCCGCAATTGCACGGCCCCACGAAGAACCCGTGGGATCTCACCCGGATCTCCGGCGGCTCCAGCGGCGGCGCCGCCGCCGCGGTGGGCGCCCGCATGCTGCCCATGGCGCATGCCTCCGACGGCTTCGGCTCCATCCGCGCCCCCGCCGCCTGCTGCGGGCTCGTGGGTCTCAAGCCCACGCGCGCGCGCAACACCATGGCCCCCGGGCTCGGCGAGGGCCTGGGCGGCCTCTCCACCGAGCACGCGGTGACGCTCTCCGTACGCGACTGCGCCGCGCTGCTCGACGCCACCGCGGGCGCCGGCGCGGGCGATCCCTACGTGGCGCCGGCGGGGGCGCGCCCGTTCCTGCGCGAGATCGGCGCCGACGCGGGGCGGCTGCGCATCGCGTTCACCTCGAAGTCCCCCAACGGCGCGCCCGTCGACGCGCAGAGCCTCCGCGCCCTCGCCGACACCGTGCGCCTCTGCGTCGATCTCGGCCACACCGTCGAGGAGGCCAATCCGGACGTGGAGGGCGGGACCATCGTTCCCACCTTCCTCACGCTGGCCGCGGCCAACACGGTGGTGAACCTCGCGAGCCATCCCTCGGGCCGGCCGCCGCGCGAGGGCGACGTGGAGAAGGTCACGCTGGGAACGGCCCGCCTGGGCGAGCGCCTCACCGCCGCCGACTACGTGAAGGCCACCCAGACCGCGCATCGCCTCGGCCGGCAGATGGCGGCGTTCCACATGCGCTGGGACGTGCTGCTGACGCCGGGGCTCGCCACGCTCCCGCCCAAGCTCGGCTGGATCGACATGATGCTGGACGACGTGCAGGAGTACTGGCGGCGCGTCTTCCACATGTCGCCATTCACGGTGTGGTTCAACCTCACCGGCCAGCCCGCGATGGTGCTGCCGCTCGGGGTGAGCGCGGAGGGGCTGCCGCTCGCCACCCAGCTCGTCGGCCGCTACGGCGAGGAGGCCACGCTGTTCCGCCTCGCCTCGCAGCTCGAGAAGGCGAAGCCCTGGTTCGATCGCGTCCCCGCCGCCGTCCGCTAGCCGGGCGGGACGTACCGTTACCTGGCCTGAAGCCGGCGCGTCCAGGCGGCGAGGGCGTCGAGGAGCTGGCGGATCAGCGTGCGCGCGGTCTCGTCGACGAGCTTGCCGCTCGCGTCGAACTTGGTCTGGGCCGCCGCCACGAACACCTCCGGCTTGTTGAGCGGCAGCATGTTGAGGAACACGCAGCTCTGGCGGAGATGATACTGCGCGCGCCCCGTCCCCATCATGCCCGCGGAGGCGCCCATCATGGCCACCGGCTTGCCGTTGAACGGCTGGGTTGCGCGGGCCGGCGAGGGCCGCGAGGCCCAGTCGATGGCGTTCTTGAGCACCCCCGCCATCGAATAGTTGTACTCGGGGGTGGCGAAGAGGAGCGCGTCGGCGGCCTCGATGCGGCGCTGGAAGTCCTGCACCGGCTCGGGCACGCCCTGGGCCTCCACGTCGCCGTTGTAAAGCGGGATGGCGCCGAGCTCGTAGACGTCGAGCGTCATGCCCTCGGGGAGCATCTCCCCCGCGGCGCGAAGCAGGCCGCGATTGAAGGACCCCTTGCGCAGGCTGCCGGCGATGCCGAGGACGCGAATCGGTGTGGTCATGGAGCCTCCGTGAGCAGTCGTCGCGCCGCACGGATGCGGGCGAGGTCGTAGGGCGGCTGCACCAGTAGGATGAGCCGGGCTACCCCGAGGGATTCGAGCCCGCGGCGCGGGCTCGAGCCGGCGCCCAGCCAGCCGTCGGCGAGCGCGGCGAACACCGTGACGAGAAACGCGGCAGGGTCGCGACCGGACTCGCGATGCGCCTCGCGCGCGGCGCGCGTGAGCTCGGCGAGCTGCGGGTGCCGCGCCGGCGTGTTGAAGCCGTCGGCCCAGCGGCCCGCGATGCCCGCCATGCGGAGGCCGAAGCCCCCGACGATCAGGGGCGGCGCCGGATTCGCCCTGAGGAAGCCCTCCGGGCGCCGGAGACGATAGTGCTCGCCGGTGAAATCGGCGCGGTCGCCCGCCCACAGCCGGCGCAGGACCTGGCAGGCCTCGGCGACCCGCGCGGCGCGCACCGCGTCCGGCTCGACGGGGAGCCCGATGGCCTCCTGTTCCACCACGTAGGGCGTGGCGCGGCTACCGCCCGCGCCGAGCCCCAGGAGCAGGCGGCCGCCGGAGACCTGCTGCAGGGTGGCCGCCATGTTGGCGAGGAGGCCCGGCGGCCGCAGCCCCACGTTGAGCACGAGCGGGCCCAGGTCGATGCGCGAGGTGGCCTCGGCCAGCCCGGCCAGCGTGGTCCACACCTCGGGCACGCTGGAGCCGGCGCCGCCGTCGGGATCGCGGAGATGATCCCAGGTCCACACGCCGTCGAAGCCCGCGTCCTCGGCGGCGCGCGCCGCGTCGCGCATCTCCGCGTAGCGCGCGCCCATGGGGACGAGGAGGAGATCGGTCTTCACGCGCGGCCACCCATCGGCTAGAAAAACAGGTAATACGCGCTCAGCGAGATCGTGTCCATGGCGCGGGACGTGGGCGCGAGCGTGTGCGCGCTGTCGTAGCGATTGCGGAAGACGCGCTCGTCGGCCTGATCGTGCCGGTACTCGAGCCGGCCCACCAGGCCCCGCCAGATCTTGTACTGGAGGGTCAGCGTGGTGGACCAGAGTGAGAGCTTGCCGCCGAAGCCGGTGCGGGCCCCGTCCGCGTCCTTGAAGTATTCCTGGCGGATGGCGGTGCGGAAGCGCTCCGTCCAGTCATAGGCCGCCCAGACTCCCCAGCCCCACCAGGAGGCGTCGGTGTCGCGGCGCGTGCCGAGCGCCGCCAGCGAGGCCTCACGCTTCTCGCGACCGCCGGTTATTTCCGCGGCGAGCGTGGTGCGGGCGATGCCCGTGTAGGTCGCCACCAGGTCGAGGATCCAGCGCTGGTTGCGGTCGTTGTTGTTCTGCTCGGGCCCCACCAGGGTGCCGAGGGTGATGGCCAGGCCCTCGAGGGGCGTGAGCTGGAAGCCCGCGCCCACGGTGGGGCTGTCGTTGTTGTCCTCGGTGACGTCGGAGCCCGTGGTGATACCCGCCTGCACGGTGAGCCAGTCGGCGGCGAAATAGGTCGCCACGACCCCCGTGTTCGTGAAGGGCCCCGCGAAGTTGAAGAGGTAGCCGCGCGAGACGTTGAGATTGCTCGGCGACTCGATCACCTCGTAGCCCAGGAGGCTCACCCACTTCCCCGCCCTCACGTTCAGCCCGCCGCCGACGGGGATGCGGATCCCGACATAGGCCTCCTGGATGTCGAAGCCCGGCGTGTTCCGGAAAGGGAAGGCGTCGTTGTCGTCGCGGAATATTCCCAGGGAATGGTTCTTCTGCGCGTCCATCCCCGCGGTGAGCACGAGGCCGAAGCCGAAGGGATACGCCTCCGACGGGTCCTTCTTGATGGAGAGCTCCGCCATGTTGAAGGTGAACCCCTCGTCGTAGTCGTACACGCGCAGCTCGTTCACGCCGCCGCGGCCGGCCCCGCGGACATTCCACGTGTAGCTGGCCTCGAGATAGGAGAAGAGGCGGATCTCGTCGCGCAGCGTGGGGGGCTTCTTCTCGCCGTCCGCCGGCGCCGCCGCCGCCGGCGGGGACGCCGCGGGGGCCTGCGCGCCCGCCGGGAGGGGGAGGAGCGCGACGAGGGCGGCCATGAGGACGGGGGCGGCGAAGGTCGAGGCTCGCATGTGCGGCCCTCACGATAATATGGGAAAATCACGCGCGGAGGGATACCCATGATCTTCCGGCTCCCCATCGCCGCGCTCACGCTGATCCTCGCGCTCGCCGCGTCCCCCGCCCTCGCGCATCACGGCTGGAGCGGATACGACAGCGGCACGACCCTGAATGTCACCGGCACCATCAAGGAATCCGGCTACGAGCACCCGCATGGCTACATCCGCCTCGAGGCGCCGGGCAAGACGTGGCTGGTCGTGCTCGCGCCGCCGTCCCGCATGGAGAACCGGGGCTTGCCGCGGGCCGGCCTCACCCCGGGCAAGACCGTGACCGTGGTCGGGTATCCGAACCGGACCGACCCGCAGGAGATGCGCGCGGAGCGGATCAGCGTCGACGGGAAGACGACCGAGCTCCGTTGATCCACAACCCGGAGGGCGCGGCCTGGCAGGTGTGGCTCGAGTCCAGCGCCCTCGCCATCGCCATGCGACAGTGGCTGTGGCTGTACCCCGCGGTGGAGATCGTGCACATCGCGGGCATCGCCGCCCTCGTGGGCGGGGCGATCATGTTCGATCTGCGCTTGCTCGGCCTCTCGCGGGGGCTTCCCGTCGCCGCGCTGGCCGCTCACCTCCTCCCGTGGGCTCGCGTGGGGCTCGGCCTCGTCGTGGTCTCCGGGGCGCTGATGTTCACCGCGCATGCCACGGAGTGGGCGGAGAACCCGGCCTTCCGCCTGAAGATGCTGCTCATCGTCGCCGCCGGCGTGAACGCCTGGGCCTTTCACCGGTGGCCGTTCCGCAGCGTGGCCCGCTGGGACCGCGACACGGCGGCCCCGCCGCGCGCCCGTCTCGCTGCCGTCGCCTCCATCGTGCTCTGGGTCGCCGTGATCGCCTGCGGCCGCCTGCTCGCGTACCTCTGACCTGGTTCGCGCTCGCCCTCGGGGCCGCCCTGCTCCAGGCGGGCCAGATCGCCTTCGTCAAGGGCAAGGCGCGCGATATCCGCCCGTTGATCCTCGTCTTGTGGACCCAGGGCGTGGGCGTGGTGGCCTGGAGCCTCGGCATCTGGCTCGCGGGCGGGCGAATCGAGATTCCAGCGGCCATGTGGCCGTGGATACTCCTCGCCACCGGCTGCGCCGGCGCTTACTCGTATCTGCTCACCCGGGCCAGCGCCCGCGGCGACATCTCCATCGTGGGCCCGGTGCTGGCGCTGGCGCCGGTGTTCTCGATCCTGCCCGACTGGTGGCTCACCGGCACGTTGCCCCACGGGCTCGGCTGGCTCGGGGTGGGCCTGGCCGCGGTGGGCACGGCGGGGCTCAGCGCCACGCCCGACCGCCGGCTCGATCTCCGCGGCCTCTTCACCCGCGCCGACGCCCTCGACGCCCTCGGCTCCGCGTTCTTCCTGGGCGTGCTCGCGGCGATCGATCGCCACAACGTGCTCCGCATGCACGTCCCGTCATATCTGATCGGCGCCTACCTGAGCCTCGCGCTGCCCCTGCTCGCCCTCGCGCTGGCGCGCACCCCGGGCGCGCTGGCGGCCTCGCTGCGTCCGGCGCAGCTCTGGCGCGTGCTCGCCCACTCCGTTCTCGTGCTCAGCGGCACGGGCTGCCAGGTCTTCGCCCTCGGCCTGGCGCCGGCCGCGTACGTGGCGTCGATCCGGCGCACCTCCGCCGTGTTCAGCGTGCTGCTGGGCCGCGCGCTCTTCCGCGAGCGGGGCATGGCCGGGCGGCTGACGGCGGCGCTGCTCACCGTGCTGGGGGCGGTGTGCCTCGTGCTGGGACGGTGAGCGGCTGCCGCGGGTTGCGCGCGGCAGCAGCTTCGCAGTACGCTGCCCGCGCTCGGCTCCAGCCACGACAAGGAGGTGCACCATGAAATTCGGCGTGATCCTTCCCATCTGGCGGCTCACCACTTCGGACGCGGAGAAGCTGGCCCTCAAGGCGGAGGAGACCGGCTGGGACGGCGTCTTCGTCCCCGATCACATCCTCGCCAAGCCGGCGACCACCCAGCACTACGGCCCGTCGTGGCCCGATCCCTTCTCGCTGCTCGCCTTCCTCGCCGGCCGCACGCGGCGCATCCAGGTGGGCGCCAGCGTCATCGTGCTGCCGTATCGCAATCCGCTCGTCGCCGCCAAGGCCGCGGCCACCGTGGATCAGGTCTCGGGCGGCCGCTTCATCTTCGGCATCGGCGTGGGCTGGGACGAGGCGGAGTTCAAGGATCTCAATCTCCCGTTCAAGCAGCGCGGCGCGCAGACCGACGAGTACCTGAAGATCATCAAGGCCGCGTGGGCCGCGGACATGCCGCAGTTCGCCGGCCGCTACTTCACCTTCGGCGGAGCCACGTTCGCGCCTCGTCCCGCGCAGAAGCCCCATCCCCCCATCTGGGCGGGCGGGGCGCCGGGCGCTCTCTCCGCCCCGGCGATGCGGCGAGCGGCCGAGCAGTGTGACGCCTGGCATCCGCTGGGGCTCTCGTGGGGCGATCTCGAGAAGGGCATCGCCACGGTGAAGGAGCTGGCCAAGCGCGCGGGCCGGCCCGACGGCGCGGTTCGCTTCGCGCCGCGCAACGTCCTGGCCCTCGGGGCCAAGGACGGGGGCGCCGAGCGCGCGCCGTACGCGGGTGCCCCGGACCAGGTGGCCGCCGACGTGCAACGGGCCAAGGGGCTCGGCTGCGAGTGGGTGACGTTCGACATGCCGCCGACCGCGGACGTGGCGGGCATGATGGCGACGCTGGAGCGCTTCGCGAAGGAGGTGAAGCCCGCCACGCCATGATCAGCGCCGATTTCTCTTACGTCGGCATCGCGATCGCCGCGTTGCTCCTCGTCGCCATCGTGGCGATGCTGGAGCTGGGCCGGCGCCTCGGGCTCCGGCGCGCCGGCCGCGAGGGCGAAGGGGAGGGCACGGGCGCGCTGGCGGGCGCAGTGTACGGGCTCCTGGCGCTGCTCATCGCGTTCACGTTTTCCGGCGCCACCGGACGCTTCGACGAGCGGCGCCACCTGGTCGTCCAGGAAGCCAACGCGATCGGCACCGCCTATCTCCGGATCGACATGGCCGCGTCCGGCGCGCAACCGGCGCTGCGCGACGGCTTCCGCCGCTACCTGGACGCGCGCATCGAGGCGTACAAGAAGCTGCCCGACCTCGCCGCCGCGTACGCGGAGCTCGAGCAGGCCAACCGGCTGCAGGGCGAGATCTGGGCCCAGGCGGTGGCGGCGACCCGCATGCCGGACAGCCATCCGTCGCTGGGCGTCCTGCTGCTGCCCGCCCTCAACGAGATGTTCGACATCACCACCACGCGCACCGTGGCGGCGCGGATTCACCCGCCCGTCATCATCTTCGCGATGCTCATCGCGCTCGCGCTGGTGGCGGCGGTCCTCGCGGGGCACGACCTCGCGCGGGGGACGTCCCGCCGCTGGCTTCACACGCTGGGCTACGCGGCGATCCTCTCGGTGACGATCTACGTCATCATCGACATCGAGTTCCCGCGGCTGGGTCTCATCCGGGTCGACGCCATCGACCAGGTGCTGGTCGATCTGCGCGCCGGCATGAAGTGAGAGGTCCTCCATGCGCCTCATCGACGCCTATCCCGTCATCGTCACCGAGCGGCTCGCCGAGTGCCGGAACTTCTACACCCAGCGCCTCGGATTCGGCATCCTCTTCGAGGCGACATGGTTCGTCTACCTGGCCTCGGCGGGCGAGCCGGCGCGCGGCGTGGCCTTCATGACGCCCGATCACCCCTCCCAGCCGCCCGGACCCGAGCGATTCTCGGGCGAGGGCGTGTTCCTCACGTTCCAGGTGCTGGACGCGGCCGCGGAGCAGGTGCGGCTCCACGAGGCCGGGGTGCCCATCGTGTACCCGCTGCGGGACGAGCCCTGGGGGCAGCGGCGCTTCGCGGTACGCGATCCCGCCGGCACCTGGCTCGACATCGTGCAGCAGATCGACCCCGCGCCGGGCTTCTGGGATCCGTACGCGCGTCCCGACGCGTAGGGCCTTCCGGTCGGAAGGGTTCACCGGACGATCCATGCCGCGATCTTGGCCACCACGTCGCTCTCGATCCCGAGGTAGCCGTGGTGGGTGAAGGCCTCGCAGGGATCGGGATTACGGACGGAGCCGCCCTCGAAGAGCATCAGCTCCTTCCGCGACGCCGCCGAGAGCTTGTCCATCACCGCCGGCAGCTCCGCGAGCTTGCAGTGGTCGCAGCCGTCCTGCTTGTGGTGGACAACCAGCACCGGCACCTTGATGAAGCCCAGCGGCATGCCGGGCACCGCGCGCGCGCCCGGAAAGCTCAGGATGGTGGAGGTGAGGACGAGGCCGTCGGGCCCGCCGCTCTCCCGGGGCAGCTCGGTGGTCACGAAGGTCGCCGACAGCGTGCCCATGCTGGTGCCCATGACCCAGACCGGCACCCCCCCGTGCTGGCGCAGGTAGGCCATCACGGCCTTGACGTCCACCACGTGCCCCCGCGACTGGCGGAAGCCCGAGAGGAAGGGCGAGGCCTGCCGGTCTGACGGCGAATCCAGCGTGACCACGTTCAGCCCGTGGCCGGCCAGCATGTGCCGCGTGCGCACGAGGAAGTTGCCCGCGCCCCAGCCGATCTTGCCATTGGGCGCGATCTGGAGGCCCCCATGGCCGCCCGCGAAGAGGATGACGGTGGCCTTGGCGCCGGGCGTCTCGATGAGGAGCAGACGCGCGGTGACGCCGGGACGGGTGGGCACGTCCACCACGCGCTCCGCCTGGGCCCACGCCGGCGCGACGGCCAGGGCCAGAAGAATGGCCGCGGCGTGGAGGAGGGCGCGAATCACGTCCGCGGGGCCGCCTGCGAGTCCTCGGTGAACGAGAAGAACCGGCGCGCCGCCGTCTGGTTCTCGTAGATCGAGCCCTGGTTGAGCGCGGGCGGCAGCGGCATGCGCACCGGGGCGGGCGCGATCCTCGGCTCGAGGCTGGGCTCGCCGGCGACCAGGCGCGCGTCGAACTCCGCCAGATCCTTCACGCCCATCAACGGCCAGGCATCGGCGGCCGCGTATTCGTAGAGCAGAAGCGCACGCGGCCGGTTGGAGACGTTCTGCGCCGATCCGTGGAGGAGGCGCGCGTGGTGGAAGGACATGGAGCCGGCGCGGCCGGTGAGCGGCACCGCCTTCGCGATCGCGTCTTTCACGGTGGCGGGATCGACCGCGCCGCAGAAGTAGCCGTCGGCGTGATGATCGTAGGTGGGCCCGCGATGGCTGCCGGGCACGACGAGGAGCGGGCCGTTGTCGCTGATGGCGTCGTCCAGCATGACGCCGACAGCGAGGACATCGTCGTTGGTATGGGGATAGAACGCCCAGTCCTGATGCCACTCTACCGGCGAGCCGTAGTGCGGGGCCTTCAAGTTGATCTTGGAGCCGTGCAGCCGCACCGCGGGCCCGAGCAGCGCCTGGAGAATGCTCACGAGCGTCGGATGGCGGGCGAGGCGCCGGAAGCCATCGAAGAGCTTGTGGGGCGTCTTCACCCGGCGCACCCGCGGGGCGTCGGGACGATGCCCGGGCTCGAGGTCGTAGACGTCGGTGTGCGCGGTCACCTCGCGCGCCCCCTCGAGGATCTGGGTGAGCTCGCGCCGCAGCGCCTCCACCGTCGGCGCGTCCAGCACGTCGGCAACCACGAGATAGCCGTGCTGGCGATAGTGGGCGACGTCCGTGGCGCCGATCATGTCTCTACGGTATCATGGCGCCCGTTCGAGAAGCCCTTGGCACCTCACGATCAGGGAGATCAGGAGGCCTTACCATGTCGCAGCGTCACACCACTCGTCGCGCGGTTCTCGCGGGCGCCCTCGGCACCACCGCCGCTCTCGGCCTTCCTCGCCTCGGCTTTCCGCAGGTCAAGAAGGGCACCAGCCTGCGCATGTGGATCCTCAAGACGTATGTCGAGCCCACCAACAAGGCCATCGAGGCGAGCGCTCAGCGGTGGGCGCAGAAGCACGGGGCCAGCGTCACCGTGGAGTACTTCACCTTCGAGGACATGCAGACCAAGTACGTGGCCGCCATCGAGAGCAAGAGCACGCCTGACGTGGGCCAGCTCGAGACGGGCGCGCCCGCGCGTTTCGCGGGCATGGGCCAGCTCCTCGACCTCACGTCCTTCTCCAGGCAGATCGAGGGCTCGGCGGGCAAGGCCCCCGCGAATGTCGCGCCCGTCACCATGCTGGACGGCAAGGTGTATTCGGTGCCGTGGTACGTCATGGGCGCGTTCTGGTACGTGTGGCGCGACGCCTTCGACAAGGCCAAGGTGAAGCTCCCCGGCACCTTCGCGGAAGCCAAGGAGGCGGCGCAGGCCCTCACCCGGCCCAAGGACAACTTCTACGGGATGGGGCAGAGCTGGAACCGGACCGCCGACGGCTACGGCGTCATGCAGAGCCTCATGTACTCCTACGGGGTGGGCTGGGCGGACAAGAACGGGAAGTACAAGTCCATCAAGACGAAGGAGATGCAGGCGGTCATGAAGTGGGCCACCGACATCTACACGAAGCAGGTCCAGCCCGCCGACACCCTCACGTGGACGGGCTCGGGCAACAACGAGAACTTCATCGCCAAGAACATCGCGCAGACCTCCAACGGCCCCAGCATCACCTTCGCCCTGGAGAACGCGCTCGCCAAGGCCACCGACGCCAAGGACAAGAAGATGAAGGAGGAGGCGCTCGCCAACCACGTGGCCCTGCCCCATCTCGGCGGGCCGGACGGGCGGCGCATGCAGGCCATCGCGATGTCGATGGGCGTGTTCAAGGGCAGCAAGGATCCGGAAGCGGCCATGAGCCTCATCGCCCACCTCGTCTCCCCCGAGGAGACGGTGATGGTGATGAAGGACTCGTACGGCCAGTTCGCGCCGGTGCTGGAAAAGGCCAAGGCCGCCTCGAAGGACTACTTCAACAAGAACGAGAACTACCGGACGTTCGGGCGCGCCGCGGAGTGGTTCGCGCCCACCGGCTGGCCCGGCCCCGTCACCGCGGCGGCGGCGGAGGTGCAGGCGTCGAACGTGCTGACCGACGCGCCCGCCAAGGTCATCGTGGACAAGTGGTCGGTGGATCAGGCCATCGAGTGGGAAGACAAGAAGATCAAGGAAATCTACGACACGCTGAAGGGGTGAGGCAGCGCTTCGGCGGGAGCCTGGGAGCGCGGGGTCGGGAGACCGGCACCGCGCTCCTTTTTCTCCTCCCTCTCTTCGTCCTGGTGGTCGGGCTGATCTTCTACCCCTTTTACCGGGCGATCTGGCTCTCCCTCACCGACAAGCTCGTGGGCTATCCCGAGCGCTTCGTCGGCATGCGCAACTACACCTATCTCGCCCAGGACGACGCCTTCCAGCAGGTCATCTGGAACAGCGTCGTCTTCACGGTGGCCTCGGTCGCGCTCAAGGTCGTCACCGGGCTCGGCATGGCGCTGGTCCTCAACAACGTGATCCGCGGCCGGAACTTCCTGCGCGGGCTCTTCCTCCTGCCCTGGATCACCTCCACCGTCATCATCGCGCTGACCTGGCGCTGGATGTTCGACGCCTTCCCGGGCCGCGGCTTCCTCAACAGCTTCCTGCTCGACATGGGGCTCCTCTCGCAGCCCATCGCCTTCATGGCCACGCCCGCGGGAGCGATGTCGGCGGTGGTGATCGCCAACTGGTGGCGTGCCTTCCCCTTCTTCGGCGTGTCGTTCCTCGCCGGCATGGTGAGCATCCCCCGCGAGCTCTACGAGGCGGCGTCGGTGGACGGCGCCGGCTCGGGCCGCCGCTTCTGGCACATCACGCTGCCCGGGCTCAAGCACGTGATCATCGTCACCACCCTCCTGTCCTTCATCCTCACCATCAACGACTTCAACATCATCTACGTGATGACCCGGGGCGGACCCGGCACTGCCACTCAGGTCTTCGCCACCTACTCCTACCAGGTCGCCTTCGGCCAGCTCCGCTGGGGCCGCGGCGTGACCATCTCCATCTTCGTGGTGCCGATCCTGGTGGCGGGGATCATCCTGATCAGCCGTTATCTCCTGCGGGACCGGCGGTGAGGCGGGCATGACGCGCGCGCTGACCTGGATCGGCCTCGCCCTCTTCCTGCTGCTGATCCTCGTGCCGTTCTGGTGGATCGCCTCCATGTCGTTCAAGACGTACGAGCAGATCCAGTTCGCCACCAGCATCTACGTGCCGAAGCCCTTCACCTGGGAGAACTACACGGGCCTCTGGATGGAAACGCGCTTCCCGTTGTGGCTGCGCAATAGCCTGGTCACCGCGCTGGTCGTGACGCTCGTCACCAGCGTGGTGGCAAGCCTGGGCGGCTATGCGGTGGCCCGGCTCCGGTTCCCCGGGCGCGAGGCGGTGGCGAGCCTCATCCTCATCCTCTATCTCATCCCGCCCGCCCTGCTCTTCATCCCGCTCTACCGGGTGCTCACCGAGCTCGGCGCCACCAATCACCTCGCCGCGCTCTTCCTCGCCTATCCCACGTTCACCGTGCCCTTCTGCACGTGGCTCCTCATCGGCTTCTTCAAGGCGCTGCCGGAGGAGCTCGAGGAGGCCGCGCTCATCGACGGGGCCGGCCGCGTCACCGCCTTCGTCCGGGTGCTCTTGCCGCTGGCCGCGCCCGGCCTGGTGGCGTCCGCCATCTTCGCGTTCACCCTGTCCTGGAACGAGTTCCTCTACGCTCTCGTGTTCATCCAGGACGAGACGCTGATCACGGTACCGGTGGGGCTGAACCTCCTGATCTACGGCGACGTGTTTCACTGGGGCCAGCTCATGGCCGCCTCGGTGATCACCACCGTCCCGGTGGTCGCCCTCTACGTGTTCATCCACCGCTGGATGGCGGAGGGGCTGGTCGCGGGCTCGGTGAAGGGCTAACATCGCGCCATGACCCTGCACACGCTCGCCGGCCTCGCCATCGCCGTCATCCTCTGCGCGCTCGCCGGCTGCGGGCCGTCCAGCAAGGAGGACATGCTCGCCAAGACGCGTGGGATCACCACGCGCGCCGAGCTCGAGAAGGCGCTGGGGAAGCCCTCGGACATCGTCAAGCTCGGGCCGATGGAGAAGTGGACCTACAAGGCCTCCAACGGCGAGATCATCTACGTCATCATCGGCGACGCCGTCACGCTGGAAGCGGCCGGCGACGCGCCCAAGAAGTAGGAGGCTCGCATGCCCACGCACCACTACGCCGACGTGAACGGCCAGCGCCTGCACTATGCGTCCGAGGGCTCGGGCCCCCTCCTCATGTTCGTGCACGGCTTCCCGGAATTCTGGTACGCGTGGCAGGGGCAGCTCGCCGAGTTCGGCCGCGACCACCACGCGGTGGCGCCCGACATGCGGGGTTACAACCTCTCGTCCAAGCCCGCCGACGTGAAGGACTACGCGGTCCCCGCTCTCGTGGAGGATCTGGCCGCCCTCGCCGACCATCTCGGGGCGAAGAAGTTCACCTTGGTCGCCCACGACTGGGGCGGGGCCATCGCCTGGGCCTTCGCGCTCATGAAGCCGGAGCGGCTCACCCGCCTCGTCATCGTGAACGCGCCGCACCCGGCCATCTTCCAGCGGCTGCTCGCGGAGAACCCCGATCAGCAGAAAGCCAGCCAGTACATGCTGTTCTTCCGGAGCGCGGAGGCCGAGGCGACGCTCAGCGCCGACAACTTCGCGCTGCTGCGCCAGATGGTGCTGGGCGAGGGACAGCCCTGGGGCTGGGCCACGGCGGAGGACACCAAGGCGTACCTCGACGCCTGGTCGCAGCCCGGCGCGCTCACCGGCGGCCTCAACTTCTATCGGGCCGCGCGGGTCGGCCCGCCCGCGCCGGGCGAGCCCCCGCGCGGCATCGCCGCCGATCTCTCCGGGCTCACCGTGAAGGTGCCCACGCTGGTGATCTGGGGCGAGAAGGACCGGGCGCTGCTCACGCACAATCTGAGCGGCCTCGAGAAGGTCGTGCTCGACCTCACCGTCCGTCGCATCCCCGACGGCACCCACTGGGTGGCCCACGAGAAGCCGGCGGAGGTGAACGGCTACATCCGCGACTTCATCAAGGCGCGGCCGGCCCGAGACGCCGAGGCGTGAGCGAGCAGATCGCCGCCGCCGACCCGCACCCGCGCCGCCGCGCTCGCGTCCTCGACACCGAGCTGGCCTACGTGGACACGGGCGAGGGCAAGCCCGTGGTGTTCCTCCACGGCAACCCGACCTCGTCCTATCTGTGGCGCAACATCATTCCCCACGTCGCGGCGACGCATCGCTGCCTCGCGCCCGATCTCGTCGGCATGGGCGACTCCGGCAAAGCGCCGAGCGGGCGCTATCGGTTCGTCGATCACGCGCGGTATCTGGATGCCTGGTTCGAGGCGCTCGGTCTCACGCGTGACGTCTCGCTCGTGGTCCACGACTGGGGCTCGGCGCTGGGCTTTCACTGGGCGCGCCGACATCCCGAGCGCGTGCGCGCCCTCCTCTACATGGAGGCGATCGTCCGGCCGGTGGTCTGGAGCGAGTGGCCGGAGCCCGGACGCCAGATCTTCCAGGCCATGCGCTCGCCCGCCGGCGAGGAGATGGTGCTGCAGAAGAACGTCTTCGTCGAGCGCATCCTGCCCGCCAGCGTCCTGCGGCGCCTCACCGAGGCCGAGATGGCGGTCTACCGCAAGCCCTATCTGGAGCCCGGCGAGTCGCGCCGGCCCACCCTCACCTGGCCGCGCCAGATCCCCATCGATGGCGAGCCGGCGGACGTGGTCGCGATCGTGGACGAGTACGCGCGGTGGCTGGCCAGGAGCCCGGTGCCCAAGCTCTTCGTCAACGCCGACCCCGGCGCCATCCTCATCGGCCCGCAGCGCGACTTCTGTCGCGGATGGCCCAATCAGGACGAGATCACCGTGCGCGGCAGCCACTTCATCCAGGAGGACTCGCCCCGCGAGATCGGCGAGGCCATCGCCGCCTCCCTCTCCCGCCTGCCTTCGTGACCGCGACGCCCGGCGCGCTCGCCCCGTATCGCGTCCTCGACCTCGTGGGCCCGCTGGGCGCGCTCGCGGGCAAGATGCTGGCGGACCTCGGCGCCGATGTGGTGCGCGTGGAGCCGCCCGAAGGCAGCGCGCTGCGCCGGCGGCCGCCGTTCGCCGACGGCGTGGCCGCGCCGGAAGCGAGCCTGGCCTGGTGGGCCTACGCCGGCGGCACCCGCAGCGTGATGCTCGACCTCGAGTCGCCGGACGGCCGCGCCCGCTTCCTCGACCTGGCGCGCGCCGCCGATTTCCTCTTCGAGGCGCTGCCTCCGGGCACGCTGGACCGGTGGGGGCTCGGCTGGCCCGCGCTCCATCGCGAGAACCGGCGGCTCATCCTCGTCTCCATCTCGGCCTTCGGGCAGTCGGGCCCGCATCGCGACTGGCGCGGGCCGGAGCTGGTCGTCCAGGCCATGGGCGGCATGCTCTATCCCGTCGGCGATCCCGACCGGCCGCCGGTGCGGGTGGGCGGCAGCCAGGCCTCCGGCCAGGCCGCGGGGCAGGCCGTGCTCGGCGCCCTCGTCGCGCACTTCGAGCGCGAGCAGACGGGCGAGGGCCGCTGGGTGGACGCGTCCGCGCAGCACGCGGTGGTGAACACGCTGCTGAGCGCCACCGCGCTGCCCGCGCTCCACGGCTTCACGCCGAACCGCGAGGGCTCGGCGGTGCGCACCTCGGGCTTCCGCCGGCGTATCCTGTTCCGCGCCAAGGACGGCTTCGTCGCCCTCACCGTGGGCGGGGGCGTGCTCTCGGGCGCGATGATGACGTCGCTGGTGAAGTGGATGGCCGAAGAGGGCGCGGCCCCCGGCTTCATGCGCGAGCGCGACTGGGTGAAGTGGGACAACGCCTATCTCCTCGCCGCGGGCGCGCGCGGGCAGGAGGACATCGATCGCGTCTCGGACGTGGTGGCCGCCTTCACCGCGGCGCGCACCAAGGCCCAGCTCTACGCGGCCGCGCTCCAGCGCGGGCTCCTCATCGCGCCGGTGGCCGACATGGCGGATCTCGCCGAGGATCGCCAGCTCGCGGCGCGCGGCTTCTTCGCGCCGGTGGTCGAGCCCCGCCTGCGCCGTACGGTGTCCGTGCCGGGTGCGTGGGCCCACCTCTCCCTCACGCCGCTGCGCGACCCCGCGCCCGCGCCACGCCTGGGCGAGCACACCGCCGCGGTGCTCCGCGACTGGGCATCACCGCGCGCCGGGGTGCCGCCGCCCGCGGACTCGGCGACCCGCGCGGCGAACCGCCG
>DATEDO010000262.1:0-18131 GCA_035281625.1 Candidatus Methylomirabilota bacterium
GACCTGGAGCCGCGCCCTCGAGGACGAGCTGACGCGGCCGTGGCACGCGGATCGCCGTGACGAGGCGCGCGCCCGGCTGCGCGCGCGCCTGGGGGCCGCGTGAGCCCGCGGGGGCGGGTGGCGCTGGTGGGGGCGGGGCCGGGCGATCCTGGCCTTCTGACCGTGCGCGGCCTCGCGCTCATCCGCGCGGCAGACGTCATCGTCCACGATCGGCTCGTGAATCCGGCGCTGCTCGACGAGGCGCCGAGCGCCGAGCGCATCGACGTGGGCAAGCGGCCGGGCGCCCACACCGTGTCCCAGGCCGAGATCCACGCCATCCTGGTCCACCACGCGGGGCGGGGCCGCTTCGTGGTGCGCCTCAAGGGCGGCGACCCGTTCGTGTTCGGGCGGGGCGGGGAGGAAGTCCAGGCGCTGGCCGCCGCCGGCATCGCCGTCGAGGTGGTGCCCGGGGTGAGCGCGGCTCTGGCCGCGCCCGCCGCCGCGGGCATTCCCGTCACGCATCGGAGCCTCGCCGCTTCGTTCGCGGTGGTCACCGGCCAGGAGGACGAGACCACGACCCGGCCGCCCGTGGACTGGGCGGCCCTCGCCGCCGCGGTGAACACCCTGGTGGTGCTCATGGGCAGCCGGGCGCTGCCGGGCATCGCGCGGGCCCTCATCGGCGCCGGCCGTTCGCCGGAGACGCCGGTGGCCCTGATCCATGCCGCGACCACGCCCGCCCAGGCGACGGTGACGGCGACGCTCGCCGCGTTCCTCGATCCCGACGGAGCCCCCGCGCTGCCCGCGCCCGTCGTCGCGGTGATCGGCGACGTGGTGGGCTTGCGTGGTCAGCTCGGGCTCGCCGAGCTGGACGCGGCGCAGGCAGCGACCGCTCACCTATCAGGAAGGAGGGCGCCATGAGCGCCCTCCCAGTGCTCGCGAGCGTGCGCCAGGGGAAGTGGAGCGGCCGCGCGCAGCGGCCCGGCTCGTGGCGGGGCCGATGGACTCGGCCTGCTCGGCCACCCACTTCGGCGCTACCCAGGTCGCGACCAGGCCGGGCGAGCTCGACTCGGTGCGGCAGGTGCAGAAGGACGGTGGCCACGCTCCGGGCCATCAATCCCGACTGCATCATCCCCGCGCACTGCACGGGCCTGAACACCATCTTCGCGGTGCACCGCGAGATGCCGGCGAAGCTCGTCATGCCGTCCACGGGGACGCGGGTGCTCTTCGGCGCCTGAGCGGCGCGGCGCCGCGGCTCACTTCGTCCCGACAGTCACCGCCTGCTCGAGGCGGGCGCGCATCGCCCGCTCGCGCTCCAGATCGGTCTGCGTGCCGCGGAGCTGCTCGCGCGCCTTGGCCAACTCCTCGTTGGCGGCCTCCGCGCGAAGTCGCGCCCGCTGCAGCTCGTCCTGCTTCTGCCCGGCCGGCAGCCCCCACCAGAGATATCCCGCCGTGCCTCCCACGGCGAGCCCGACGATCGCGACGATCACGATGAGACGATTCATGGCGTCTTCCTCCCCGTGCCTATAATCACGCAATGTCGTCCCGTGGGAACGGGGAAATGCGCGATCAGGCACCATGGGTGTGGCCGACGCGGCGCCGACTTCTCCACGCTATGGGTGTCCTCCACGCGACGCTCGTTCTCGCCGGCTGCTCGATGGCCACCGAGGTGTTCCCCACGAGTCCCTCCGCGACCAGCCAGTTGCTCGTGTTCCGCGCGCTGGAGCGCGCGGTCGCCGGGTTGGACGTCGCACGGCTGCGGGACCGCCGGGTGAGCATCGAGGTCGTCTCGCAGCTCCACGACGATCGGTTCGCCGCCACGTATCTCGAGACCTGGTTCCGCACCCACGGCGTGAAGGTCGAGAATCAGCCCGGCGACCTGCGCCTGCAGGTCTACTTCCTCACGTTGGGGACGGACAAGGGCCAGAGCTTCATCGGCATCCCGCCGTTCCAGGTGCCCGTCCTCTCTATTCCGGTGCCCGAGATCGCGCTGTTCAAGTGGATCCGCAACCGCGGGCGCGCCGACGTGCGGGTCTACGCGTTCGATCCGAAGACCGACGCCCTCGTGGACCTCTTGCCCGAGACGTCGGGCCGGTCGAAGTTCGACGACTACACGATCCTGATCGTCGTGGGCTTCACCGTCACGGACGTGAACGACCCGATCCTCATGACCCCGCGCGCCCCGGAGCCGTAAGCGCTACGTCTCCTCCCACGGCGACTGCCAGGCGCGGACGCCCTTGCCCAGGTCCTTCCACTCGGTCGGCGGCCGCTTGTCCAGGGTGCGGCCGAACTCGAGGGCGGGCGGCATCTTGAGGTCGTGGCCCAGCGTGGTGGGGAAGAGCGCCGCCAGCTCCGAAGGCTCGAGGCGGCGATTGGCCTCGAGGCGGCGAATCGCGCGCGGCTGATCGAGGAGGGTGTAGCCGTAGCCGAACGAGTGGAAGGCCTGCCCGTTGACGTGGGCGGCGGCGTCGCTGGCCAGGAACACGACCAGCGGGGCCACGTTGTCGGGATCGCGCTCGGTGCCCTTGGCCTGCTCGCTGGGCCACTTCCCCGTCTGCTCGAAGACGGCGCGGCCGCGCGGAGTGGAGTCGATCATGCGCGTGGCGCCGCTGGGGAGGATGGCGTTGGCGGTCACGCCGTACTTGGCGAGGGCGTGCGCGGTGGACCAGGTGAGGCCGAGGATGCCCGCCTTGCCCGCGGCGTAGTTGGGCTGGCCGGGGGAGCCCAGCGCCGATACCGACGACATGTTGATGAAGCGGCCGCCCTTGGCCTCGCGCATGTGCACGGAGGCGGCGCGGATGGTGTTGAACGTGCCCTTGAGGTGGACGGCGAGAACGATGTCCCACTCCTCCTCCGTCATGTTGAAGATCATGCGGTCGCGGAGGATGCCGGCCACGTTCACGACCGCGTCGATCTTGCCCCACTCCTTCACCGCCTGCTCCACCATGTCGGTGGCCTGGCGGAAGTCCGACACGGAGCCGAAGTTGGCGACCGCCGTTCCACCCGCCTTCTTGATCTCGTCCACCACCTGCTGCGCGGGCGACCGGTCGGTGCCCTCACCGCCGAGCGCCGCGCCCAGGTCGTTCACCACCACCTTGGCGCCCTCGGCCGCCATCGCGATGGCGATGCCGCGCCCGATGCCCCGTCCCGCTCCCGTCACCAGCGCCGTCTTGCCGTCGAGGAGTCCCATCAGGAGTGCTTCTCCTTTCGTCCGTTGTTCGACCGTTTCTCGCCTCGGGGGGCGGTTCGCCAGGCCCCGCGCCGAGCGGTTCGGTAGTCGCCGAAGCGGCGGTCGCGCTTCGTGAGCGCGTCCTTGAGGTTACGCCGGATCTCGTTCCGGTACTCCACCGACTCCGGCTGATGGAACGCCAGGGCCTGCAGCTCGGTGCCCGCGCGGATGGCCGCGCGCATGCCCATGATCTCCATCGCCCGATGGATCGACCGCTTGTTGATCTGCTGGAGCGACGTGGGAATCTTCGCCACGCGCTCGGCGAGGTCGAGCACCGCCCCGTCCAGCTCCGCGGCGGGGAAAGCGCGGTTGGCGAAGCCGATGCGCGCCGCCTCCGCGCCGGAGATGGCATCGCCGGTGAGCATCAGCTCCATCGCCCGCCGCATGCCGACGAGCCAGGGGTGGAACTGGGTGTCGGGCGGGCTCATGAGGCGCACCGGCGGATAGCCGATCTGGGCGTCCTCCGCCACATAGACGAGATCGCACGCCGAGGCGAGCTCGCTGCCGCCGGCCAGACAGTAGCCGTGCACCTGGGCGATGACCGGCTTGGCGAGATCCCAGATCTCGAACCAGCCGTGCACGACCTGCCGCGGCCAGGAGCCGTCACCTTCCGCGGTGGGATGCGGCCGGGCCTGGGTGAGGTCGGCGCCGAGATCGTAGCCCGCGGAGAAACAGGGGCCGGCGCCGCGCACGATGGTCACGCGCACGGTGTCGTCGCGGTCGGCGGCGCGGAGGGCCTCGAAGAGCTCGGTGCGCAGCTCATTGCTCAGCGCGTTCCGCTTCTCCGGCCGGTTCAGGGTGAGGCGGCGCACCAAGGGCCGCGGCGTGTCCACCGCCAGAAAGCGAGAGGTGGTGGCGGCGGCGCCCCTCATGCGGGCTCCGCGGGGAGCGAGTCCAGGAAGTCGCCGAGCACGCGGTTGAACGCCTCGGGCTGGTCGAGATTCGCCGAGTGCCCCGCGCCCCTGATGATCTCCAGCCGCGCGCCGGGGATCTTGCCCGCCATGTAGCGGCAGGGGGCGAGGAAGGGCTCGTCCTGATCCCCCACGATGACGAGGGTCGGCACCCGGACGGTCGAGAGCGAGTCGATCACGCGCGCGCCGTCCTGCGCCAGCATGCCGCGGGCGGCATGGGCCAGCCATTTCGCGGAGCGGTGCTGACGCATGGCCTCGCGCATCTCGCGGCTCGCGCTCGCGAGCACCTCGAGCCCCCGCGTCTCCAGCTCGCTCGCGCGCCGGAATGCGCGGTCGTTCCAGCCGGCGCGCGCTTCCGCGTTGCGATAGCCGGGCCCGGTGTCGCAGAGCACCAGCGCGCGGGTCATCTCCGGATGCTGGGCGTGGAAGAAGAGTGACATGTAGCCGCCCAGCGACAGGCCGCCGATGACCGCCCGCCGGATCCCCAGGTGGACGAGAAGGGCGCGCATGTCGCCCACGGTGAGATCGGCCGAGTACCGAGCGGGGTCGTCGGGGCTCTCGGTGTCGCCGTGCCCGCGCATGTCCCACGCGATCACGCGCCAGCGGTCGGCGAAGGCGCGCCGCTGATCGTCCCACATGCGGCCGGTGGCGCTGAAGCCGTGGGAGAGAAGGAGCGCCGGTCCCGCGCCGCTCTCGTCGTAACGCACGCGCACGCCGTTGACCGCGGCGTGGGCCATGCTAGCGCGCCCCCGGCGGCGCGCCCGCGTCCCGCGCCACCGCGATCTCCTTCGACTGATCGCGCGAGCGCGTGGGGCTGATCACGATCTCCTCGATCACCGTGCGCGCGGGCAGCGTGACGCAGAGGACGATGGCCTCGGCCACGTCCTCGGGCATCATCATGGTGGCGCGCGCGGCGGCGTCGGGCGGCGCGGGCCGGTTGTCGAGGATGGGCGTGTCGACCTCCGCGGGCATGATGGTGGTGGCGCGGATGCCCTGATCCCGCAGCACGGTGTGCACGTGCCCCATCATGTTGCGCTGGGCCGCCTTGGCCGCCCCGTACACCGAGCCGCCGATGAGGCCGGGGCGCAGCGCCGCGTAGGACGACACGGTGACGATGGTCCCGCCGCCGCGCTCGATCATGCTGGGGAGCACGGCCTGGGTCAGGACGAAGGCGCCGGTGACGTTCACCGCCATCACCTGCTCCCACTCCTCGAGGCTGATCCAGCGGAGGTTGCGGACCTTGCTGGAGTGGCCGGCATTGTTGATGAGGATGTCCACGTGGCCGTACTGCGCGAGCGTCCAGCGCGCCAGCTCCTGAGCGTCCGCCGGCTTCGACACGTCGCCGGTATGCGCCGCCCCCTGTCCGCCCGCGCGCGCGATCTCGGCCACGACCTCCTCGAGGGGCGGCTTGCGCCGCCCGCTGACCACGACGCGCGCGCCCTCGCGCGCCAGCATGAGGGCGGTCGAGCGCCCGATGCCGGTGCCGCCGCCGGTGACGATCGCGACCTTGCCGTCCAGTCGGCCCATGGCGCGCTCCTAGTAGCCTGGAAGCTTGCCGGCCTTCACGCCGGTCTTCTTCACCGCGGCCGCCTCCTCGGCCGCCTTCTGGGCGAGGAAGCGGCTGTCGCTCGCCAGCGTCACGAACTGATAGCCCGCCGCGATCATCTGGAGCGCGTAGGCCGACGTGCTGTTGTGAATGCCCGCGATCACCCCATGCTTCTTGCACGCCTCCACGATCTTCTGCTGCGCCTCCACCACCGGCGGGTCGGTCTGATCGAGACGGGGCTTGCACCCCAGCGCGAGCGACAGGTCCGACGGGCCCACGTACACCGCGTCCACCCCGGGCACGCTCAGGATGTCGTCGAGGTTCTTCATGGCCTCGGCGGTCTCGATCATGGGCATCACCACGATGTCGTCGTTGGCGTGGTCGCCGTAGTCCGCCCCCGCGTAGATGGAGGCGCGCACCGGCCCCCACGAGCGATGGCCGCGGGGTGGGTACTTGCAGTGCCGCACCAGCGTCTCCGCCTCCTCCCGGCTGTTGATCATGGGACAGATGACCCCGTACACCCCGGCGTCGAGAATCTTCATGAGCCGGGCGGGATCGTTCCAGGGGACCCGCGCCATCGGGACCACGTCGGTGGTCGAGATGGCCTGGAGCATGGTCACGGCGACCTGGTAGTCCACCACGCCGTGCTGCATGTCCACCACGAGGGAGTCGAAGCCCTGATGGGCCATGACCTCGGCGGAGAACGCGCTGGGGATGGCGAGCCAGCCGTTCACGACCGCCTCGCCCTTGGCCCAGATCTTCTTGAGGGGGTTCTCTCTCACGGGGATCTCCTTGGGAATGTCCTGAGGATCGGTCGACGACAGCGCACCCTAGCACGCGCGCCGGGGCGGCGGCAACGCCCTCAGCGGTGCAGCGCGCGCAGCGCCTCGCGCATGCGGTCCAGGCCTTCGGTGAGCATCGCGCGGGGCGAGCCGAAGTTCAGGCGCGCGAAGCCCGCGCCGGGCGGGCCGAAGGTGGCCCCGTCGTTCAGGGCCACGCGCGCCTTGTCCAGGAAGAAGGTGAACGGATCGCCGCCGGGAATGCCGGCGCTGCGGAAATCGAGCCAGGCCAGATAGGTGCCCTCCGGCGGGTACACGGCGACACCGGGGAGGTGGCGGCGCACGTAGTCCACCGTGAAATCGCGATTGCCCTCGAGGTAGCGCATGAGGGCCTCGAGCCAGGGCCCGCCGTCGCGATAGGCGGCGAGCGCGGCGGCGAAGCCGAACACGTTGGGGTTCGAGACGAGGTCCACCTTGGTGGCGATGAAGCGCTCGCGCAGCCCAGCGTCGGGGATCACCGCGATGGCGCACTTGAGCCCGGCCAGATTGAAGGTCTTCGAGGGGGACATGAGGGTGACGGTCCGGCGCGCCACGTCGGGATCGAGCGCGGCGATGGGCAGGTGCTGCTGTCCGCTGAAGAGAAGATCGCAGTGGATCTCGTCGGCGATGATCCACACGTCGTGGCGTCGGCAGATCTCCGCCATGCGCGTGAGCTCGGCGCGGGTGAAGACGCGTCCGACGGGATTGTGCGGGTTGCAGAGGATGAACGCCCGGGTCCGCGGGGTGATGGCGCGCTCGAAGACGTCCCAGTCGATCTCGTAGCGCCCGTCGGGGCGGCGAGCGAGCAGCGCCTCGTCCCGGGTCAGCGCGATGTTGCCCGGGCAGCGCAGGATGGGCGGATAGACGGGGAGTTGCTCGAGCAACCCGTCTCCGGGCCGGGCGAAGACGCGCGCGGCCATGTTGAGGCCGGCGATCACGCCGGGCAGGAGCACCACCGCCTCGGGCGCGACCCGCCAGGCGTATCGGCGGGCGATGCGCTCGGCGACGACCTCGAAGAACTCCGGCTCCTCGTACACGTAGCCGAACACGCCGTGCGCGGCGCGCTCGCGGAGGGCGCGCGTCACCGGCTCGGGCGACGCGAAGTCCATGTCCGCGACCCAGAGGGGCAGCACGTCCTTGTCGTACTTCTTCCACTTGTTGCTGGCGGTGCTGCGGCGATCGATGACGCGGTCGAAGTCGAAGTCGATGGACATGGAGGCCTCCCGGCCGCCTATACTGGGCTCGCTCCACGCCGTTGTCCAGCGAGTTGACCCTCGTGACGAGCGCGCCTAATCAACCCGTGAAGCGTCGCGGTACATGACCTTGTGGCGCTGCGTCCGGATCCACTCATCGATCTCGCCGTCGGTCATGGCCTGGGCCGGGTCGAAGCGGCCCCAGTGCAGGATCTGGTCGAGCCGTTTCTTCCAGCGCTTGTAGGAGGCCTTCGCGGGTGGGCCGAAGCACATGACGTCGATGATCGCCAGCGGCTCCGGCACGGCGAGGAGGGGGCGCACCTTCTGCTGGATCTCCTCCTGCCCGATCGCGGTGATCCACCACACCGCGTAGCCGAGGGCAGCGGCGGCCAGGTGCGCGGACATGGTGGACGCGGCGACCGACTGGAGGAGGATGCGCTCGGCGTTCTGATGGTAGAGCCGGTCCAGGTCGGAGCCGTCGTTGAGGACGGGGAACGCGCGGACGAAGCGGAAGTCCGCCACGATCACGATGACGCCGGGCGCCGTCTTCACGCCCCGGTAGTCCGGGGTCGGGAAGCCCATGCGCAGGCGCGCCCGCCGCTGCTGCTCGTCGACGAAGCATTGCCCGATGGCGCTCTTCACCGCGGGGTCGGTGACCACGATGTAGTGCCAGGGCTGGGCATTGGCGCCGGAGGGGGCGTGGCGCGCCGCCTCCAGGATCAGCTCGAAGTGCGCGCGCGGGATCTCGGCGGGCGCGAAGGCCCGGTTGGTCATCCGGTTCCGCACCACATCCATCAGCGCCTCGTACCGCGCCAGCGCCGGGTCGGTTGCCGCGTGAGAGTCCATGCGTCCCGGAGCCTACCGCATCTGGCTCGGCAAGAGCAGCGCCAGGCCCGGCCAGGCCGCCAGCACCGCGAGCAGCACGATCATCGCGGCGAGGAACGGCATGATGCCGCGGTAGATCGTCACCATGGGGACGTCGCGGGCGATGCCGCCGATCACGAACACGTTCAAGCCCACCGGGGGCGCGATGAGGCCGATCTGCACCACCACCACGATCACCACGCCGAACCAGATGGGATCGTAGCCGAGCGCGGTGACGACGGGAAAGAAGATGGGCACGGTGAGCAGGATCATCGCGAGCTCGTCCATCAGCGCGCCCAGGACGATGTAGGTCACGATGATGGCCCAGAGCACCACGAACGGCTTCACCTGGAGGGCGCTCAGCCCGGCGGCCAGCTGCATAGGCATCTGGGAGAGCGCCATGAAGTAGCCGAACAGATCCGCGCCGATCACGATGAAGAAGACCATGGCAGTGGTACGCACCGTCTGGTCGAGGGCCTCCACCAGGCCCCGCCAGGTCAGCCGCCGCCGCGCCAGGCCGAAGGCCAGGGCGCCCACCGCGCCGAATGCCGCCGACTCCGCGGGGGTGGCGAGCCCCCCGTAGATGCCACCGATCACGACGGCGAAGAGGACGCCGACTTCCCAGATGTCGCGGGTGGCCCGGAGCGCCTCGCCCCAGGTGGCGCGCGGCGCGGGGGCGCCCAGGCTCGGCCACCATGCCGTCACCAGCGCGATGGCGACGATGAAGAGCAGGGTCTCCACGAGCCCGGGGAGCACCCCAGACATGAGGAGCTTGCCGATGCTCTGCTCGGTCATGATCCCGTAGAGCACGAAGATGATACTGGGAGGGACCATGATGCCGAGGGTGCCGCCGGCGGCGATGCAGCCCGTGGATAGGCTGTCGGCGTACCGGTAGCGGCGCATCTCGGGCAGCGCGACCGAGCACATGGTCGCGCCGGTGGCGACGGAAGAGCCGCAGATCGCGCCGAAGCCCGCGCACCCCGCCACCGTGGCCATGGCGAGCCCGCCGCGCCGATGGCCCAGCCACACGTGCGCGGCCCGGAACAGGCCCTGGCTGAGCCCGGCCTGCGAGGCCAGGTAGCCCATGAAGATGAACAGGGGAATGATGAGGAGGGTGTAGGACGACGCGCGCTCGAAGGGACCCTGCCGCAGGGTGGCCAGCGCCGCCGGCCAGCCCGCGATGGCCGCGGTGCCGCCCACCCCGACAATGGCCATGGCCGCGGCGATGGGCAAGCGGGCGAGGATCAGCGCGAGCAGCGCGATGAAGCCCAGCAGCGAGATCGTGATGGGGCTCATCGTGCCGCCGCGCGGGCGAAGGCGGCGAGCGCCTGGACCACGAAGCCGAGCGCGGCCAGTGCCGCCGCCGCCGTCACCGGCACGATGAAGGGCAGGATGGGGATGCGCATGGTGATGGTGGTGCGGGCGGAGCGCCCGTACTCGACGGCGAGCAGCCCCATCTGATAGGCGATGAACCCGAGGATCACCGCGCACACGAGCGCGTTGACGCCCACGATCACCGTCTGGGCCCGCGGCGACAGCCGGCCCGTGAGGAGGTCCACCGACACATGGCCGTCGGTGAGGCCGGTATAGGGCATCGCGAAGAAGATCACCGCGGCGAGCAGCAGCTCGCTCGCCTCGAACGTGCCGGGCAGGGGACGCGACAAGAATTTCCGCAGCAGCGCGTCGGCGACGGTGAGGACGGCGACCCCGAGGAGCACCCAGCCGCCGCCCAGCGCCAGATACCGGGTCCAGCGCGTCGCCTGGGCCTCCAGGGAGCGCACGCGGGGCGTGAGTCCGCTATTCCGCCTCGCCGTACTTGGCGGCGAGGCCTCGCGCTTCCTTCAGCAGTGCGGCGCCGGGGAGTCCCTTGGCCTCCATGTCCTTCACCCACTTGTCGTCGAGGCCGCGCAGGGCCTCCCGCCAGCGCTGCCGCTCCGCCTTGGGCAGCACGAGGATCTCGTTCTTCCGGTCCGTGATCGACTTGCGGCCGGGCGCCTCCGCGCCGTCCCACAGACCGCCCACCTTCTTCCAGTACCCGGCCCGGGCGGACGTGGTCTCGTCGAGCACCTTGCGCACGTCGGCGGGAAGGCTCTCGTACTTCTTCTTGTTCATCATGGTGGCGAAGGCGGTCGTGTACATCCCGACCTCGGTGTGGAAGCGCGTCACCTCGTAGAACTTGAACGGCGGGAAGACCTCGTAGGGCACCACGAAGCCGTCGATCACCTTGTTGGACATGGACTCGTAAATCTGGTTCACGGGCATGCCGACCTTGGCCGCCCCGAGGGTCTCGAGGACGTCGCCCACCACCGCGGTCGGCGCGCGCAGCTTCATGCCCTTGAAGTCTTCCAGGGCCCGAATGTGCTTGGAATGGGTGTGGATGTGGCCGGCGGGATGCACGTTCATGTAGAGGAGGTGGACGTCCCCGTACTCCGGCTTCAGGTACTTGTCCCAGAGGTCGGCGAGCATCTGTGAGCCGGTCGCCGCCGTCCGCATCATGAAGGGCAGCTCGACCACCGAGCTGGCCGGGAAGCGCCCCGGCGTCCAGCCGGTGACGGCGAAGGAGATGTCGGCGATCCCGTCGCGCACGCACTCGTACTGCTGGGGCGGCTTGCAGAGGGACGCGCCGGGGAAGATCGTGATCTCCACGCGGCCGTTCGTGCGCTGCTTCACCTCTTCCACCCACGGCGCGATCACGCTGGTGTGGTGGTTGTGCGAGGGAGGCACGAAGTGTGACAGCTTGAGCCTGATCTCCTGCGCGGCGGCCGGCGCGGCGGGGAGGGCCAGGAGCAGGGCGAGCAGCCACGGAGCGGAAAGCCGGCGAGCCGTCATGGATGCGTCTCCTCGTGCCAGGGGCCGCGCCGATCGCGCGGGCCGCGTGTTGGGGGCGTCAAGGCTGGCGGCATGATACGGGCCGCCCTCGGTGGCGTCAAGGCTGGGCGGTGGGCAGTTCCGCAAGCGGGTGTCGTAGTATGGCAGCACGGCGAGCGGCTCACCCCGGGACCACGGAGGACCGTCATGGCGTATCGGATCAACCACATCCATCTGAAGGCGCCGGACCCGCGCCGCACCGCGGAGTGGTACGTCACCGCGTTCGGATTCACGATCATGCACGACGAGGTCCGTGTGTTCGGTGACCGCTTCATCCGCTGCGCTTCCGCGGACGGCGGGATCAACGTGAACATCTCGGGCGCGCGCAGCGGTGAGACCCTGGGCCCCGGTGACGCCAACCCCCATCACGGCCTCGAGCACTTCGGCTTCGACTCCACGGACATCGAGGGGGACATCCGGCGGCTCGAACAGCTCGGCGCTCGGAAGCTGGAGGGGCCCATCGCGCTTCCGAACGGCGGGCGCATCGCGTTCCTGAAGGGGCCCGACGACACGCGGCTCGAGCTGGTGCAGATGCCGCCCAAGTCCAAGGACCACTGCTGAGGCGGGCGCGTCCCGCTAGACGCGGCCCTTCACGGCCCAGGCGCGTGCGGTCAGCGCGATGCGGCCGCTCGCGTCGGCGGGGAGGGTGGCTCGCAGGCGCTCGCGGAGGGCGGCGCGACGCTCCTCCGGCAGGTTGACGCAGTAGCCGGGGGCGGGGCCCTGGCCGCCGAGAAACGGGGTCCAGTAGTCATCGAAGTCGCGGAACACCGTGGGCACGTCCACCGCGCGCGCGTCCACGTCCCGGAGGCCGGCCGTGGTGAACAGGCCGGCCAGAGCCTCGGGGCGGCAGATGGGGAAGCGCGGTCCCTCATCGAGCGCGCGGGCGGCGTGATCCAGCGCCACCGCCGCGTCCCAGAATCGCCGGATGATCTGCATCTCACCCGAGTAGTCCCACACGTAGAGCCCCACCGTGCCGCTCGAGCGAGTCACGCGCCGCATCTCCGCGACCATGCGGGCAGGCTCGGGGACGAAGTTCAGCACGAGGCCGGATACGGCGGCGTCGAAGGCGCCGTCCGCGAAGGGCAGGGCCTGCGCATCACCCACCCGGAACGCGGCGCGCGGGTCGCTCACGCGGACCCGGGCGTGCGCCACGAAGCCGGCGGAGGCATCGAGGCCTTCGACGGTCCGGGGCGCGGCCGTCTCGAGCACGGTCTGGATCAAGGCTCCGGTCCCGGAGCCCACGTCGAGCCAGGCGCGCGCCGCCGGCACGCCCAGCCAGTCGAGGAAGTCGCGCGCCACGAGCCGGCTCCATCGGCCCACGTAGGGCTCGTAGGCATGGCCCAGCGCCCAGACATCGCTCATCCCGCGAAGTCCTCCGCCTGCGGCGGGCGGAACACGAGGTCAAAGGCCAGCCACACGAGCTTGGTGATGGGGTAGGTGACGACGGGCAGGACCACCATGCCCACGATGCTGCCCCAGTAGAGCGCGTCCCAGGGCGGATCGGGCCAGGTCAGCAGCAAGATGGCGAGCACGCCCCCCGCGAACAGGCTCTCCGCCGCGATCAAGTTGAACAGCATCGCCCCGATCCAGTAGTCAGTCTCGCCCCGATCGAGGCGGAGCCCGCAGCGCAGGCAGCGAGGCCGCACGGTGATCCAGCGATCGGTCACGCCCCGCGCGCCGCAGAGCGGGCAGCGCATGGAGAGGGCGCGCAGGCCCGCGCGAAGGGCAAAGCCCACCTTGGATGCCGGGCCGCACATCCGCGCATGTCTCCGCGCCCGCTCACCGCTGGTACTTGGTGGGCGCCTTTCGCGGCGGGAAGAAGATGGGCGTCGGCATGCGCCCCACCGGCACCTCGATGAGCACCGGCCGGTCGAGCTGTACCGCGTCCCGGACCAGGCTTCCGACCTCGCCGGGATCCTTGGCGCGCATCCCGTGCACGCCGAAGGCGTCCGTCAGCTTCATGAAGTCGGGATTGTGTAGCGCGGCCCCGTACGCGCCGCCCCACCACTCGTCGAGGTCGCGCGCGACATTGCCGTAGGCGTTGTCGTTGAAGACGATGGCCACCACGTTGATCTTCTGCTGCACCGCGGTGGCCAGCTCCTGCACGTTGTACATGAAGCCCCCGTCGCCGATCACCGCGATCACCGGCCGGTCGGGGCAGGCGACCTTGGCCCCCAGCGCCACCGGGTACTCGAAGCCGAGGTTGCCGGAGTACGAGGACGTGAGGTAGGTCCGCCCCTCGTAGGTGGGCCAGAACGGCCGCGAGTAGTAGCCGATCTGGGTCATGCCCGCCACGAGGATGGCGTTCTCGGGCGTTCCCGCGCGCAGGCTCTTCAAGATGCTGCCCTGGGGCGCCTGGGCGAGCGCCGCCGTCTCCGCGCGCAGCGCCTGATACTCCGCCTTGCGCGAGGGCCGCGCGGGCGTCGCGGCGCGCACCCCCTCCACCATGGTCTCGAGCGTGGCGCGGGCGTCGCCCACGAGCCCGAAGGTCTTCCGATGATTGCGGCCGATCTCGTCGGGATCGATGTCGATGTGGATGACCTGCTGATCGGGCTTGGGCACGGCGAGCGCGAAGCGCGTACCCACCGCGAGGATCACGTCGGCCTGCAGGAGGTGATTCCGCACCGGCGACTGCGGCCACACCGTCGCCCCCAGCGCGAGCTCGGAGTTCTCGTTGATGGCGCCCTTGCCCTCGGCGCTGGTGATGACGCCCGCTTGCAGATACTCGGCGAGGGCGGTGAGCGCCTCGCCGGCGTCTCCGAGCACCACGCCGCCGCCCGCGTAGATCAGGGGGCGCTGGGCGGCCACCAGCATATCCACCGCCCGGCTCACCTCCGCCGCCGGAGCCCCGTGAGGCACCGGGCGGACGGGATCGAGCATGACCGCCTCGCCCTCGTCCTCCATGGTCTCGGGCGGCATCTCGAGCTCCACCGGACGCGGGCGGCCGCTCGTGAGCTGGTGCATGGCCGCGCGCACCGCCGCTGGGATCTCGGCCACCTCGAGGACGCGGCGGCGCCACTTCGTGATGGGACGGATACAGTCGAGCTGGTCGTTGACCTCGTGCAGCACCCCGATGTCCTTGCCGATCTGGGACTTCGGCACCTGACCGGAGAGCATGAACACCGGCGAGGAGGCGGCGTACGCGGTGTTGAGCCCGGCCGCGGCGTTGAGAAGGCCCGGCCCCGGCACCACCAGCGCGGTGCCGACCCTGCCGCCGGCGCGCGCATAGCCGTCCGCCATGTAGGAGGTGGCCTGCTCGTGCCGGGTCTGGATGAAGCGGATGTCCGGCTGCTCGCGCAGCGCCGCCATCACCCCGTAGAGCTGGACGCCGGGCAGCCCGAAGACCACGCGCACACCCTCTCGATGGAGCTGCTTGACGAGTGCTTCTCCGCCGGTCATCCGAGCCATGGGGCCTCCTGCTGGATTGGTGGTGTTCCCGGCGCAAAGCCTATCACGGAGGCTTGCGCCCCCGCTGTCACGGTAGGGCGATGGCGCCCGCGGTGGACAGCGCGTCCAGTCGCGCCTTGTCGTAGCCGAGCAGGCCCTCGAGCACGGCGCGCGTGTGCTCACCGATGCGATAGGGCGCAGGGCCGGCCGGTCCCGGCGGCGCGCCGTCGAGATGGAACGGTGTGCCGGTGACGCGCACGCGGCCGCGCGTCGGATGCGGCACGGAGGGAAAGAACTGTCGCGCGGCGAGATGCGGGTGCGCCACCACCTCGCGCGGCGCGAGCACCGGGGCGCAGGGGATGCGGGCCGCGCCGAGGGCGGCGAGGGCCTCGTCCGCGGTGGTGAAGCGGGCGAGCCACTCGGCGAGGACGGCGCGCAGCGCCGCCTGATTGTCGCGGCGGGCGAGGGGCGTGGCGAAGCGCGGGTCGTCGGCCAGCTCGGGCCGGCCGAGCAGCGCCACCAGACGGGGCCAGAGCAGCGGGGCCCCGCCCGTCTGAAAGGCGATGTGGCGGCCCCCGACGTCGAACACCCACATGCCCGGACGGGGCGCGCCCATCTCTTCGCCGCCGTTCAGCACCGCGCCGTAGGACACGTCGTCGCACGCCACCAGGGCTTCCAGCATGGACACGTCGAGCCGCGCCCCCTGTCCGGTGCGCGCGCGGCGCCACAGCGCGGCGAGGATGGCGCCGAAGGCATGCGTGCCCGCGAGCACGTCCGCGGCCTGGATGTTGGCGGCGCGCGGGGCCGGCAGGTCGCCGCGCTCGAGGGCCATCATCCCCGACGCGGCGTTGATGATGTGCGCGAAGGCGGCGCGATCGCGCCACGGCCCGCTCTGGCCGAAGCCCGAGATCGAGCAGTAGACGAGATCGGGCTTGACCGCCTGCAACGCCTCGGCATCGCAGCCGAGCTTGGCGGCCACTCCCGGGACGAAGTTCTCGATGGCCACGTCGGCGCGGCGGGCGAGATCCCGCACCACCTCGCCCGCGGCGGGATGGGCGAGGTCGAGGGCCACGCTCTCCTTGCCCACGTTGACGCGGGTGAAGTACGTGCTCTGGTCGTCGCGGCCCGGGTCGAGCTGAAGATGCGCGCGCCGCATCTCGTCGCCCTCGCCGGGCCGCTCGATCTTGATGACGCGCGCGCCCAGATCGGCGAGGAGGCGCGTGCAGTAGGGGCCGGCGAGCACGCGGGTGAAGTCGAGCACCACGAGATCAGCGAGGGGCCCCGGGGCGGCGGACACGCGCGGCAGTATAGCGCGTTGACACACGGTGGTGCCGCGCCTACACTCGCCGCGTCTCCTCACCCCAACCAGCGAGGTTGCCATGGCCTTCCCGCTCACGACCGCCACGCCCGCGTCGCTCGGCCTCGATCCTCAGTCGCTGGAGCGTCTCACCGAGGTGATCGCCGGGCACCTGACCGAGGGCCGCTATCCAGGCGCCCAGATCGCGGTGGCGCGCCGGGGCCAGCTCGCGCTCTTCAAGAGCTTCGGGGAGGCGCGCCTCGATCCACGCACGCCCGCGCGCGACGAGACCCTGTGGCTCCTCTACTCCAACACCAAGGTGATCACCGCGTGCGCGGTGTGGCTGCTCGTGGAGCGCGGCGCCCTCCGCTTCACCGATCCCGTGGCCATGCACGTGCCGGGCTTCGAGGCCAACGGCAAGGGCGGCATCACCGTCGTCCAGCTCCTCACCCATCAGGGCGGCTTTCCCGACGCCGACGTGCCCAAGGCGGCGTGGGAAGACCACGACCTTCTATCCCGGACAGTCTGCGGCTTCACCCTCGACTGGACGCCGGGCTCGCGCGTGCACTATCACGGCCGCGCCGCCCACTGGGTGGCCGCGGTGCTCATCGAGCGCCTGACCAAGACGGACTATCGCGCCTTCATCCGTGAGAACGTCGCCGAGCCCCTGGGCCTGGGCACGGAGCTGTTCGTGGGCCTGCCCGACGGCGAGCACGCCCGCTCGGTGGACATGCACGAGCCCGCGGAGGACGGCCGGCGGCAGGTGCGGCGCGCCGACGAGGCCAGCGCCGAGTTCCGCCGCGCGGGCACGCCGGGCGGCGGCGGCTATGCCACCGCCCGCGCCATGGCCGCGTTCTACCAGATGATGGCGCAGGGCGGCGCGCTCAACGGTACGCGCCTGCTCTCCACGCGTATGGTCGAATACGTGACCCGCAACTTCACCGGTGACCGCGTGGACCACTACATGGGCATGCCGATGCACCGCGGCCTCGGCCCGCACGTGCGCGGCACCACCGAGACCATTCGCGGGCTCGGCTCCCTTGCCTCGCCGCGCACCTTCGGCCACGGCGGCGTGGGATCGTCCTACTGCTGGGGCGACCCCGACTCGGGGGTGTCCTTCGCTTACCTCACCAACAGCCGCATCCCCGATCCCTGGCACTCGCAGCGAATGGACGTGATCAGCAACTGCGTCCACTCCGCCATCGCCGGAGAGCGCTAGCGGCTGAAGCGCCGATCGATCCGGGCCCGGTGCTGCGCCACGAAGCTCTCGCCGTCGACGACGAAGTCGTTGATGAGCCAGCGGTCGTGCACCCGGTGCACGCGGAGCTCGAGCAGGCCCGCCGTCCCGCGCTCGCGGGTGAGCTCCACCCGCACGCTCACCAGGGGCCCGCTCGCGCTCTGCCCGGTGTAGCGGAGCCCGGTGGCCGCGGTGAGCGGCTCGCGAAGGGCCGTCACCAAGAGGGGCCCCAGCGCCGCGCTGAAGTCCTGGCGCTCCTCCGGCGTGCGCTCCGGCCAGTGGCGGCCCAGGCAGCGGCGCGCGATGACGGGCACGTCGAAGAGGGCGTCCGCGGCGGCGGGCTCCCGCGATCCCAGGAGGTCGCGCACCGCCTCCCGCAGGGCGTCCTTCGGCTGGCCTGACGGTACCGGCATCGGCGACTGGCGCGGGGGCGTCTCCAGCAGCATCGTCATGGGTCTCTCCCGGGTTGGAGGAGCGTCAGGCGCGGCCGCCCATGGCGGCCGGCGCGAGCCCTATAGGTAGCAACGCCAGTGCCACGCGGCCAATCGGCCATGGTTCGAGGACAAGCTCGGCGATTCGGGTACTTGCACGTGTGCCCTAGCGCCGCTCGTCGCCGACCTGACGACGAGCGTCCCGGTCGGGACGCGGCCGGGTCCGGGGCCCTAGGTTGACAATGGGTGCGGCCACGTATACAAAGCCGCCAGAGAGCGCCATGTCTGCCCTTCTCCGGTTGCGCCCGAGCGCATCCACGGCTGCGGCCACCCTTCGGGAAGTGTTCGCGCCGCTTCGCCGTCCGCTGGCCTTT
>DATEDO010000263.1:0-20137 GCA_035281625.1 Candidatus Methylomirabilota bacterium
AGGCCGGCGCCGCCGACCCCGCGGCGCGCGTCTCCGCTCGGCGGGCGGGCGGCAGCCAGGCGCGCCATCGTGGCCATGGCGATTCTCGGGCCCTGCCACGGGCTCAGGCCTCCGGGCGACGAGCGCTAGACCTTCGCGGGCGGCCATGACTGCGCCCGATCGGCGCGCGCGGCGGCCACGCCGGAAGGACTGCACATGATGGCCGAACTCCTTCGCGGGCTCGTCCACGTCTCCTGCCGGAGACCGACGTGGACGGTGGCCCTCGCCCTACTCGTGAGCGCCGTCGGCGTCGCCTACGCGGCGCACGCCCTGACCTTCAAGACTTCGACGCGCGCGTTGCTGCCGCAGACTGCCGGGTATGTGCTCCGCTACGCCGAATACACTCGCGAGTTCGGCGAGCTGGATGACATCGTGATCGTGGTCGAGGCGGCGTCCTTCCCGCGGGCGCGCGAGTACGCCGTCCGGCTCACCCAGGCCCTGCGCGAATCCCCGGTGACCTTCCCGCGCATCGCCCACCGGGTCGACCCGAGCCAGTTCGAAGGTCGACAATTGCTGTACCTCTCGACCGCGGAGCTGAGGGAGATCCGCGATCTCGTGTTCGACCACCAGGAATTCCTGGAGCGCTTCGTGGCGGATCCGAGCCTGGTCCGTCTCCTGGAGAACGTCAACGAGCAGGTGGCGGCGGCCTTTCTGTCGAGCGTCTTCGATCTCGGGCTCCAGGATCGCGACGAGACGGTGGACACCCGCTTCCTGAGCGTGCTGCTGGAGCAGATCGCGAGCCGACTCGAGCACCTCACGCCGTACCGGTCTCCGTGGGGCACGCTGTTTCCCTTCGCCAATGCCGCGGCTCCCGACGCCGGCTACTTCCTCTCGAAGGACAAGCGACTGCTGTTCGTCCTGGTGGAGACGCCGCCGGGCCGTCGCGGCAGCTTCGTGGGTGACCGGGAGTTCATCGAGACGATCCGTGGCGCCATCGGCCGCCTCGGAGCCGCCTTTCCGGACGTGCGGGCCGGGGTGACCGGTGCCCCGGCGCTCTCCAACGACGAGATGTCCGCGGCCTTCCGCGACAGCCGGCTGGCCACGATCCTGGCCGGCACCCTCGTGCTGCTGGCGATGACCCTGGCGTTCGGGGGCGCCGGCCGGCCCCTGCTGATGCTGGCGGTGCTGGCGATAACGTTGGGCTGGACCATCGGGATCGTCACGCTGACGGTGGGCCATCTCACGTTGTTCTCGGTCATGTTCATCCCGATCGTGCTCGGTATCGGCATCGACTACGGCAACTACTACCTCTTTCGCTACCGGGAGCATGCCTTCGACGGGCATCCGGGGCCCGCCCGTGATCTGGCGGCGGCGCGGGCAGGACCCGGGATCGTGATCAGCGCCCTCACCGCCGGCGGTACGTTCCTGGTCCTCATCCTCACCGACTTCCGGGGCATCCAGGAGCTGGGCTTCATCGCGGGGATCTCGATCCTGCTAGCCGGCCTCGGCATGCTGACCGTGTTCCCCGCCCTGCTCGCGCTGGGGAACGGCGACCGGTCCCGCCGATCGCCCGGTGGACGGCCGGGGCCACTGGACTCGCCCTCGACGCGGTTCCCGATGCTGGACCGCCTCACGCGCGTCCCCCGCGCGGTCCTGATCGTTGCCGGAGCGGCAACCGTTCCGTGCATCAGCGCCGTCCGGCACGTGGAGTTCGACTACAACGTGCTGAACTTGCAGGCGGAGGGTACGGAATCGGTGGTCTGGGAGAAGCGGATCCTGTCGAACAGCGGGCGATCGGGCGTCACCGGCCTGTCCTCGGCGCGGACACTCGACGAGCTACGACTCAAGCGGGCGGCGTTCGCGGCCCTGCCGTCGGTGTCTGCGGTGGATTCCGTGCTCCGTGTGATCCCGGACGAGCAACCGGAAAAGCTCTCCCTCATCCGCAGCTTCGCTCCCCTGTTGGCACCGCTCCGCATGGGCACCCCGAGTCCGGTGGACCTGGACCATCTCGAGCGCACGCTGAGCGATCTCCAGCGTCGCGTCGACGTGATGGCCACGGGCGCGGGAGCCGACCTGCCGCCCGAGGTGCACGCCGTCCGGCAGCGGCTTGACGTGACCCTCGGGCGGCTCCGCCGGGCGCAGCCGAACGCGGCGGGTGCGGCCCTCGGCGACCTGCAGGCGCAGCTTCACCGCGATCTGGCGGACAAGCTCGATCTGCTACAGCGCAACCTGACCCCGTCGCCCCTCACCCTCGCGGATGCGCCGGAGGAGCTTCGGCGCCGCTTCGTGGGATCGGAGGGACGCCTCCTCATCCAGGTGCATCCGAGGGTCGACATCTGGACGAAGGACGGCGCGCGGACCTTCGTCCGCGACCTCCGACGGGTGGATCCGGACAGCACGGGCCCGCCCGTCATCACCTACGAGGCCACCCGGCTGATGGAGCGGGCGTACCTGCAGGGTACGCTGTACGCGTTGGCGCTCGTCACCGCGTTGAGCCTGGTGGCGATCCGCCGCCTGCGAGAATCGCTGCTGGCTCTCGCGCCGCTCGGGCTCGGCCTCTTGTGGACCATCGGCGTCATGCACGCCTTCGGGATCAAGTTCAACCTGGCCAACGTCTGGGGCCTGCCGATGATCATCGGCGCGTCGGCCGAGTTCGGCCTGAACATCACCCTTCGTCACATGGAGGCAAGCCGTGGACCATCGACGGCCACCGCCGGGAGCGCGAGCACCCTCCGGGCTGTCGCCTTGAATGGGCTGATCACGATCGTCGCGTTCGGAAGCCTGACGATGGCGTCCTACCGCGGGATCTCCAGCCTCGGCCTGTTGCTGACCATCGGCGCCGCGTGCAATCTCCTCGCATCCCTGGTGGTCCTCCCCGCGCTCCTCACCATCGCGGGGGCCCGACGCACCATTCCAGCCGATATGTCTCCTCGCGGCTCCTGAGGCGCGGCCGGGGCTACTCCTTGATCACCTGACCGTACGGCGGCTTCATCGCCAGGCCGGTGCCGTCGGTGAAGATCTGCTTGATCTCGATGAAGTCATCGAGCCCGTGGTATCCGAGCTCGCGGCCCATGCCGCTCTGCTTGTAACCGCCCCAGATGCCTTCCACCGGCTGGGCGTAGTTGTCCCAGATCCAGACCGTCCCGGCGCGGATGCGTCGAGCCACGCGCAGGGCGCGCGGATAGTCGGAGCTCCACACCCCCGCCACCAGCCCGAAGTCCACCGCGTTCGCCAGCTCGACGGCTTCCGTCTCGTCGCGGAAGGTGGTGACCGCCACCACCGGGCCGAAGATCTCCTCCTGGCCGAGCCGCGACGCGTTGTCGACGTGGTCGAAGATGGTCGGCTCCATGTAGTAGCCGCGGTCCCAGTCAGGGCCGGTGAGCTTGTGGCCGCCGGTGAGCAGGCGGAATCCCTTCTCCACGCCGTACTGGATGAACTCCTGCACCACCCGTTCCTGGCTCAGGGAGATCAGCGGACCCATGTCGGTGGATAGCCGGGAGGGAGGCCCGACCTCGATCCTTCGCGTCAGATCGACCACGCGCTCGAGGAACCGGTCGTGAATGCCCTCCTGGACCAGGAGCCGGGTGGTGGCGCCGCACGCCTGGCCGGCGTTGCGGAACATGCCGAAGATGGCGGCGCGCGCGGCGGCGTCGACCTCCGCGTCGTCGAAGATCACGTAGGGCGCCTTGCCGCCCAGCTCCAGGCTCACCCGCTTCACTTCCATGCCAGCCTGGGCGCCGATTCGCTTGCCAGTGCCGGTCTCGCCGGTAAACGAGATCTTGTCCACCTTCTTGCTGGCGATGATCTCCGCGCCGACGACGTTGCCGGGTCCCGGCACCAGGTTGAGCACGCCCCGCGGAATGCTCGTCTCCTGGATCAGCTTCACCAGCTCGTAGGTGGCGGCGGGGGTGTAGCTCGCGGGCTTGATCACGATGGTGCAGCCGGCGGCCAGCGCGGGCGCGACTTTCCGCGCGGTCTGGGTCAACGGAAAATTCCATGGCGTGATCATCCCGACGACGCCTACCGGCTCCTTGACCAGGTTGATCATCGAGCCGCTCGGCAGCGTGAAGCTCTCGCCGTACAGCTTGCCCGCGAGCCCGGCGTAGAACTCGAAGACGTCCGCGGCGGCGAGGACGTGGGGCGCCGCCTGCCGCATCGGCATGCCCACTTCGAGGCTGACCACCCGGGCCAGACGGTCGGCGTTGGCCCGGATCAGCTGCGCAGTGCGCAGCAGCGTCTGCTCGCGGAGCTTGTAGTTGTAGATCCAGTTGCCGGCGTTGGTGTCGAAGGCCGTCCGGGCGGCGTCGATGGCGGCGCGGGCGTCGGCCTGCGATCCTTCCTCGGCGACCGTCGCGACCTGGCGGACGTCCGCCGGGTTCTCCCGCTTGAACTGCCGGCCGCTGGAGGCCTTGCCTTCTACGCCATCCACGACGAGCGGACAGTACAGGGGCAGCACAAGGTCATCCGCCATGGGGGGCTCCTTTGTGAGGACTTGGGGCGGAACATGAGTCCGGGGCGGGCAATTGTCAAGCCGGCGTCGGGCGCGTGGCTCTCCGGGCCCCTCTTGTCACGGCGCGGCGCGCGCGATGACGTACGCGACGCCGAGCGCCACCAGAGCGGCCGAGAGGGCCAGATCATGTCGCACGCTCAAAGGCGGCGCGAGCTTGTAGACGAGGACGACGGTGCCCAGGATCACCGACCACCACAGGCTCGACATCCCGAGAAGGACCATGGCCACCATGAGCGCGGCGCTGCAGCCAAGGCAGCTCAGGCCATAGCGCGCGCCGGAAACCGCGGCGCTCCGCATGAGATTGAAGGGCAGGGGACCATGCAGCGCGCACAGCTCACGGCAGCGGGCTTGGCTGGCGCGTTTGATGGGGCTGAAGGAGTAGACGCCGGCGAGCGCCAGCGCCAGGCCGACCACCACCGCCTGGTTGGGCCAGGGCATGCGCACGGCGGTGTAGATCGCGTAGCAGACCACGCCGAACAAGAGCCACACGCCAAGGTAGGTGACGGCAAGCACGGTGGTGGCAACCGGCCATCCCCGGCGGCCCTCGGCCGTTCGTGCAAACTCGAGAACCACCGGGATCGCGGAGGGCAGCATCATCGCCGCCATCATCACGACCCAGGTCGCCGCAAACGACTCGATCGGGCCGAGGCCCATGTCCATGCTGTCCATTCCAGCCATGGCGTGCCAATGGTGGACCATGGCCGCCCAGGCCACGCCGGCGACGGCAAGGACGACCAGTGCGGCCACCGTAGGCTTGGCGAGCTCCTGACTGGCGTCGCGGGCCTGCATCAGGACTCGGCACGCGGGACAGAAGCCGCCCGGCCGCGCTTGGCGGACCAGCCCGATCGCGGCGAAGAGGCCGCCGGACATCAGTCCGGATACTCGTCGCGACGGCGAACCCACGCCCCTGCGCCGCCGTCGTCGCCCTCGTCACGGCCCTTCGGCACGAGATCCATGTAGTGGTAGGCGACGTTCAACATGTCGAGCCCACGCTCGTAGGTGGAGTAGGTGTGGTAGATCTGGCCGCCGTCCTTCAGGAACACGCTGATGCCCGGACCCTCGGCCAGCCCCCACGGACGGCGCCGGTAGTTATAGTCGACCTTGTCGGCCTTCGGATCGAACGAGACGCCATAATCGAAGTTGAAGTCGCTCCCGACCGACGAGAGCCACGGGAACCCCCAGCCCATCCGCCGCTTGTAGGCGGCAAGCTTCGGGTAGGGAGCTCGTGAGATGGCGGCCATCGTGATGTCGCGATGGTTCAGGTGGATGGTGATGCCGTTGAAGTTGTCCATCCAGAACGAGCAGACGTAGCACGGCGCGTCCGCCGTCCAGGGGGTGTGGGGGCCCGCGGTCTCCGGGTGGAACATCGCGTGATAGATGACCAGCTGGCCGCGTCCCGCGAAGAGGTCGTGGAGGGTCTGCGTTCCGTGGTCGCCCTCGAACGTGTAGGGCTTCTCGACGAGCTCCCACGGGAGATCGCGCCGCTCCCGGCTCAGCTGGTCGCGCATCCGCGTGAACTCCTTCTCTTTCGCCAGGTGCTTCTTCCGGGCCTTGAGCCACTCCTCGTGCTTCACCACCTTGTGAGCTGGCATCTTGTCCCTCCTTGTCGAGCTGCCGGGACGCGGGATCCCTTCCTTGCCAGCCTGCTCACAGTCCGGCGGGGCGTCAAGGCGAAGGCAGGGTGGAAGGGGCTATGCCTTCTTGGTTCGGAGCCAGCGCGTGACGGTGTCGACGAAGCGCGCCGGCGACTCCAGCTGGGGCACGTGACCGATGTCGTCGAACGTCTCGAGGGTCCAGTCCGGCTTGCGCCCGAGCAACGCACGCGAAGCCGCCAGGGGGACGAGCCGATCGTCACGCCCGTGGATCACGAGCGTCGGCGCGACGACGGCATCGACCATCCGATAGTATCGCTGCGCACGGAGAATCGTCGCGAGCAGCGAACGGGTCGCCGACAGGAAGGCGTCGTTGGCCCACGGCATCGTCTCGAGTCGCTCGCGGACCAGCGCGACGTGGGCGCGTTTCACGTCTTCGGGCACGCGCGACCCATCGGTGCAGAGCAACCGCAACAACTCACCCACAAGCCCCTCCGGACCAAGCCGGGCCGCCCGCGTCCGCAGGAACCAGCGGTTGAGCCCCGGGATCGCATAGACCGCGAATAGCGCCTGGACCGGGACCCCGATTCGCCCGCCGCGCACGCTCGGCTGGGCAGGGGCGACCAGCACGAGGCCGGCGACGCTGACTGGTTCTCGCGCGGCCTGCATCATCGCCACGAGGCCGCCCATCGAGTTCCCGACGAGGATCGCCGGCTCCCCGACGACGACGCGGAGAAAGGTCTGAAGTGAGCGCTGGATGGCCGTCACGGTGATCTCGCGCCCCGCCGGCGGCGTGCGCCCGAAGCCCGGAAGGTCCACGGCCAGCACCCGCGCGTGCTCGGCGAGCAGGCCGCCCACGGCGAGCCAGTTCTCGCAGGAGCCGCCGAGTCCGTGCACGAGCACCATCGGCGGCCCGGCGCCGCCGAAATCGGCGAAGTGGATCGGACCGCCGGCGTCGATGGTCCGCAAGGTGACGGGAAAGGTCCGCACGACGGTCTTCTACCGGTCGCCCGGCACGCCGAAGCTGGGCGCCGCCGCGGGGTTGAGCGCCCGGGCGACGTAGTCCTCCATCTGAGGCTTGTAGATCAGCCACACGTGATGGAGATCCGCGATCGGGTCGCCGTCGGACCAATCGACCCGCAGGTCGGCCACCGGCCACGGCACGTCGCGCACGAGCAGCATCCCGGCGGAGTGCACCGGGCCTTCCTCGCCGCCCGCCGCGAGGGCTGCCGCCATGGCGGCGAGCAGGCGGTCACCCAGGTGCCCCGAGGCGCGCTCGAATGCTGCGAGCATCACGCCGGGGATCTCCCGACTGGCCAGCAGGTTCCCGGCGGCGACGACGCCGGGCGCCTGCGCGCTCGCATGAGTCCCGAGCGTGCGGCGGCCCGAATACGCAGCCGTCCGACCCTGGGTGTCGACGGCGATCAGCTGGCGGAACTCGATGTGCGGCGCGGTCCGGCAAAGAGTGGCGATCGCCTCGTTCGCGCCTAGCCCCTTCGCCATCAGGTCCAGCCCGGCCGGCCCGAGGCGCGGGTCGGTGATGTTCTGGGTCCCGAGCACCCCGACGCCCGCCCGGGCGTGCGCGCACCGCGCGGCGACCGCGGGCGACGAGGACGAAATGGCGATTCCGAGCATTCCCGCCTCGGCGGCGCGGGCCGCGATCGCGATGGTCACGAGGCCTTGCTCCTCTTGCCCCGGCGCGCCGGCTTGTAGCCGTCGGGGATCACCGCGGTGACGTCGATCTCCACCACCCATTCCGGCCGCGCCAGCGCCGGCACCACCAGGCCGGTCGAGACGGGGAAGACGCCCTTGAGCCACTTGCCCATCGCGCGGTACACCGCCTCGCGGTAGCGGATGTCGGTGATGTACACCACCACCTTCACGATGTGGCTCAGCTCGCTCCCCGCCTCTTCGAGCAGCATCGCGACGTTGGCCATCGCCTTGTCCGTCTGCTTGCCGGGGTCACCGGCGTGGAGCGATGCGCGGCTATCGAGATCCTGAGCGATCTGGCCGCGCAGGTAAACGGTGTTCCCCGCCACCACCGCCTGGCAGAGGTCGTTGTCCAGCTTCTGCTCCGGATAGGTGTCCCGGGTGTTGAACTTCCGGATCCGTGTGTGCGCCATGCGACAGAGGCTAGCCTGTCGCAGGCGTGCCAGGCAAGGCCATCGCGCGCGCCGCGGCCGAGTTCGGGCGTCGTCGCCCCCAGAGCCCTTCTCTGTCGAGCGGCTGTCGATCTCTCGACCCGTCGTTCGACCAATCGCAGAGGAGGGCAGAAAATGACCAAAGCCAACCACCCTATTCCACCCGGCCATGAGGGGCTGATTCCGCACCTCGTGTGCGACCCGTGCGAGGCCGCGATCGAGTTCTACAAGAAGGCCTTCGGCGCCCAGGAACTCAACCGGGCACCCGCCCCGGACGGGCGCCGGATCATGCACGCGGCCCTGCGGATCGGCAGCGGCGTCGTATTCCTCGTGGACGACTTCCCGGAGTTCTGTGGCGGTAAAGCCTCATCGCCGAAGGCGTTGAACGGCACGCCGGTCACCATCCACCGCTACGTCGAGGACTGCGACGCCGCGGTCAAGCGGGCCGCGGATGCCGGCGCCACCGTGCAGATGCCTCCGGCCGACATGTTCTGGGGCGACCGCTACGGTGTCGTGATCGATCCCTTCGGCCATAGCTGGTCATTCGCGACGCATATCAAGGATCTGACGCCGGCGGAGATGGAGGCGGGTATGAAGGAGGCCTTCGCGCATCAATCGTAGCGGGCCCGCCGGCGATCCGCGTCTCGCTCTCGGGCACGGTCTCCCGAAGCCGTCCCGCGAGCCGAGCAGCGCGACGCGCGCGCCCTGCGCGGCCATGACACGGGCGATGCCCGCGCCGATCCCTCGCGCTCCACCCGTGACGATCGCGAGCTTGCGCGTGAGCATCGACGGGAATGTTAGCGCATTCGGCCCTGGATCTCGATGCTCGTCTGCCGTATGTTCGGGCCGTGCCGCGATCGCGGCGCGGAGAGCGAGGGCATCGAGCATGGCGCGACTGAGCGGGAAGGTGGCCGCGGTGACCGGCGGAGCGTCAGGGATCGGCGAGGCCACCGTGCGGCGGTTCGTGAAGGAAGGCGCGAAGGTGGCCTTCGCCGATCGGGACGCCGACCGGGGCAAGCGGGTGGCGGCGGAGATCGCGGCGAGCGGCGGAGAGGTCATGTTCGTGGAGGCGCACGTGCAGCACGAGGCCGACGCCGCTGCCTTCGTCCGGCAGGCCGCGCAGCGCTTCGGCCGGCTCGACATCCTCGTCAACAACGCCGGCGTCCGGCTGTATCACACGGTGGAAGAGGCGAGCGCCGAGAGCTGGGACGAGATCCTCGGCGTGAATCTCAAGGGCTACGCGTTCTGCGCCAAAGCCGCGATTCCGGTCCTGCGGCAGGCCGGGGGCGGCAGCATCGTCAACGTCGCCTCGGTGCGCTCGGTGACGAGCATCGGCAAGACGACGCAATACGACACCACCAAGGCGGCCGCCGCCGGGCTGACGCGAGGCATGGCGGCGGATCACGCCGCGGACGGCATCCGCGTGAACGCGGTCTGCCCCGGGCCGATCTACACGCCCTTTCACGAGAAGCGCAATCAAGCGATCGGCCGGACGTTCGAGCAGTACCGGGATGACGCGGCCAAGGGCACCCTGCTCCGGCGTCACGGCACGCCCGAGGAGGTCGCCGCCTGCATCCTGTTTCTCGCCTCCGACGACGCCTCCTACGTGACGGGCACGCTGCTGTTCGTCGATGGCGGCTACACCGCGATGTGAAGGAGGAGATCACCATGACCATGCTGATCAAGACCCTGGCCGTCGTCGCGGTCGGCGCCGTGCTCGTCACGAGCGCCGGCGCCCAGAGCGCGAGGGACATCCGCGGCGCTTCCCCGTACATCGCGATCCAGAAGGAGCCCCCGCCCAAGCTCGTCGTGGACCCCCCGATTCCCGAGGGGCTGGCCAAGGGCCTCTTCTGGGCTCAGTTCCGCGTGGAGAACGTGCGCATCCTGCCCGTGTTCGGCGCGGGCGCGCTCCAGGCCTCGCCACGGATCGGGCATCTGCACATCACCGTCGACGACCTGCCCTGGTGGTGGGCGGACGCGAGTGACAACAACACCATCGATATCGCCGGGCTGCCGCCCGGCCCCCACAAGGTGAAGATCGAGCTGGTCGACGCCAACCACAACGTCTTCCCCGGACAGGTGGTGATCCTGACGTTCACCGTGCCTGCCCCGACGCGATGACCGTCCCGCCGGCCGTGCCAGGCCGGGCCTGACGCGAAAATGCTGGCCGCATGACTGAGAACGGATTGATCCTCGTCACCGGGGCTGCTGGTCAACTGGGAGCGGTCGGGCGGAGCGTAACCGGCCTGCTGCTCGAGCGCGGGCTTCCGGTTCGTGCCATGGTCCGGCGCGAGGACGACCGAGCGGCGGCCTTGCGGGCCGCCGGCGCCGAGGTCGTGGTCGGCGACCTCCTCGAGCCGGCCGACGTCCTTCGGGTCGTCAGCGGCTGTCGGCGGGTCTACTTCGGCATGTCCGTGTCCCCCGGATACCTGGAGGCGACCGTGACCATGGCGGCGGTCGCACGCGCGGTCGGGGTGAATGCCCTGGTCAACATGTCCCAGATGACGGTGTCCCAGATGAGCATCCAGAACACCACCCCGAGTCCTCAACAGCGGCAGCATTGGCTCAGCGAGCAGACCCTTGCCTGGTCCGGCCTGCCCGTCGTCACCATCCGGCCGACGGTATTCCTGGAGGGCTTCTTCCTCCCGCTCACCGGTCCGAGCGTCCGCGAGCGAAGCCGCATCGAGCTCCCGTTCGGGCGGGGCAAGAGCTCTCCGGTGGCCACGTCCGACGTCGCCCGCGTCGTCGCGACCGTTCTCGCCGACCCCGGGCCGCATCTGGGCCGGATCTACGAGCTCACCGGTCCACGGTCGCAGGACATGGACGGGGTCGCGAGGGAGTACTCGGTCGCCCTGAACCGTGAGGTGACGTACCTGGACGTCGCCCCGGCGGACTGGGAGCGGGGCCTGAACACGGCGGGGCTGCCGGAGCATCTGACCAAGCATCTGCTGACGATGGCCGAGCTGAACCGGGCGGGCCGATATGACCGGATGGCGGATGGCGTGGAGCGGGTGACGGGCCGGCCGCCGATCAGCGTCCGGGAATTCGTGTCGCTTCACGCCGGTGAGTTCGGCGGTCGCCGCTCTTGAGACGCGGCTACAGGGCGGCACCGGTGCGGATGGCCACCCCGACCAGGAGCATGCTCACCCCCACCAGCGTGACCGACACGATGTGGTAGGCGAGAAAGGGAAGCGTCGTCGCATCGAGCCTCGGAAGGGCGCGAAGCCGGGCGTGAACGGCCAGCGCGACCGTCACGACCAGCAGCGCCAGCTTGAGGAGGATGAGACGTGCTGGCGGCGTGGAGGGCGAGAGCCACTCCGTGAGGTCGGGCACCCAGTGGCTCGCGAGCCAGAGCCCGGTCACGACCTGGAGGAGCAGGGCCGGGATTCCCAAGCGCTCGAACCCCGATTCGAACTCGCGGACGATTCCGGGATCGCGTGACCGCAAGGCCCGCGGCAGGACCGCGAGACAGAGCACGAGGTGCCCGCCGACCCACACCGTCGCGCCGAGCAGGTGGAGCGCGACGAGTAGACGATACGTCATCTCGAGAATCCGCCCTCTCGGCGGAAGGCCGCCTCGTAGATCACCGGCGGTCTTCCGCAGGGGAGTGCCCCCGGCGCCGGCCGGTTGTGCTCTCGAAAGGCCACCGCGGGATCGGGCGAGAAGCCGACGCGGCCCAGCTCATCCACGAGCTGGGCCTCGGTGAGGAAGCACTGTGGCTCGCCGGAGAACTGGGTGAACACGAATGGTTCTCCCGTCACCCCCCTCGTCTCCGGCGGGAAGGTGTTACGTGAAAAGGTGAACACGAACAGCCCCGCCCCCCGCCTTGCCACCCGGGCCGCCTCGCCGAGTGCCCGCCGGAACTCGCTCGCGGAGCGCGCGAGGTTCCAGACGCCGTGCGCGATCACCAGGTCGAAACTCTCATCCCGCGCAGGAATATGGTCCATCGGCGCGAGGGCCAGATGGAGCCGGTCGTCGAGACGCTCGGCGCGCGCGCGAGCGGCGGCCGCGTGGAGCATGGGCCACGAGAGGTCGATGCCGACCACCGTCCACCCCAGGCGCGCGATCGGCACCGCGTTGCGCCCCGCGCCGCAGCCGAGGTCGAGCGCACGGGCCCCCACGGGGCGCCGCCGCTCCTCCGCGGCGAACTTCATCAGGACGGCATTGGGAGCCGACTGCGCGAATCCCGCCACGGTATCGGATGCGCTCCACGGCGAGCCGGCGAGAGGATCCACGCGCGAAACATAGCACGCGCCGATCACGCGCGTGGGGCATGATCGAGGCATAGCGCTCATCGACGGCCATTCGTTGGGCCGGGGAGGACGTCATGGGGACCGCATCCGAGATGCTGCTGACGATGATCCGATCGGTGTGACCCGAGGAGGGTTCGACATGTTCCCCGAACACATGCTGAGCGTGCGGGCCACGGTGGAGCCGGGCCGTGAGGCGGAGTTCAACCGCTGGTACGACAGCGAGCACGTCCCGGATGCCGTGCGGATGCTGCCGGGCTGCATCGGCGCCGCGCGCTACAAGGTCGTGGTGGGTGACGGCTCCCACCAGTACATGGCGCTCTACGCCTTCGAGAGCGCGGCCAAGCTCGCCGCCGCGCTCAGCGGCCCCGAGATCAACGAGCTGATCAAGGTCTACGACCGGGACATCGGCGCCTTCTCGACGCGCGTGCGCACGACCTACGAGCGCGTTCTCCTGCACGCGAAGGGCTCATAGGGTCACGGCCGTTCGATGCGGAGGACCTTGCCGTTGGACTCGTCGGTGAGCACGTAGAGGTACCCGTCCGGGCCCTGGCGCACGTCCCGGACGCGGGCGCCCATGGAGAGACGCTCCTGGCCCGTCACGCGGCCCTGCCCATCGAGGATCAGCCGTCGGACATCCCGCGTGACCAGACCACCGCTGAAGAGGCTGCCTTTCCAGTCTCCGTAGCGCGGCCCCGTGTAGAACGCCAGGCCGGAGGGGGCCTTCGACGGCGACCAGACCACGAGCGCGTCGACCATGCCGGGAACGGACGGCTGACCGATCGGCTCGCGCGTCCGATAGTCGCGGCCCAGCGACTGGAGCGGCCACCCGTAGTTTCGACCGGCCTCCAGCAGGTTCACCTCGTCCCCGCCGTAGGGGCCATGCTCGCTGGCCCAGATGCGCCCCGACCCGGGATCGCGCGCGATCCCCTGGATGTTGCGATGGCCGTAGGTCCAGACCTCCGGGCGCGCCTCGGGCCGCTTCGCCAGCGGATTGTCCGGGGCCGGCTTGCCGTCCTCGGTGAGGCGCAGCACTTTGCCGAGATGGGTCTGAAGGTTCTGGGCCTGCTCGCGGGCGAGCATGGCGCCCACGCGCTGCGGCGGGTTGCCCCCGTCGCCCACGGTCATCAAGAGGGTCCCGTCGGGGAGCCAGAGCAGCCGGGAGCCGAAGTGCGCAGCGCCGCTCTTCGGCGGGTCGACCTGGAACAGCGTCTCGATACCCGAGACTCGGCCATCGCGGAACACGCCTCGTACGAGGGTCGTCCGATTCTCGTCACGGGACCCCGTGGACACGGTCATGTAGATCCGCGAGCCGTCGGAGGGATGGACGGCGATGTCCATGAGTCCACCCTGGCCGCCGGCGAAGACGCGCGGTATGCCCGGCATCTCGACGCGCTGGGCCCTGGCGTCCGCGAGGAGGTACAGGTGTCCCTCCTTCGCGGTCACGAGGGCACGCCCGTCGGGCAGCCACGTCATGCCCCATGGGTGCTCGATACCGTCTGCGACCCGCACCGCTCGCCAGCCCTTGATCTCGGCCGGCGCGCTGGAGGACTGCGGCTGCGCACCGAGCCAGAGCGGCGACAGCCCGCTCGCGATCAGAGCCAACACGATTGCCCCATGCCTTGCACGCATCGTCATTCCTCCTGGTCCACGGCGGGATGCACGCCACCGTCCATCGCGCCCGGGCTGCCTCGAAGGAATCGGAGCGCGTTGTCGTGAAAGATCTTCCGGCGCACGACGTCGTCGAGCTTGCGCTCCCAGGCCCAGCGGCGCTCCTCGTCGTAGTCGTAGGGAATCAGCGGGAAGTCCGACCCGAAGAGCACGCGGTCCTGGTGCCGGACGAGATCCGCATCGGACACGGCGCCGGGATCGGCCCCCGTGAAGGGCGTGGCGAAGGACGTCATGGCCATCGTGGTGTCCACGTAGAGCTCGGGGTATCGAGGCAGCAGCGCCAGGAACTCCGCGCTCTGGAATGCGCCCATGTGGGCCACGCACACGCGGAGCCGCGGGAAGCGCGCCATCAGCCGCGCGAACCGCTCGACGCCCGTGAAGGGGTCGCGATACGGCATGGTGCCCACGTGGAGCACGAACACCTGGCCGTCCGCCTCCGCCCGCTCGTACACCGGGAACAGCCGCTCGTCGTCCACGTGGAAGCGCTGCACCGAGTGGTGGAACTTGAAGCCCCGGAGCCCGAGATCACCGGTGGCCTCGCGCGCGATCTCGTCGAGGTCGGAATCGTCCGGATGCAGCGTGCCGAGGGCGGTGGCTTCCGGGAGCCGCGCCGCCTGCTCGGAGAGCCACCGATTCAGGGCGCGTGACATGCCGGGCTTGTGGGCATAGGAGAAGAAGCAGAACCGGCGCACCCCGCGGGATCGCAGCGTGTCGGCCACCGCCGAGGGATCGAAGGAATGCCCGGCCGTCCAGCCGTGGCGGGCGAACCAGCGCTCGATCGCCTGGGCCAGCCCCTCGGGATGGAGGTGGACGTGGACGTCGACGCTGGGGAAGCCCGTCACGGGGAGCCCGCTGTCCGCCACTACTGGCTGTCCCCGGCCCGGCCCTTGGTGGCGAACTGCCGCTCGTACAGCATGCGAAGCTCCTCGAGGGTGGTCGCCTGGCCCGGGCTCTTGTCCTCGCGGATGCGCGCGATGCGGGCGAACCGCAGCGCCATTCCCGAGCGGTACGTCGGGCTGCGCTGGATCTCGTTGTACTCGACCTCGACGACGATCTCGGGCCGGACCCGCACCGTGTACCCGTCGTCGGCGACGGCGAGGGCGCGCAGGCGCTCCGTCATCGCCCCGAACTCTGCGTCGGTGAGCCCTTTGAAGGTCTTCCCGACGTCGGCGAAGGTCTCGCCGTCGGAAACCGCCAGGTGGTAGTTGGACAGCCACCCGACGCGCCGGCCCGAGCCGCGATCGGCGGCGATGATCACGCAGTCGATCGTCTCCGGCGTCTTGAGCTTGAACCAGCGCTTGCCGCGGCCGCCCGGCTCGTACGGCGAGCGCGGGTCCTTGGCCATCACCCCCTCGTGGCCCGCCGCCAGTGCGCGGGCCTCGAAGGTCCGCGCCGCCTCGACGTCGTCGATCGGCGCGCGCTCGGCCAGGTAGCGACCGCCCGTGACGCGAGTCAGCGCCTTCCAGCGCTCGGCCTGGGGCGCGTCGATGAGCGAGCGCCCGTCGACGAGCAGGCAGTCGAAGAAGTGCAGCGCCAGCGGCATCTCGCGGGCGAGGGATTCCACGCCGTGGACGCGGCGGAACCGCCGCATCAGCTCCTGAAAGGGTAGGGGTCGGCCCTCCGAGTCCAGCGCCACGACCTCACCGTCGAGGATGAAGGGCGCCCCGGACAGCCCGCGGGCGATGGCCGCCACGTCCGGCAGGCTACGGGTGACGTCGGACAGCCGGCGCGTCCAGATGGCCACCCGGTCGTCGTCCCGATGCACCTGCACGCGGGCGCCGTCGTACTTGAACTCCAGCGCGGTGTGGCCGCCGTGAGCGCGAAGCACCTCGTCGAAGTCGCTCGCCAGCTCGGCCAGCATAGGGAGCAGCGGTATGAACGGCCGCGGTGCCGCCCCGGCCAGCGCCGCCGCACCGCCCGCCCGCGCGAGCGCCGCCACTGCGGCCAGGTCGCCGAGGAACAGCGCGGCCCGGCGAGCGACGGCGACGTCGGCACCGGCCGCGGTCGCGATGGCCTCCAGCACGAGGCCGTCGGAGACCCCGGTACGGAGCTCGCCCCACACGATCCGGTTCAGGAACTCGCGCTCCTCGTCGCTGGCTCGCGTGGTCAGCTCGGCCAATCGTGCCTGCCGGGCGCCGCGCGAGCCGCTCCCCATCGCCTCGGCGACCGCCGCGAAGGCGGCGCTCACATCGCCCAGGGTGAGGGGCGGACCGGCGGCGACCGGGACGTCGCGCGGCAGGCCGCGCACACCGAGCACCCGAGGATCCGACGTGGGGAACGGATGGCCGGTGAGAAACGCCACCGCCGACGGCACCTCGCTCGTATCGACGGCCCGGAGAAAGTCGGCCACGAGCCGGCGCTTGTCGAGGCGTCCCGACGTGGCCTCGAGCTGCCGGCCGAGCCGGGCGAAGTCGGCGAAGAGCGTCACGCCCCTATTCTACGAGGCGCGCCGCCCTCCCGACCGGGTCCGTGGGTCAAAAAGCCCCCGGCCGCGCACGACTACCGGGTAGAGGTCGTCCGGCGTCTAGCGTCCCTGGCTCTCCTGCTTGGCCCGCGCTTCGGCGAGGTCGGTCTCGTCCATGTATCGCCGCGGATTGTCGTCGAACTTCTGCTTGCACTCCTCGCTGCAGAAGTAGAACGTCACCCCCGCGTATTCCGACTGGGCCGCTGCCGACGCCGGATTCACTTCCATTCCGCAGACCGGATCGAGTCCCATGACGTACCTCCTGGTGAGGGTGGATCACCGCCTCCCTCGAAGAACGCAAGGGGAGTGCCAACGGCTGTCTATTCCTGACGGGGCTGAAAAAGCTCCACCGGATTGCCGGAAGGATCGTCGAGGAGTATCTGCGAGCCGCCCGGCCCCGTGACGATGTCGTTGCGGAAGTGAAGCCCCGCCGCGCGGAGTCGCTGCACCTCCGCGGCGAGATCTTCGACGATGAGGTGGATGCGGTTCCAGCCGCCCGGCTCCGGTCGCCGGCCATCCGGCATGGGGCGCCCCGCCGAGCTCGTCGGCCCGCTCAGCAACAGTCGCAGGTCGCCCCGCGCGACGTCGGCAAATGCCGGCAACGTCTTGGACAGGACCTTGAAGCCCAGGTGGGACGTGTAGAAGGCGAGAGCGGCCTCGACATCGTGGACCATGTAGCGGACATTCACGGTGGTCATCGCTGCGTGCTCCTCCAGGCTCTCGCTTGCGCGGCAGGCTCTCGCTTACGCCGGACGTTGCGGAGCGTAGCGAAGGGAGACGTCGCCAGACGGGTACTTCCGTACGTCCCGTAGCTCGAGCCTCACGCGCTTCGACAGCCCCTCCAGCAACCGCAGGCCGGCGCCGAGAAACACCGGGCACACGACGAACTGATATTCGTCGACGAGCGCGTGCCGAGTCAACTGGGACACGATCGATCCGCTGCCGAAGATCAGCATGTCCTTGCCGGGCCGCTGCTTCATGGCCACGAGCTCCTCCATGTCCAGCTCGCGGATGAGACGAGCGTTGTGCCACGTCACGTCGGGCAGGGTTCTGGAGAACACCAGCTTGGTCGCCTCGTGCATCCACGCTGCGATCGCTCGGTGCTCTCGCGACTGCTGTCCCGGACGGTGAGGATCGGGCGCGGTCGGGGAGTCTCGCGGGACCTTCCGCCAGAAGCCCTCGAAGACCTCGTAGGTCCGGCGGCCGAAAAGGACGGTGTCGGCCGCCGGCATACCGTCGGCGGCGGCGCGGGCCTGCTCGTCGTCGGGCACCACCCAGCTCAGGCTACCGTCCGAGGCTGCGAAGTACCCGTCGGTGGTGAGCCACTCGAAGGCGAGGATACGGCGCACGCCCGAGAACGGTGCAAGAGATGCGCCACCTCACGGCTCCGTGTATAGTCCCTCCGTACCCAGGGGCGGTGCGAGACCCCGCATCCGATCGATCGGCCGGGAGGTCAGCATGAAAGTCGGCATCTCGCTGAACATGCTCACGAAGGAAGGGCGCTCGGACGCCTCGGTGCTGGCCGAGCACCTGGCGCTGGGTGACCTCGCCGAGCCGCTCGGCTTCGATTCGCTGTTCGCGCTCGAGCATCACTTCACCGGGTACTCGATGTCGCCCGACCCCACCCAGCTTCTGAGCTACTTCGCGGGCCGCACCCGGCGCATCATGCTCGGCACCGCGGTGATCGTCCTGCCCTGGCACGACCCGGTGCGAGTGGCGGAGGAGATCGCGCTGCTCGACATTCTCTCCAACGGCCGCTGCGTGTTCGGCTTCGGCCGCGGCGCGGCCAGCGTGGAGTACGCGGGCTTCCGCGTTCCCATGGAAGAGGCGCGCGCCCGCTTCGTGGAGTCGGCCCGGATCGTCATCAAGGCGCTCACGCACGATGTCTTCGACTGGGAGGGCGAGTTCTTCAAGATCCCGCTGATGTCGATCCGGCCGCGGCCGGTCTCCCACCCCGAGCGACGCTTCTACGCCTCCTCGGTGAGCCCCGAATCGGCCGAGATCATGGCCAAGCTCGGCTTCGGTCTGCTCGTCATCATGCAGAACGAGTGGCCCAAGGCCGCCGAGGACATCCAGCGCTTCCGCGACATCACCGCCAGCGTGGGTCACGCACCGCGCCCGCCCATCATCTCGACCAACATCTCGGTGGCCGAGAGCCGTGAAGAGGCGCACGAGCGCGCCGCCCTCTACCTGGCCCGCAAGTGGGATTCCATCGACACGCACTACCACTTCTCGGACGGGCACCTCGCGACCGTGAAGGGGTACGAGTTCTACGGGGGTATGGCCAAGACGTACTCGAAGATGAAGGACGAGAATTACCGGAAGAAGGCCACGGACTTCTACGTCAAGATCCAGGTCGTGGGCACACCCGACGACTGCCTCCAGCAGATCGCCGAGCTCCAGCGGTTGACCGGCCTCACGCATCTGGTGGGTGAGTTCGGCTATGGCGGCATGCCGCACGAAGAGGCCCAGCTGAATCTGCGCCTCTTCGCGGACCGCGTCCTCCCGAGGCTGCAGCGGGACGCCACCTTCGCCGGGCCGCATCCCGCCGCGACGGACGCCCCCGGCTCCGACACGCCGACCGGCATCTTCGCGCCCGCGTAGACGTCAGTGCTCACCGCCCCGTCATCGCAGAGATCGGAGCGGCGCGGCCGGCCGTTTCGGAGCTAGGATCGCGGCCATGGAGGAGGGGCCATGCTCGAAGGGAAGACACGCATCCCGCCGGTCGAGGTCGAGACGCTCCCGGCCGACCTGCGCGACACGCTCGAAGAACAGCGCGAGCTCCGGGGCGCGCCGCTCTATCCATACCTCTTCTACGCGCGGAACCCCGCCTATTTCCGCGCCGCGAAGGCGATGTGGGCGGCGCTGCAGCAGGAGACGAAGCGCGTGCCCGCCGCGCTCCGGGCCCTCCTCAACCGGCGCGTCGCCTCGTGGAACGCCTGCGAGTTCTGACAGGACGTCAATGCTGCCGTGGGCAGCCGAAACGGGGTCTCGACCGAGAAGCTCGAGACGCTCCTGAAGGACTACGCGAGGAGCCCGCTCTTCACCGACGCCGAGAAGGTGGCGCTCGAGTACGCCGACGCCATGACGGATACGCGCCGTGACGTCGACGACGGGCTGTTCAGCCGGCTGCAGCAACACTATGACGACGACACGATCGCGGAGCTGACGATGATCATCGCCTGGGAGAACGCCTCCTCGCGCTTCAACCGGGCGTTCCGCATCCCGTCGCAAGGGTTCTGGAACCCCTGAGGACCGCCTCGGCGCCACATTCGCGGCGAACCAAGTCGGCCGACCGGAGGAGGGCCACCATGACCAGACTCGTGATCAATGGCAAGCCGCACACCGTCAACTTGCCGGGCGAGACGCCGCTGCTGTGGGCGCTGCGGGACGAGGTGGGGCTGACCGGCACGAAGTTCGGCTGCGGGATGGCGCTCTGCGGCGCCTGCACGGTGCACCTCGACGGTCAGCCGGTGCGCTCGTGCATCACGCCCCTCATGGCGGCCGCGAACAAGAAGGTCGTCACCATC
>DATEDO010000264.1:0-6450 GCA_035281625.1 Candidatus Methylomirabilota bacterium
GGCGGCATGGGTGGCGACGCAGCGCCGCGGCGCGCACGACGGCGACCCGGGGCACCGGCGCCGGCCCGACGTGCCCACGCTGGCGCGGGACCACGGCGAGCGCGTGGAGCGGACGGTGACCGTGACGCGTCCCGCCATGGAGGTCTATCGAGTGTGGCGCGACCTTCGTCGCCTGCCCGAGTTCATGCCGCACCTCGAGTCGGTGACCCCTCTCAGCGAGACCCGCTCGCGCTGGGTGGCCTGCGGCCCTGGCGGCATGACCGTCGAGTGGGAGGCGGAGATCATGGCGGATGAGCCCGGGCGTCTGATCGCGTGGCGCTCGGTGCACGGAGACGTGGACAATGCCGGCTCGGTGCGCTTCAGCGAGGCGCCGGGCACTCGGGGGAGCGAGGTCAAGGTGCAGCTCCGCTACGCGCCTCCCGCCGGACAGGTGGGGGCGGCGCTCGCGACGGTGTTCGGCCACAGCGCCGATCGGCAATTGCGTGAGGACCTCCGGCGCTTCAAGCAAGTGCTGGAAGCGGGCGAGATCGCGAACCCGGGGCGGCTGGCCCCCAATGGTCGGAGGCGCTGAGATGCGGGCTCTCTGCTGGCACGGCGCGCGCGACGTTCGAGTGGAGGAGGTGCCCGACCCGCGCCTCATCAACCCGCGTGACGCCATCATCCGGGTCACCGCCACCGCCATCTGTGGCTCCGACCTCCACCTCTACGGTGGCTACATCCCGACCATGAAGGCGGGCGACGTGCTGGGGCATGAGTTCATGGGGGAGGTCGTCGAGCTCGGCCCCGGCGTGCCCAACCTCAAGCTCGGTGACCGTGTAGTGGTGCCGTTCCCCATCGCCTGCGGCCACTGCAACTACTGCCGCGAAGGCCTCACCTCGCTCTGCGACAACAGCAATCCGAACGCGGAGATGGCGGAGGCGGTGTACGGCTTCTCGGCGGCCGGTCTCTTCGGGTACTCGCACCTCTATGGCGGCTATCCGGGCGGGCAGGCCGAGTACGTGCGCGTCCCCTTCGCCGATGTCGGCCCCTGCGTGGTACCGCCCGGTCTGTCGAACGACCAGGTCCTGTTCCTCTCCGACATCCTGCCCACCGCCTACATGGCGGCGGAGAACTGTGCCATCCGGCCGGGCGACACCGTCGCGGTGTGGGGAGCCGGTCCCGTGGGTCTCCTCACCATGCTGTGCGCACGCATCCTCGGCGCCGAGCGCGTCATCGGGATCGACCGCTGGCCGGCGCGGCTGCGCCTCGCGGAGAGCTATGCGAAGGCGGAGACCATCGACTACGCGTATTGCCCCGACGTGGTGGAGGAGCTCAAGCAGCGCACGGGGGGTCGCGGCCCCGACGCCTGCGTCGACGCGGTGGGCATGGAGGCGCACGGCGCCACCTTCGATGCGATCTACGACCGCGCCAAGCACATGCTGATGCTGGCCACCGACCGGCCGCACGTCCTGCGCGAGGCGCTGCAGGCCTGCCGGAAGGGCGGCGTGGTGTCGATCCCGGGCGTCTACGGCGGGGTGCTCGACAAGGTGCCGTTCGGGGCCGCCTTCGCCAAGGGCCTCACCCTTCGCATGGGGCAGACGCACGTGCATCGTTACCTGCGGCCCCTGCTGGCGCTCATCGAGGGAGGACGGCTCGATCCCACGTTCATCATCACGCATCGCTGGCCCTTGAGTCGCGCGCCCGAGGCGTATCGGGTGTTCCGCGACAAGGCGGACGACAGCGTCAAGTTCGTCCTGGACCCGGCGGCATGAACCGCCTCGCGGGCGCCCTCATCGGCCTCGCGGCCGGCGCCGGCGCGCTGTCCGTGGCGGCCGCGGCCAGCCGGCGGCGATGGAGGCTGACCGGCCGCGTGGTCCTGATCACCGGCGGCTCGCGCGGGCTCGGGCTGGCCATCGCGCGACGCCTCGTGGAAGAGGGCGCCCGGGTGGCCATCTGCGCGCGCGACCCCGACACCCTCGAGCGGGCGCGCCGAGACCTGATCCAGCGCGGCGGCCCGGTGGTGGCGGTCGCCGCCGATGTCACCGAGCGCGAAGCGGTCACGCGGATGGTGCACGAGGTGCGCGAGCGCCTGGGGCCGGTGGACGCGCTCATCAACAATGCCGGCACGATCATCGTGGGCCCCCTCGACGTCATGGACGAGTCCGACTTCCGCGCCGCCATGGACGTGAACTTCTGGGGCCCGCTCCATGCCATCATGGCGGTGCTCCCCGAGATGCGGCGGCGCCGCGCCGGCCGGATCGTCAACATCGCGTCCATCGGCGGCAAGATCAGCGTGCCCCATCTCCTCCCTTACAGCGCGAGCAAGTTCGCCCTGGTGGGCCTGTCGGAGGGGTTGCGAGCCGAGCTCCGCGGAGACGGCATCGAGGTCAGCACGATCTGCCCCGGGCTCATGCGCACCGGCAGCCCGCGTCATGCCTGGTTCAAGGGCCGACATCGCGAGGAGTACGCCTGGTTCAGCATCAGCGACTCCCTGCCCGGCATATCCATGGACGTGGACCGCGCCGCCCGGCAGGTGGTGCAGGCCCTGCGCTGGGGACGAGCGGAGCGCGTGCTGTCCGTTCCCGCCAAGCTCGGCGCGACGGCCGGCGCGCTCTTCCCCGGCCTGACCGCGGAGCTGATGACGATGGTGGACCGCTATCTCCCGGATGCCAGCCCGCCGGTGGCGCGCATCCCGGTGAAGGGCGAGGCGAGCGAGTCCGAGTGGGCCCCCTCGCGGCTGACCCAGCTCGGCGATCGCGCCGCCCGGCGGCAGAACCAGATCGAGACGCCCGGGCGTTGAGATCCCGTCGGGCCCGGCGCCCGATCCCGGCACTCGCGCTCCTCCTCGCGCGCTTCCCCTCTGGCTCGACGTCCTCGCTCGCAGCTCCGCGCGCCGGAGAGCCCCGCCCCTCAGAGCACCCGCAGGAAGGCGACCAGGTCCGCCTTCTCCTCCCGAGTGAGGCGGAGCCCCAGTACCAGGTTGAAGAACTCCACGGTGTCCTCCAGGGTGAGCAGCCGCCCGTCGTGGAGATAGGGCGGACTATCCTTGATGCCTCGAAGCGTAAAGGTCTTGATCGGCCCGCGCGGGGGCTCGTCGAGGAAGCGCTCGAGCTTGAGGTCGTGCATCTGCTGATCGAGGTACGCGGGCGCGGGATGGCAGGCGCTGCACGCCGCCTTGCCGAAGAAGAGCGCCTCGCCCCGTCGCTCCGCCGCGGTGGCCTTCGCCTGATCGAGTCGGCCGAGCGGATTGAGCTTGGGCGCGGGCGGGAAGTCGAACATGTTCTGCATCTGGGCCATGTGACTCACTCGAACGCGGTCCAGGATCACGACGCCCTTCTTCATCGCCCGGATGGGATCACCGTTGAAGTATGCGGTCCGCTGCTCGAACTCGGTGAAATCCTCCACCGATCGGAGGCTGCGCTTGGAGCCGTGGATCTGCTGGTTGAAGAGGCCGCGCAGACTCGTGGTATCGAGGCGGAAGCGGCGCTCCTGCGGTCGATCGTCCGGGTTCAAGTGAAACTGTCCGGTGGTGTGCCCGTTGATGTGGCAATCGAGGCACGCCACCCCGAGGCTCGGGCCCGCGCTCTTGCGGTCGTCGGTGGCGTTGAACTCCTCCTGGGGCAGTGGCGTCAGAAGCATGCGCAGACCGTCCAGCTGCGCCGGCGTCACCAGATCCTTGAAGAGGCGATGGAAGTTGTTGATGGAGACGACCTCGCCGCGGGAGACGTCGCCGAGCTCGGGCCGGTTCTGAAGGAAGATGGCCGGCGGAAACTCGGGGAGAAATGCCTCCGGGAGATCGAAGTCCACGTCGAAGCGCTCGAGCCGCGGGAACATCTGAATCTGCAGCTGGGGAAACACCTGCCCGCCCACCGCGTGCTTGGGATGAGGCAGCGACGGGTACGGGAAGAGCTTGCGCGACTTGATGTCCTCGGGACTCATCGCGCCGAGCTGCTCCCAGCTCATTCCGCCGCCCAGGCGCGCGGTGGGCCCGACGACGAGAGGCTTCCCCCGGGACATCTTGGCCGTCGGGTCCAGGCGTGGCCGGAGGTCGTAGCGACTCTCGAGGAGACGCCGCTGCGCCGCCATCACGCCCGGCTTGGCCGCCACGTCCTCGCGCATGGTCTCTTCGAAGGACTGCATCGGCTTCCTGGCGCCGAACGGATCGCGGGAGAAGTCGAAGCCCTTCACTCGCCCCTCATCGGGCTGGGCGCCGAGGACCGGGGACGACGGCGCGGGGGCTCCTGGATCGAACAGGCTGGATCGGTCGTGCTCGGTCTTGCGCTGCTCGGGCCGCGTCTCGGAGACGCCGCGCGGCTGCTGCGCCTCCTGAACCGCATCCCGCGGCGCCGGAGGGGGCGTCTGGCCGACGGTGGGCGAGCTCCAGAAGCCGATCAGGATGCCGCCGGCCACGATGGCGGCGGCCATGGTCACGTCGCTCGGTCGCCGCATGGGCCGTCGGGGCTCAGCCAACGCGCGGCGCGCCGCGCCGCCTCTGGTCGGTCCAGACCTCGCGGGCGGCCAGCTGCACGCTGAGCCCGTAGAGCAGATGGGCGAGCACGTTCACCATCTGCGCCGGGCCGGTGGCCCGCCAGCCCGCCGGGCCGGAGGCGCGATGCTTCGGCAAGAGACCCACCGTCCCGATGGCCCAGAGCGAGGCGCCCAGTCCCGCACCCCAGAGGAAGCTCTTACGCTGCCGCTGCCCCAGCACGGGCGCGGCGAGGGCGCCCCAGGCCGCGCCATACGCGAGATGGAGCGCCTGATTCGCCACGCTCCGGCGCGCCCGGTCCGCCCTGGTCGCGCCCGGCGGCTCGTGGAGCAGCCATTCCTCGATGAGCTCGGGCACCATCTTGTCGATCACGCCCGCACGCCGGGCCGACAGCCGCAGAATCGTCATCGCGGCCGCGCCGTAGAGGCCGCCCACCATGCCGGCGCCGAGTCTCGTCAGCATCGACGTCATGCCCAGTCGCAGAGCAAGGACTGTGCCCGGCTGGCGGCGCGCGTGGGTCGGCCGCGAACCACCTGTCGAAACATCGGTTCTCCCGCGCGCGCGCCGATGATAGCGCGCCACCGCACACGGTTACCGGGTAAGACGCGGATGGTCCGGATCGGAGAGGACCTTGGCGTCCCAAGCACCGCCGCTCGCGCCAGCCGCGGGGCCGCGCCGCTAGCGCCGCCCCGCGGCCGCGTTCCTGCTCTTCATCTCCTCGAGCTCCTGGCCCGCCCGGTCGAGCCGGGCGGCATCCCAGACCCGCGGGATGCGCGGGAAGATGGTGCCTTCCTCTTCCTGGATGTGCGTCTGGAGGCTCGTGTGGACTTCCCGCACCTTCGTCAGCCACTCCGAGCTCGTCGCGTCGAGAGCCTTGATCTCCTCCATCAGCCGCTCCACCTTGCGTACCTCCTGCTGATGGCTGTCCCGCCACTGAGCGAGGGTGGGGTCGGCACCGGCGGCGTCCCGGGACAAGGGTTCGTACACGCAGGCACCTTCGATCTGCTCGTGCAGGACGAGCTCCGGCTGAAGCTCTTCCCAGATGGCGCCCCGCATCGTCGCGGAGGCCTGCAGCATCCTGGAGAACTCGGCCCTGGCCTTCTCGTGCTCCTGCTTCAGGAACTGGATCGCGTTCATCTCATCCTCCTCCTCGCGCCGCGGGGAGCCGGTGATCAGAATGTGCCGCCTCATCGATCGCCGGTTCGTCGGCGGCGATGAGTCAGTCGAAGCCTTCTTCGGCACAGCGCTTCGCCAGCTCGAATCCAATGCCGGACGAAGCTCCCGTGACCATCGCGAGAGGCCGAGTGCCCGATGCCATGACGCCAATCTCCTTTCCCAGATCCTTCCCGGCGCATCTACCGCGCAGGGCGGTTGGGCCGCGGAAAGTCGTCGGCCCGTGACGGACTGCTGGGCCGCGGAACGTCCCCTGTCTGCGGAGCGCTGTTGGGCCGCACCGCGCTGTCGACACGCGGAGCGCTGCTCGGCCGCGCCGAGCCGTCGATTCGCGGGGCCCTCGCGGGTCGCACCGTCACGGACGTGCAGAATGCGCTGCCCGCCTTGCGCCACGTCCCCGCGGGGCAGCTCTGATCCCGGACTGGGTTGACCGGCGCGGTGCGAGTGCCCCTCACCTCCGCGCTCTGGGTCGAGCCCATCGCGCTGTCCGTATCACCCGTCGTCATGCTGCGGCCGTTCTGCGTCGGCACTTCGACCATGCCCGGCGGGCCGCCGGAGGCGCCAGCCGGGACTCCGCCCATTCCGCCGATTCCGGGGCTTCCCGTGGATGGACCGCTCACGCCGCCACCACCGCCGCTCGGCCCGCCACTGCTCGCACCCCCTGCGCTGCTGCCGCTTGCACCGCTGCCCCCGCTTGCACCGGTACCGCCGGCACCGCCCGCGCCCCCGCCCCCGCTTGCGCCATCGCCAGCCCCACCGCCTCCGCCCGCGCCGCCGCCGCCCCCGGAGCCACCATTTCCGCCCGCGCCCCC
>DATEDO010000265.1:0-6346 GCA_035281625.1 Candidatus Methylomirabilota bacterium
CGGGGATGCCGCGGCCTCCGCCCCGCCGGCGGAGAGGGCGGCCCCGCCCGCGCTCGCGGAGACGAGCCGGGGGCTGGCCGACGAGCTGGCCGCCTTCTACGCGGAGAACGCCGACGTGCTCGAGTACTTCGGGCCGGAGGCGACCGAGCACCTCGACTCCATCAGCGCCGCGCTCCTCGCCCTCGAGGGAGGCGCCGACGCCACCGCCGAGGTCGGCACGCTGTTCCGCGCCTTCCACACCCTCAAGGGCGCCGCCTACACCGTCGGGTGCCGGGTCATCGGCGATTTCGCCCACCGGGTCGAGGACGTGCTGGTGGCGGTGCGCGAGGGACGCCAGCCGTTCACGGCGGCCACCCTCGAAGCGGTGTTCGCCAGCGCCGATGCCATCCGGCTCATGCTCGCCGCGGCAGGCGGGCGGCCGCGGGGGCTCGAGGCGTCCGCGCAGCGCGCGTCGGCGCTCATCGCCGCGCTGGTGGCGGAGGCGCCCGTGGAGCGGGTCGAGGCCGCGGCCGCGGAGGTTGCCGGGGAGCGCGACCCGGCGGAGGCGTCCCTCGGCGCGAGCGCGCTCGCCCCTCCGGAAGCCCTCCCGTCGCTCGCCACGCCGTCGGCAGCGGCGCGTCACGCCGTGGCGCGGTCGACGATTCGCGTTGCCGTCGACCGGATGGACTCGCTGATGAACCTGGTCGGCGAGCTGGTCATCGCCCGCTCGCGCATGGACGATCACCTCGCCCAGCTCGATCGCGTGGGCGAGCTCCTGCTCTGGAGCCGCTCGCGGATGGCGGAGGCGGTGCGGACCTTCGAGGGCAAGTACGAGTACACCGCGCTACCCGCCATGTCGGGCACCCGGGCGGGGGGCGGGGCCTCCCCGCCGCCGCCGGCCGCGCCCGCCGCGGGCGGGGGCGGCTTCGCGTACGACTTCGAGGAGCTGGAGTTCGACCGCTACGACGACTTCAACATCCTCGCCCGCCGCGTCGCCGAGGTGTCGGCCGACGTGGGCGAGGTGCAGACGCAGCTCTTGGGCCTGGTCCGCGCCGTTCGTGACGACGCCGCCCAGGTGCAGCGCCTGACCTGGGGGCTTCGCGGCGAGATCACCCGGGCCCGCATGGTCCGCATCGGCACCCTCTTCGCGCGGTTCGTCCGCCAGATGCGTGCCATCGCCCGCGAGGCCGGCAAGTCGGTGGACCTCCAGCTCGCCGGCGAGGGCGTCGAGCTCGACAACACCATCATCGAGCAGATCGCGGATCCGGTGCTCCATCTGGTCCAGAACGCGGTGTACCACGGCATCGAGTCCGAGGCCGACCGCCAGGCCGCCGGCAAGCCCACCACCGGCACCGTTCACCTGCGTGCCTATCAGGAGGGCGGCGCGGTGTACGTGGAGGTGGAAGACGACGGACGCGGCATCGACACGGACCGGCTCCGCGCAAGCGCGGTGCGCGGCGGCTTCCTCGACGAGGCGGGCGCGGCGCTCCTGGCCGAGCGTGAGGCCCTGGACCTCGTCTTCCTGCCCGGCTTCAGCACCGCGGAGGTCGCGACCTCGGTGGCCGGCCGAGGCGTGGGGATGGACGTGGTCCGCACCAACGTGCTGCGCCTCGGCGGCGAGATCGATGTCGAGACCGAGATCGGGGTGGGCACGCGCTTCACCCTCAAGCTGCCCCTCACCGTGCTCATCGGGCACGCCCTCGGCATCCGCGTGGGCACGACGGAGCTGGCCGCGCCGGTCACCGCGGTGCGCGGCGTCTACCACGTGCCGCCCCACGCCCTACAGGCCGGACCCGAGGGCGAGCTGGTCGAGGTGGAGGGGGAGCTCCTCGAGGTGATGCGACTGGACCGCGTCCTCGGCCTCGCGGAGGGCGGTGTCCGGACCGACGCCGCCACCCGGGCGCCCTCCGTTCCCGTGGTGGCGCTGCGGGCGGGGCGCCGCCTGGTCGCCGTCGTCGTGGACGAGCTCCTGGGCAAGCAGGAAATCGTCATCAAGAGCCTGGGCGCCTTCCTGGACGACGTCGGGCCCTGGGCCGGCGCCAGCATCAGCGGGGACGGGCGCGTCATCCTCCTCCTCGATCCGACGCGGCTGGTCGAGCGCGCGCGCGCCGGCTCGCGGGCGGTGCCCGGGCGCCTGGCGCCGGAGGCTGCCGCGCCCGCCCATGAGGGGCCGCCGCGGGTGCTCGTGGTCGACGACTCGCTCAGCGTGCGCAAGTTCGTGGGGCTCATGCTCGAGCGCGCCGGGCTCGACGTACGCCTGGCTTCCGACGGCTACGATGCCATCACGCGGCTGGGCGAGGGCCCCGTGGACGTGGTGGTCACCGACCTCGAGATGCCGCGAGTGAACGGCTTCGAGCTGATCGGGGATCTGCGCCGGCGACCCGAGACGCGCGACATCCCGGTGGTGGTCCTCACCACGCGGGCCGGCGAGAAGCACCTCGCCCTCGCGCGCCGTCTGGGCGTCGAGCATTACGTGACCAAGCCGGTGGACGAGCGGGCCTTCGTCGCCCTCGTGACGCGCCTGGCCGCCCGGGCCGTACGGAGACCCGCATGAGCGGGCGCGGGGGCGTGGGCGGCCCGGTGAGCGTGCCCGTCCGCGTGCTGGTGGCGGGGGAGTCGCGCGCCATGCGCGGCGCCCTCCGGCGCATGCTCGCCGCCGACCAGCGGCTGAACGTGGTGGGCCTCGCCGCCGACGCCGACGAGGTGAGCCGCGCGGTGGCCCGGCATCTGCCCGACGTGATCGCGCTGGATATCGGCATGGACGCCGAGGACGCGCTCGTCACCATCGAGCGGGTGATGGCGGAGCGCCCCACCGCGGTGGTGGCCCTGTGCGCGACCACCCCCGAGGGTGGCGAGTCGGCCATCCGCGCGCTCGAGATGGGCGCGGTGGACGTGCTGGTCAAGCCGAGCTGGAGCGTGGATCCCGCGCTCGGCGCCCTTTCGGAGGACATCGTCCGCACGATCCTGGCCGCCTCGCGCATCCGTCCCACCGTCATCGCGGCGGCGCGGCGGGGCGAACGGTCCCCTTCGGCCCGCCCGGGCTTGCCCGCCTTCACCATGCCGCCGGGCGACACGGGATGGACGCCCTGCGTGGTGATCGCGGCCTCCACCGGCGGCCCCGCCGCGCTCTTCTCGCTGATCCCCGAGCTCCCGCGCGAGCTGCCTGCGTCGGTGCTGGTGGTCCAGCACATGCCGGCGCCCTACACGCAGGCCTTCGCGCGCATGCTCGCCGAGCGCTCCACGATCCGGGTGCGCGAGGCCGCGGCGGGTGATCGCCTCGGCCGTGGGCTCGTGTTCGTCTGCCCGGGCTCGCAACACCTCACGGTGGGCGCGGGCGGCGAGGTCGTCCTGCGTCCCGCTCAGATCACGTCCGAGGACTCGCCCTCCGCGGATCTCGCGATGAGCTCGGTGGCCGAGCAGGCGCGCGGGCTGGTCGTCGGCGTGGTGCTGACCGGCATGGGCCGAGACGCCGCGCTGGGCGCCGCGGCCATCCGACGGAGCGGCGGCATCGTGATCGCCCAAGACGAGGCTTCTTCGGTGGTGTACGGCATGCCCCGCGCCGCCGCCGACATGGGCTGCGTGGACGCCATGGTGCCGCTCTCGGGCCTGGGGGAGACGATGCTGGCGTGCGTGGGCGATCTCCTGAGCCACTACCTGCGGGTGGGCCATGCCTCTTAGCCCGAGCCACCTCGCGCCGCGCCTCCGCCCCGCGCCCACGCTGCAGGGGCGCTACCTCCTCTTCTCCGTGCACAACCGCACCTACGCGGTGGAGGCCGCACGCGTGAAGCACGTGCAGCGCGCGGACGGCGCGGGGGAAGGCGAGGTGCTGTCGTTCGGCGGAGGCTACACGGCGATCGACCTCCGGGCGCTCCTGGGCTTTCCCGCGTGGGACGGCCCGGAATCCGGTCCGCGCGGCCGCGTCGCCGTGCTCGTGGCGGGCGTGGGGCTCGCGGGCGCGCTCCTGGTGGACGCCGTCGTGAACCTCGTGGTCCTGCCCCTCGACGTGGTGGGCTCGCTTCCTCTGGACTTCCCCGTGCCCGAGCGGCGCTGGCTGCGCGGCCTGGCCCGGGTGGGCGACGCCGACGTGCCCGTGCTCGACGTGGACGCGCTGCTGCCATACCGCCTGGAGAGGAAAGATGCCCAAGGTCTTGCTGGTTGACCCGGATCCGGACAGCCGCGGCGCCTTCGAGCGCGCCCTGCGGGGGGCCGGCTACGAGGTCTCCGTCGCGGCGAGCGGATCGTTCGCCTTGACCCAGCTCGAATGGGATCGGCCGGACCTCATCGTCACCCAGGCGCGGGTGGACGACATGGACGGCTGCGAGTTCTTCGGGATGGTGCGGAGCGATCCCAAGACGGGCGAGATCCCGTTCCTCCTGCTCGCCGGCCTCGAGCGGCACATCGCCGCCCAGGCCGCCGAGCACGGCGTGAACCGCCTGAGCACCGGACATGTCAGCGTGCCGCGCTTCCTTGCGGAGGTGCGCGCCATCCTGGCCGGCGAGCCGGCGAAGCCGGCGCCCGTGGCCGCGGCGCCCTCGGTGGCGGAGCCGCCGGCCCAGGTCATGCGGGGCACCCTGGACGTGATGGATCTGCCCGCCCTCGCCCAGGCCATCGCGATGGGTGGAAAGACCGGGCGCCTCACCCTGGGGCTCGGCGCCGGCCCCGGCGTGCTCGAGTTCGAGGGCGGTCAGCTGGTGCACGCGGAGTTCGGGGGCGAGAGCGGGGAGCAGGCCTTCACCGATCTCGTCTGTGCCTCGCAGGCGGAGGGGAGCGGCGATTTCTGCTTCTCGCCGTCGCCCCGCGAGCAGGCGGGGACGCTGCCCCGCACGATCCACCGGAGCGTGGACCGGCTGCTCCTTCGTATCGCGGCAGGAATTGACGAGGGCCGCGCGGCTCTCGAGACCACCGAGCCGGCCGCCCCCGGGCGCGCCGCGAAAGGGCGGGCCTAGGTATGGCAAAGGTCCTCGTTGTCGACGATTCACTCAGCGTGCGAAAAGTCGTGGAGCGCGCGCTGGTCGCGAAGCAGCTGGAGGTGGTGTCCGCCGCTTCCGGCAACGAGGCGATCGCGCAAATCGAGCGCGAGCAGCCGGACCTGGTGGTCTGTGACGTGGTGATGCCGGACCGGGACGGCTACGACATCTGCCGCTTCGTGAAGGGTCATCCGCGTCTGGGCCGGGTGCCCGTGCTCCTCATCTCCGGCATCGTGAACAACTCCGTGCTGGAGCAGGCCGCCGAGGCGCGGTCCGACGACGTGCTGCGCAAGCCCTTCGAGGCCGCGGAGCTCGTGCGCAAGGTCTCGGAGCTCTTGGCGCGGCCGGGGACGCCCCATGCCGCGCCCGCCCCCGTCGCCCACGGGATGGCCGCCGCGCCCCCGCGTCTCGCCGCGGTGCCGCCTTCGCCGCCGCTGGCGCCGACGCCGGTCACCACCCAGTCCGTGGCCGCGGTGTTCCCACGCGGCCGTGACGCCGTGGAGCCTCCGGCGGTCCCCGCTCGTCCGGCCACCGCCGCTCCGGCGGCGCCGCGCGAGCCCGTCGCCCCGCCGCCCGCCCCCGCTCCCGATCTCCGCACCGCGCTGGCGCAGCTCATCGCGCAGTCGGGCGCGGACTGGGCGGCGCTCAGCGACCGGGAGGGCTTCCTCATCGAGTCCGCGGGCGAGATGGGGCTCGAGACCGAAGTGGGCGCGGCCATGGCCGCGTGCCTGGCCGACACCTCCGACGGCATCGGGCGCGAGCTCGGACGGGGCGCACTGTCCGGGATGCTGATCGAGTACGAGAAGGGCACGGTCGTCCTGCAAGGCGTGGGCGCGACGGCGGTGCTCGCGGTGATGCTCAAGGACGCGGCGGCGATCGGAAAGGTCCGCTACTACGTGAAGCGGATGCTCCCCGACCTGGCGCGATTCATCTGAGGAGACGGGCGACGACATGAAAAACCTCATCCTGACGGTCGCCAACCTGGCCGCCTACGCGGTGGCGGCGATGGCGCTGTTCGCGCTGTCACCCGCGGCCGAGCTCTCGCTGCCATGGTGGGTCGCGCTCACCGCGCCCGCCGTCGTGTACACGCTCCTGGTGGTGATGTGCTGCCCGCGGGCCAACACCGCGGAGGCCATCGGCATCGTCGCCCTGCTGTTCGTGGCCCACGCCGCCCTCGCCTCGGCGACGGGCATGATCTACGCGGCGTTCTCCGCGCAGCCCTATCCGCTTGCGTTCGCCACCGCGGCCTGGGAGTACCTGCCCGCGCCCGTGCTGCAGCTCCTGTGCGTGTCCGTCCTCGTGCTGCCGTTCCGCGCGCTCTACGCGGCCCCGCGCTCCCGGCGGCGGAGCCGCCTCGCCCCCTCCACGGCGGCGCCCGAGCTGCCGCCCAGCCCCTTCGA
>DATEDO010000266.1:0-16780 GCA_035281625.1 Candidatus Methylomirabilota bacterium
GCCTTCACCGCGCGGCGCCGACCGAGGTCAGGAGCGCCCGGGCTTCCCGCGAGTCCTTGAGCGTCCAGTCCGCGCGATTCCTCGGCTCGCGCTCGGCCAGCCCCGCTTCGGCCTCCCTCCGCGCCTCCGCCCCGCGTCCGCGCAGGTTGAGCGCGGCCAGCTCGGTGACGAGCGCATCCTGCGCCTCGGCGGGGCTCGCGACCAGCAGCAGTGCGGCGAGCGCCCACGGCACGGGGCCGGGGATCACGCGCTCATGCTACCATTCTCCAGCGTGTCCCGAGGAAGCGGCCCCCCAGCCCCATGAAAATGGTGACGATCGTAGCGATCTCGGCGTGGCTCGGCGTCCTCGCCTTCCTCGCCTTCGTGGTCGCGCCCGCCGCCTTCGGCTCGCTCGAGCGGGGCGCGGCGGCCCGGCTGATCTCCGTGGTGATGCCCCGCTATCACTGGGTCGGGCTGGGGCTCGGGATCGTCGCCTTGATCGGTATCCTGGCTCGCGGCGAGACCGCCGGGAGCTGGTGGGATCGCCTGCCGCTGCTCCTCGTCCTCCTGATGCTCGCGCTCACCGCGGGGTCGCTCTTCGCCCTGCTGCCCCGCATCGAGGCGCTCCGGGACGCCGCGATGGCGGCGCGCGCCGCCGGTGAAGAGAGCGCGCCCGCCCTCGCGCGCTTCCGGCAGCTCCACACCATCTCGAGCCTCAGCGGGACGGGGGTGCTGATCGCAGGCGCGGGCGCGCTCGTGGCCGAGGCCCTTCGAGGGAGGAGCGGACCATGAACGGCTTCAAGCCCCTTGGACTCGACCACGTGGTCCTGCGCGTGCGGGACCAGGCCGCCTCCACACGGTTCTACCAGGACGTGCTGGGCTGCACCCTCGACCACGTCAACGAGCGGGTGCAGCTCGTTCAACTGCGCTTCGGAGCGAATCTCATCGACCTCTTGCCGGGGACGCGCGGCACGGAGGGCATGGATCACTTCTGCCTGTCCATTCACTGCGACGATCTCGCGGCGCTGGCCGAGCGCTTGCGCGCCCAGGGCGTCACCCTCGAGGGCTCCGTGGTCGAGCGGCGGGGGGCGTACGGCACGGGCCCCTCGCTCTATCTGCGCGACCCGGACGGCTACTTGATCGAGCTCAAGCCCCGCTGAGGCAGGCTCAGCCTTCCACGAGGGCCAGGAGGGCGCGGAGCAAGCGCGCCGGCGGCACCGTGCCCCCCGCGCTTCCGGACTGGAGCAGGCAGCCCTCGGCGGCGCCCAGCAGCGCGGTAGCCACCGCGCCCGCGTCCAGCCCGGGCCGGAAGTCGCCCGATTTCACCCCCTCCTCGAGGATCTCCTCCAGGGAGAGGCGGCTCTGCTCGCGCAGCCACGCCATGGTGAGCCGGAACTGCTTGTCCTCGCGGGCGCGCGCCCACCCGCCCACCAGGGCGTCGGAGAAGTGCGGGTCGCCCTCGGCGTAGGCGCCGAAGAGAACCTCGAGGGCGCCCTCGAGCTTGCGCGCCGGCCGCTCGGGACTGCGGGCGACGCGGGCGAGCTCGCGCACGATGGGGAGCGCGCGCTCCTCCACCGCGGGCGGGACGAGGCCGGCCCTCGGCGGCGGGGAACGCCGGGAGGCTCGACGTGAGGCGCGACGGCGTCGGCGGGCCACGCCGACGCCGCTCAGGGGCTTTGCCCGGCGAGCTGGAAGGACTCGATGCTGACGCGGAAGCGCCGCTCACGCCCGCCCGACGACAGCCGGCACTCGAACGGCGCGGTCCCCCGCGCCGGGATGGTGCCGCTCACGTAGCCGCGGCCGCGTGACACCACCGCGCCCGACTCATCCAGCCCCTCGGCGAGGAGCGTCACGCGCTCGTAGGCGTTGGAGGAGCTGTTACGAACGTCGCCGAAGACGATGATGCGGCCGGCGCCCACGCGCTCGGTCTGGAACGTGACGCTCAGCGCCGAGGCGGACTGGGGCGTGTAGGTCTGGGCGGACACGGGGGTGAGGACGGAGCCGCTCGCGCCGAGGAGCACGAGCAGCGCCAGCAGCGCGTGGGGGGCGGTCATTCGTACCGCAGCGCCTCGATGGGATTCAGCTGGGCGGCTTTCTGGGCCGGGTAGAAGCCGAAGAAGATGCCCACCGCGGCGGCGAACCCGAAGGCGAGGAGGATGGCCTGGGCGTTGATGAGGGTGCGCCACTCCGCGAAGTACGCGATGGCGTAGGAGCTGCCCAGCCCGATGGCGATGCCGATGACGCCGCCGGTGAGGGACAGGGTCACCGCCTCCACGAGGAACTGGGTGCGGATGTCGTGGCCGCGGGCGCCCACCGCCATCCGCAGCCCGATCTCACGCGTGCGCTCGGTGACGGACACCAGCATGATGTTCATGATCCCGATGCCGCCCACCAGCAGCGACACGGAGGCGATGCACGCGAGCAGCATCGTGAGCACGCGCGAGGACGCTTCCTCGGCCTGCAGCATCTCGGACAGGTTGCGGATCCAGAAGTCGTCTTCCTGGAAGCCCTGGAGCTTGTGGCGCTGCCGGAGGAGGTCACGGATCTCCTGCTCGGCCGCCTTCATGTTGACCCCGTCGCGCACGCGCACGGTGATGGCGTTGACGGAGGTGGCGGAGGGCTTGGTGGGCCCGAGCACGCGCTTGTTGGCGGTCCAGATCGGGATCATCACCACGTCGTCCTGATCCTGGCCCCAGCTCGACTGGCCCTTCCGCTCGAGCACGCCGATCACGGTGAGCGGCACGCCCGAGACGCGGACCACCGAGCCCACGGGGTCGGCGCCGCCGAACACGTTCTCCGCCACCGTCTGACCCAGCAGCACCACCTTGGCCGCCCCGTCCGCTTCCTCCTGGGTGAACCAGCGACCGGACGACACCGGCCACTGCCGCGCCTCCTCGTAGTCCGGCGTCGTGCCCTGGATGGCGGTGGACCAGTTGGTGTTCCCCCACACGACCTGGTCCCGCCCGCGCACCGAGGGCGCGGTGGCCTGGATGCTGGGCAGCTCCCGCACGATCGCCGCCGCATCCTCCTGGGTGATGGTCGGCCGGGTGCCCAGCCCGAGCCGCACGCCCGTGCTCGCGAAGCTGCCGGGAAGGATGAGGATGAGGTTGGAGCCGAGGCTCCGGATCTGCTCGGCCACGCGCGCCTGGGCGCCCGCGCCCACCGACACCATGGCGATCACCGCGCCGACGCCGATGATGATGCCCAGCATGGTGAGGATGCTGCGCAGCGGATTGACCTTGAGGGCGCGCAAGGCCACGCGGGCGCACACGAGGAGATTCATGCCGCGTGTCCCGCCGCCACCGGCGCGTCGTCCTCCGCCGGCGGCATGGTCGCGAGCTCCGCCTTGGCGTCGCGCGGCCGCTCGCTGGGGTCGTCCCGCCGCAGCCGCCCGTCCCGGAAGTGGATGACGCGGCCGGCGTACTCGGCGATGTCCAGCTCGTGGGTGACGAGCACCACCGTGATGCCCTGGCGGTTCAGCTCCTGCAGCAGGGCCATGATCTCCACGCTGGTGCGCGTGTCGAGATTGCCGGTGGGCTCGTCGGCGAGGATGAGGGAGGGCTCGTTGACGAGGGCCCGCGCGATGGCCACGCGCTGCTGCTGGCCCCCCGAGAGCTGACTGGGCTGATGCTCGGCCCGATCGGCCAGGCCGACCGCCTCGAGGACGCGCCGCGCCCGCGCGTGGCGCTCGGCGGCGGGGAGGCCGCTGTACATCAGCGGCAGCTCCACGTTCTCCAGCGCGCTGGTGCGCGGAAGCAGGTTGAAGCCCTGAAAGACGAAGCCGATCTTCCGGTTGCGGATCCGGGCCAGCTCGTTCCGCCCCAGCCGCGACACGTCCTGACCGTCGAGGACGTAATGACCGGCGGTGGGACTGTCGAGGCAGCCGAGCAGGTTCATGAAGGTCGACTTGCCGGATCCCGACGGCCCCATCACCGCCACGAACTCCGCCGCGCTGATACGAAGCGTGACCCCGCGCAGCGCGTGGATGGTCTGCGCCTCCATGACGTAGTCCTTGCTGAGGTCGCGGACGTCGACGAGCACGCAGCCCTACAGACGCAGACGCGGGCTCTGCCCCGGCTGCTGCTGCCCCGACGGCGTGGCCGGACGCGGCGCGCTGCTACCGGGCGCCAGGGTGGCGGTGAGGACTTCCTCGCCTTCCTTGAGCTCACCACCCAGGATCTCCGTGGAGGTGCCATCACTGATGCCCAGCCGGATGGTGACCGCGCGAGGCTTGCCGTCGGCGCCGAGCACCCACACGCGGCCCGACTGCCCGCCACCGCCGCGCCCGCCCTGACCCTGGGGCATCTGGTCGAACACCGCCTGCTGCTCGGGGGTGAGGATGCCGCGAATCTTGGTGCGCGACTCCTCGCGGATGCGCTGGGCGGCGGCGCGGCGCTGCTCCGGGGGGATGCGGTTCAGCCCCGGATACTGGGCGCGCGCCTCCTCGAGGATCGGGTCCAGCTTCTTCTGCTGCTCGTCGGTCAGCTTGAGCTCCTTCACCAGGCGGGCCTTGATCTCCTCCACGGAGGGCGGCGCGGGGCGCTGGAACGGCGTCGCGCCCGGCCCGGTCGGCGCCCCCGCGGTGGGCGGCGGCGCCTCCTCGCCGGGCGGCCGGAAGCGGAGGGCGGCGTTCGATACCCGGAGCACGTTTGGCCGGGTGGTCGTGACGACCCGGACATTGGCGGTGAGGCCGGGCAAGAGCTTCTGGTCGGGGTTGCTGACCGCGATGACCACATTGTAGGTCACGACGTTCTGCACCGTCCGCGATGCCTTGCGAATCTGCACGACCTGGCCGGTGAAGGTCTCGCCCGGGAAGGAGTCGACCGTGAACGAGACGCGCTGGCCCACCTGGATCCGGCCGATATCCGCCTCGTCCACGCTGGTGTCGATCTGCATCTTGGTGAGGTCCTGCGCAATCGTGAAGAGGGTGGGGGCCTGGAGGCTCGCCGCCACCGTCTGGCCCACGTCCACGTTGCGGGAGATGACGACCCCGTCCACGGGGGCGCGGATGAAGGTGTAGTCCAGGCTCACCTGCGCCTGCTGGAGCGCGGCGGTCTTCTGACGGACCGCGGCCTGCGCCCCCTTGTGCTGCGCCTCGGCCACCCGGAGCTGGGCCTCGGCGGCCTTGATCGCCGAGGCCAGCGCCAGCTCCTGGGCGCGGCTCGACTCGAGCTGGGCCTCGGCCTGATCGTGCACCGCCTGCGCGGTGTCGAGATCGCTGCGGGCGATCAGCTCCTGGCGGAAGAGGTCCTGCTTGCGGCCGAGATCGCGCCGGGCGTCGAGGAGCGCCGCGTTGGACTTGGCGGTCTGCGCCCGGGCGACCGCCAGGGCCGCCCGGGCATTGTCGACGTCGGCGCGAGCCCGCTCCACCTGGGCCGCCTGGTTGAGGACGGTCGCCTCCGCGGCATCCTGCTCGGCCTTGGCCTGGGCCACGTTGGCCTCGAACGTGGCGGGATCGATGCGGGCGATCAGCTGCCCCCGCTTGACCTCGGAGTTGAAGTCGGCGAACAGCTCCTTGACCTGGCCGGAGACCTGGGAGCCCACCTGGACGGTGATGACCGCGTTCAAGTTCCCGGTGGTGGTCACGAAGGCGGTCAGGTCACCCCGGGTCACCGGGGCGGTGCGGAATCGGGGGGCATTCCCCGTGCTCTGGGAGTAGAGGTAGGCCCCCGAGAGGCCCAGGGCCACCGCGAGCACCACGGCGAGCAGGCGGAGGCGTCGCTTCATGCCGATGAGACGCCCTCAAGACCGTCCATATTTACAGAATATGCCGACGCCCGGCGGGGCGCTAGCGGCGGGCCAGCGCGCGCTCGAGTCGGGCGATGGCGATGCGGTAGTCCGACAGGGCCTGCGCCTCGGTCGCCTGGGCCTGGGTCAGGGCGAGTTGCGCATCGGTGAGCTCGATGATGGTGCCCACGCCCGCGTCGAAGCGGCCCTGGCTCAGCCGGAAGTTCTCCTGGGCCGACTCCACGGCCTTCTGGGCCGCGCCGATGCGCTCCTCGGCCTCTACCACGTTGACGTACGCCTGCTCCACCTGCTGCCAGATCTGGAGCTCGGTGTCACGAATTCCCGCCTGCGCGGACTCGAGGAGGGCCTTGGCCTCCCGATAACGGGCGATCTTGTTGCCGCCGTCGAAGATGGACCACCGCAGCTCGAGGCCGACCTGCCAGTCGCGGTCCACGCGCGTGAACACGCCGGGGGTGTTGCCGCCGCCCTGACCCTGGAAGTCGTTCTGGGCCCGGCCGGCGCCGACCGATCCCACGCCGAAGAGCCCGGGGAAGAAATCACGGAAATTCTGCCGGACCGTGGCCTCGGCCGCATCGGAGCGGAGTCGGGCCTGCTTGTACTCCGGCCGCTGCCGGAAGGCCTCGGCCACGAGGGTCTCCCGATCGAACTTGACCGGCTCGTAGGCCAGGATGTCCTTGAGGCGAGTGGGGGCGTTGATCGCGATGCCCATCGCCTGGTTGAGGCCGATGCGCGCCAGGCTCACCGCGTTCTGCGAGCGGATGAGGGCCACGCGCGCGTTGGCCACGTCCACTTCCGCCCGGGTGACGTCGAACTTCGGGCGCGTGCCCACGTCGTAGAAGCCCTTGGCGCTCTTGAGGTTGAGCTCGGCGCGATCCACCGCTTGGGCGCTCACGACCACCAGGCGGCTCGAGAGGAGCTGCAGGAAGTAGCTCTCCTTCACCGCGAGCACGATGAGATCCTTTTGCAGCTCCACCTGCTCCCGCGCGGAGTCCGAGTTGGCCTTGGCGGCGTCGGTGGCGGCCCAGGTCTTGCCGAAGTCGAACAAGAGCTGGGACGCGGAGAGCGACCCCGCGCCCGGAGTGGGCTTGCTGGCATTGCTGAATGTGGTGGAGCCCGTGGAGCTGAAGAGTCGGGTCGTGGAGTCCCCGTAGAGGGCCTGGCCGAGGAGGCTGATCTGCGGAAGCATGGCCGAGAAGGCCTGATCGATGCGCTGCTGCGCCGCCACGTATTCGCCGAAGCGCTGGATGATGGCGGGGGCGTTATCGAGGGCGATGCGCACCGCCTCCCCCAGGGTCAACTCCCGGTTGGCGATCTCCTCCGGCGTCGGAAAGGCCCGCCCGGCGGGCGGCGCGGCCAGGGGCTGACGGGGCGCCATGGGATCGGCGGCGGTGGGCTGAGCCACCGCCGGCCCGGGCAGCACGAGCATGGCGAGGGCCAGCCCCGCCAGGAAGCGCTGAGCGCGACTGAGGGTCATGCGGTCTCTCCTTGAGGCGTGAGCGCAGGACGCGGCGCCTCCACGCGGCGCGGGAAGCGCACGCCTACCATGACATAAAGGGTCGGAATCAGGATCAAAGTAAGGACGCGGCGAGCGACCAGCGCGCCGCCGACACGGTACCGCCTCAGGACTTGCATGCGAGCGAGGCTCTCCGCCTGTTAGCCGGTCCGGGCCCGGCGGGCACGTCGATTCAGATACTTGCCACGAGCCAGCATTCTATCGGTTCTTCCGACGGCCGCAAAGTAGTCTCCATTCCAGGGAAAAATGGGTCTCACCACCACCCGCCGTGTGTTAGGCTGGATCCGGTGCCGCGGGTGGTGGCACCGAGGAGTCCCCGGTGAGCGACAAGCCCGTACAGTCCGAGTCCCGCCCCGTCAAGACCGGCCGCTGGAGCGAAGCCGCTCTGCGCGTGCTCCGGGAGCGCTACCTGACCCGAGAGGGGGGCCAGGTGGTGGAGACCCCGGAGGAGATGTGCTGGCGGGTGGCCGGGGCCATCGCCGCCGCGGAGACCCGCTTCGGCCGGAGCGCGGCCGCCCAGCGCGAGATCGCCACCGCCTTCTACGAGATGATGGTCGACGGGTACTTCCTGCCGAACTCACCCACCCTCATGAACGCGGGCAAGGGCAACGCCCTCCAGTACTCGGCCTGCTACGTGCTCCCGGTGGGCGACTCGATGGCGGAGATCTTCGAGTCGATCAAGGCGGCGGCCATCATCCAGCAGTCCGGCGGCGGCACCGGCTTCGCGTTCTCCCGGCTGCGGCCCAAGAACGACATCGTCCACTCCACCGGCGGGCGGGCGTCCGGCCCCGTGTCGTTCCTGCGCGTGTTCAACGCGGCGACGGAGGCCGTGCGTCAGGGCGGCATGCGTCGCGGCGCGAACATGGGCGTGCTCCGCATCGATCATCCGGACATTCTCGAGTTCATCGAGTCGAAGCTCGACGGCGGCATCACCAACTTCAACATTTCCGTGGGCGCCACCGACGCGTTCATGGAGGCGCTGGAAGCGGGCGGCGAGTACGACCTCGTGAACCCGCGCGACGGCCAGGTGACGGGCCGCCTCGGCGCGCGCGAGGTGTTCCAGCGCATCGTCCGCGCGGCGTGGCGCACCGGCGATCCCGGCATGGTGTTCCTCGATCGCATCAACCGCAGCCCCGCAAATCCCGTCCCCGCGCTCGGCGCGATCGAGGCGACGAATCCGTGCGTCACCGGCGACACGTGGATCTACACCAGTCGCGGTCTGGCGCGGGTGGATGCGCTCGCGCAGGCGGGCGAGTCCATTGGCGTCGCCCTCGACTCCCGCTTTGGCGTCGGCGACTGGGGCAGTGCGTGCGCCCCCTTCGTGTCGGGGGTCAAGGCGGTGTTCCGGCTGACGACGCGGGAGGGGTATGCGCTGCGGCTGACCGGCGATCATCGCGTGATGACGGCGGCGGGCTGGCGCCGCGCCGACGAGCTGCAACCCGGCGATCGCCTCCACCTCCTGAATCAGAAGGGCGGCTTCGGGTTCGACGGTTCGCTCGAAGAGGGGCGCGTCCTCGGCTGGCTGGTCGGCGACGGCGACTTCACCGCCGAGGGTCGGGCGGTGCTGAGCTTCTCCGGCGAGGAGAAGCAGGCGCTCGCGCCGCTCTTCGCCGGATACGTGAATGACCTGCTCGCGTCCGAGCCCGGCGATCACGACCACGTCGACGGCGTCGACATTCCCTCGCGCGACGGGGTGACGATCGCGTCCATGCGGCTGGCGCGTCTGGTGGCCGGGCGCCACGGGCTCGATGCGCAATCGAAGCTCGGTGCCGTGCCGCCAAGCGTGCTGGCGGGATCCGAGGCGCTACAGCGCGGGTTCCTGCAAGCGCTGTTCACCGCCGATGGGCACGTCAGCGGCACGACTGCGAAGGGCGTCTCGGTGCGGCTCAGGTCCATCTCGCTCTCGCTCCTCCGCGACGTGCAGCGCATGCTCCTCAACTTCGGTATCGCGAGCCGGCTCCATGCCGACCGACACGGCTGTCGCGACGGGTCGATGCCGGACGGGAACGGGGGTACGCGGGGCTACCCGTGTCAGCCCGATCACGACCTGGTCGTGGCGCGCGACAACGTGGCCCGCTTCGTCCGCGAGATCGGATTCCTGACGTCGGCCAAGGCGGCGACGCTCGCGGCGCTCACCTCGGTCGACACGCGGAGGCCCTCCCGCGAGGGCTTCACCGCGCGCTTCGAGGCCCTCGAGCCCGACGGGGTCGAGACGGTCTACGATCTCAAGGAGCCGTTCACCAACAGCTTCGTGGCCAACGGGCTCGTGGTCCACAACTGCGGCGAGCAGCCCCTGGCTCCCAACGACGCGTGCAATCTCGGCTCCCTGAATCTCGCGCGCTTCGTGCGCGAGGCGCCGGGCGGGAGCGCCGCGGTGGACTGGGACGAGCTGGAGCGGGTGACGCGGCTCGCCGTGCGGTTCCTCGACGACGTGATCGAGGTGAACCCGTACCCGCTGCCCGAGATCGCGTCCACCGTGAAGGCCAACCGCCGCATCGGCCTCGGCGTGATGGGGTGGGCCGACCTTCTCTTCCTCCTCGGCATTCCCTACGACAGCGAGGAGGCGCTGGCCCTCGGCGAGCAGCTCATGGGCTTCATCCAGGCCAGGGCCCATGATCAGTCCGCGCGGCTGGCCGAGGAGCGCGGCCCGTTCCCCACCTTCCCGCACTCGATCTACCGGGACGGCCGGCCGCTGCGGAACTCGACGGTGACCACCATCGCGCCCACCGGCACGATCTCGATGATCGCGGGGTGCTCCTCCGGTATCGAGCCCGCCTACGCGCTCGCCTTCGAGCATCGCGTGCACGGGCCCGACGGGGAGCGGGTACTGCCCTTCATCAGCGAGACCTTCGAGCGGCTGGCGCGCGCGCGGGGCTTTCACTCCGACGCCCTCATGGCCGAGGTGGTGCGGCGCGGCTCGGTCCAGGGCATCCCGGGCCTGGACGATTCGGTGCGCGCGGTGTTCAAGACCGCCCACGAGATCGACTATCGCTGGCATGTGCAGCACCAGGCGGCATTCCAGCGCCAGACCGACAACGGGGTGTCCAAGACGATCAACTTCCCGAACGACGCCACCGAGGACGACGTCGCCCAGGCCTATCTCCTGGCCTGGCAGCGCGGCTGCCTGGGCATCACGGTGTTCCGCGACGGCAGCAAGGGGAGCCAGGTCCTGCACATCGGGGTGGGCCAGGGGGACGAGGCGCCGGCCGGGTGGGCCGAGCGCGTGGTCAAGCCCCGCCCGCACAGCCTCGGCGGCTCGACGTACCGGATGGAGACGCCCATCGGCACCGCGTTCATCACCGTGAACGACACGCCGGGGGGCGATCCCTTCGAGGTGTTCGTGCAGGTGGGCAAGGGCGGGTCGGACACCATGGCGGTGGCGGAGGCGCTGGGGCGGCTGGTCTCGCTGATCCTGCGCCTGCCCTCACCGCTGTCGGCGCGGCGCCGGCTGGAGGAAGTCATCAGCCAGCTCTCGCGCATCGGCGGCGGGCAGCCCACCGGCTTCGGTGCCGCCCGCATCCTCTCGCTCCCGGACGCCCTCGCGCGCACGCTCGGCGAGCACCTCGGCCAGCGCGCGGCGCCCGCGCCGGTGGGTACGCCGGTGTCCCGGCAGATCGGCGACCTCTGCCGCGAGTGCGGCCAGGCCACCTTTATCTACGAGGAGGGTTGCAAGAAGTGCGTCTCCTGCGGATTCAACGAGTGCTAGGGCGATGACCTTCGCCGGCGGGGACTACGGCGAAGTGGGACGCTGGCTCGACAACACCGTGCGCTCGCACGCCAAGCGCGAGAGCCCGCGCGTGGAAGTGCTGACCGACGCCGAGGGCGAGCGCGAGGGCCGGAGCTACGGGGTGCGCCTCCGCCTGGGGGAGCGTCTGCTGCCCACTCTCCCGGAGCCCGCGGTGGAGCTCTCGTACGCGGAGGTCGCGCAGAACCGCGGCAGCATGGCCTGGTGCGCGGAGCTGGCGGGCCGCATCCGGGCGCTGGCCCGGCGTCTCCTCCAGGAGGAGCGGGCAGCCCGAACATCCGCGTCGTGAACGCGCCGCGCTGGTACGCGCCCGGCGACTGGAACGCGTTCTTCGGCCTCGCTCTCGACAACATGACCCAGCTCGTCATTCTGGCGAGCCTGCTCATCGGCGCGTTCGGCTTTCCCGCCGATCTCGTCCTCTTCGTCATGGTGCCGGGCACCGCCGCCGGCGTGCTCATCGGCGACCTCGTCTACACCGGCCTGGCGCTGTCCCTCATGCGCCGCCGCGGGGGGCCCGCCACCGCGATGCCGTTCGGCATCGACACGCCCACGCTGTTCGGCATGATCTTCGGGGTGCTGGGACCGGCCAAGCTCGCCACCGGCGACCCGGTGCTCGCCTGGAAGATCGCCATGGGCGTGACCATCGCCATGGGCGTGGTCAAGCTCGCTCTCGCCTTCGCGGGCGACTGGGCGCGGCGCCTGGTGCCGCGCGCGGCCCTGCTGGGATCCATCGCGGGCGTGGCCATGCTCCTCATCGCCTTCCTCCCCGCGCTCAAGGTGTTCGGCGATCCGCTGGTCGGGCTGGTGTCGCTGGCGCTCGTCCTCGTCACGCTCATCGGCGGCGTCCGCCTTCCCGGTGGCGTGCCCGGCGCCTTCGCGGCGGTGGTGGCGGGCGCGGCCGTGTACTGGGGGCGCGCCCTCCTCGGCGGCGCCGCCCCGGTGGAGACGGCCATGACGGTGTCGGCGCTGCGCCTCGCGCCGCCGTGGCCCACGCTGGGGTGGCTCGACGCGCTCGACGCGCTCCCGCCGTATCTCGCCCTCGCGCTGCCGTTCGCCCTCGCCACCGTGGTCGGCGGCATCGACAACACGGAGTCGGCAGCGGCGGCGGGCGACGAGTATCGCACGCGCGACGTGCTCCTCACCGAGGCCCTCGCCACCATCGCGGCGGGCTGCTGCGGCGGCGTGGTGCAGAACACGCCCTACATCGGGCATCCCGCGTACAAGGCCATGGGCGCACGCGCGGGCTACACGCTCGCGACCGGGCTGGTCATCGGCGTGGGAGCGGCGCTGGGGGTCATCCCGCTGCTGGTGGGCCTTCTACCGGAGGCCGCGGTGGCGCCCATCCTGATCTTCATCGGCCTCGAGATCACCGCGCAGGCCTTCGTGGCATCGCCCCCGCGGCATGCGTCCGCGGTGGCCATCTCGTTCATCCCCGCCGTCGCCGCCCTTGTGCTCATCGAGGGCGCCACGCTGCTGGCCGGGGTGGGCCGCTCCCCCGCCGATCTGGCCGGCACGGGCCGGCTCGCCTGGGAGAGCCTTCTCGTGCTGGGAAACGGCTTCATCGTGAGCGCGCTGCTCTGGGGCGCGGCGGTGGTGGCGATGGTGGAGCGCCGGCTCGCGCACGCCGCCGCGGTGCTGGGGGCGGGGAGCCTGGCCGCTCTCGTGGGTCTCATCCATTCGCCCCTGCCGTCGGGCGCGCTCTTCTGGCCCTGGTCGGTGGGAACGACGACGCCGCTGCGGATCGCCGGCGCCTACGGGGCCGCCGCCGCGGTGCTCCTGCTGCTCTCGACGCGCAAGGACGCGGGCGGGGCGGCGCGGGCCTAGCCGGCGCGCAGCAGGGCCAGCATGTCGCGGTTCGCGGAGAACTTGTCCTCCTCGACGCCGGCCTTGGCGGCGCGCTCACGCTCCGCGGTCTCGATGCGCACCACGTCCGCGTAGGGAACGACGGCGGCGCCGCGGGCCTTGAGCGTGTCCACGAGCCCCGCGATCACTCGCTCAGCCTCGGCGGCCGGGCGCGGGGGGCGGGTGGCCACCTCCGCGAGCACCTGCTTCACGCCGGTCTCCGCGTCGAGTCGGGCGCGCCCGACGACCCCGTCGCTGGCCCGCCGCGCCCAGCCCACCACGTACACGCCGGGCAGGTCCTGCCGGGTGGCGGGGTCCCACACCTGATAGACGGGATCGGGCCCGGGGCGCGTCACGTAGAGCCCGTCCCGGTACGGGAGCCCCACCGCGGGATCGACCCGATCGCCCACCGCGAAGACGACGGTGTCGCACGAAAGCACGCTGAGCTCGCCGGTGCCCACCGCGTTCACGCGCTCGCCGGTCTTCTCGAGCCGCGTCTCCTCCACCTCGAGACCCACCACCTTGCCGCCCTCGGCGAGCACCCGACGCGGCGAAGCGAGGAAGCGGAACGTCAGGCGCGCGCGCGTGCGGCCGTCGGGCTCCGGCCGCTGCCCGAGCGCGTGGAGGAGCGCGCCGGCGTCCTGGCCCGCCGCCTCCAGGCGCGGCCGGATCCGCGCGATCTCCGCGCGATAGAGGTCGCGGTCGAAGGCGTCCTCGATGTCCTCGAACTCGCGATCGTCGTACGCCTTCTCGTAGGGGCCGCGCCGGGCCACCGCCACCACGGTGTCGCAATCGCAGAAGTGCACGCAGTAGTTGGCGATGTCCACCATCACGTTGCCCACGCCCACGATGGCCACGCGACGGCCCATGGGGAAGGCTTGCTCGCTGAACGGCGGGAGGCGGTTGTAGTGGTAGACGAGATCCTTGGCGTGATAGACGCCGGGCAGGCGCTCGCCTTCGATGCCGAGATACTTCGTGCCCTGGGCGCCGATGGCGAAGACCAGCCCGTCGAAGCCCGCCCCGCGGAGATCATCCACGGTGAGGTCGCCCGACTGCGCCACCGTCACGTTGCCCAGATACGTCACGCGGGGATCGGTGAGAATTTTCTGGAACTGGCGGCGCAGGCCGCCCTTCATCTTGTACTTGTTGAGGAAGATGCCGTATTCCGCGAGGCCGCCCGGCTTGATGTCACGGTTGAGGAGCAGCACGCGGCAGCCGGCGGCGGCGAGCGCGCGAGCGGCGAAGAGGCCGGCCGGACCGGCGCCGACCACCGCCACGACATGCACCGTCTCGTGAGCCATCGAGCCTCCCTCCCGCGCGCGGTCCGTGCGAGTGTGCCACGATATCATGGCGGCGTCTTGACCGTTTCCGCCGCATCGGTGATACAGTGAGCCGTCGTGCATCCGTCCTGATGGAAGGAGAGTGCTGATGACGCAGTCGCGGATTCGTCGCACCCTGATCGCCGCCACCGTGCTCTCGCTGCTGGCGAGCGCCGGTGTGTGGGCGCAGGGCGCCTGGGAAGCGCCCGCCGCCGAGAAGACGAAGAAGAACCCGGTCGCCGGTGGCCCGAAGGCGGTGGAGACCGGGAAGAAGGTCGCGCAGGTGAACTGCGTCCTGTGCCACGGTGAATCCGGCAAGGGGAATGGGCCGGGTGCCGCCGCGCTGAACCCCAAGCCGGCGGACTGGACCTCGAACAAGGTGCAGCGGGAGTCGGACGGCGAGCTCTTCTGGAAGATCTCGAATGGGCGCGGGCCCATGCCGTCATGGAAGCATCTGCCCGAGACCGATCGCTGGTCGGTCGTCCACTACATCCGCTCGCTCAAGGGCAAATAGGGTATTCGCCGCCGGCCCGTGCCCTCGATCGGGTGCTCGGCCGGTGCCTTGCCCGTTCCGCCCCCCGTCCAACAGTCGGAGAATCTTACGAAAACGCGGCGGCTCGCACGCGGGACGCTGCGAAGCGTCTGCGCGCCGGCCCTCGCTCTCGTGGAATCAATAGGTTGGACGCGAGATCGCCGGCCCGAGCCCTTGGCACGGGCGGTGCTACCGTGTCTCGACTCCCCATGCCGCTGATGAACTGGCCGGCCCGCCGGGACCGCGATGAGCGCTGACCCGCCCGAGGGGCAAGCGCAGCCGGCGGCCGTCCACGAATCCATCTCGGAGATCGGGCGCGCGCTCGAAAGCCTCCGTGAGCGGATCCGGCGCCTCGAGGTGGGGGAGGCGATGCCGGCGCGCGAGGCCGATCCCTCGGGCGACTCGGTCGCGGCGGTGGACGGGAAGGCGCTGGCCGGCATGCAGGAGATCCTGGCCGTGCCGGCATCGGGACTCGCGCCGGCCGAGGTGTTCGGCCTCGCCATGGACCGCGCCACGCGCCTGCTCGACGCCGACCGCGCCATGCTCTTCGTCGTCGATCCCGAGCGCAGCGCCCTCGTTCCCACCGCGGCGCGCGGCTTCCGACGCGACGATCTGGCCGGTCTGGCCATCCCCGCCGGCGAGGGCGTCATCGGGCGCGCCTTCGCCGAGGGACGCGCGCTGCACTATCAGCGCCTGGCGGAGACGACGCCGCGTGATCCCTTCGTGTCGCGCTTTCCGGTCCGCGACGCGCTCGTCGTCCCGGTGCGCGTGGAGTCGCAGGTCGCGGGCGTGCTCTTCGCGGGGCGACGCGGGCGCGGGGTGCCGTTCACCACCGAGGACACCGTGCTGCTCCTCGTCATCGCCGATCGGGTGGCCACCGCCTTCGCCCATCAGCGGCTGGTGGACCGCGCCGCCGATCACCTGTCACGGCTCCGCGAGCTGCAGGACTTCTCCGGCCAGGCGGTGGTGGGCCGGGATCTCGCCGACGTGCTCGCGCGGGCGTGCGAGGTGGGCAGCCGCCTCCTCGACGTGCGCGTGGCGGCGCTCGGGCTCCTCGAGGGCGAGTCACGCCTCCGGCTCGCGGCCGCCTCGGGGCTGCCCCAGGAGGGCGCGGCTCGATGGTCGACCGACTTCACGACGGGGCTGGCGCGGGAGGCGCACGCCAGCGGCCGTCCGGCCGTGGCGCGCGATCTCCGCGAGCGCGGGGGCGATGAAGATCTCGTCGCGCTCGGCCTGCGGGCCTGCCTGGTGGTGCCGCTGGTGCTCCACGAGCGCACCCTCGGCGCCCTCTTCCTCGCGGATCCGCGGCCACGCGACTTCGCGCCCGACGCGGTGGAGGCCGCCCAGGTCCTCGCCACCCTGGCCGCCCTCGCGGTGGAGAACGAGCGCCTCTACGGCGACGTCCGCGAGGCGCTGGACGCCATCAAGACCGCCCAGGACCGGCTGGTGCAGACGGAGAAGGCGCGCGCGCTGGGTGGCATGGCCGGCGGCATCGCGCACGAGTTCAACAACATCCTCGCCATCATCCTGGGCAAGACCCAGCTCCTGCTCGCGCGGGCGGCCGACGAGACCGTGCGGGAGGGGCTCGGTCACGTGGAGGAGGCGGCCTGGCGGGCCGCCGACATCGTGCGCCGCCTGCAGGGGTTCGCGGCCACGCGTCTCGACGACACCAACGGGCCCATCGACGTCAACACCCTGGTCCACGACGCGGTGACGCTCACGCGCGGTCTGTGGAAGGACGAGGCGGAGGCGCGCGGCGTGCGCATCGAGGTCACGCTGGATCTCGAGGACGCGCGGCCGGTGCGCGGCAACGCCGCCGAGCTGCGCGAGGCCGTCACCAATCTCGTGCTCAACGGCATCGACGCGATGGCGCGGGGGGGCCAGCTCGGCCTGGCCACGCGGCCGCGCGAGGGCGGCATCGAGCTCACCGTGACCGACACCGGCGAGGGGATGTCGCCGGAAGTCCGCGCGCGGATCTTCGAGCCGTTCTTCTCCACGCGATCGCCCCTGCGCACGGGGCTCGGGCTGTCCGTGGTGCACGGCATCGTGACCCGCCATCAGGGCCGCGTCGAGGTGGAGAGCGAGGTGGACCGCGGCACCCG
>DATEDO010000267.1:0-14045 GCA_035281625.1 Candidatus Methylomirabilota bacterium
GCTGCTCGACATGGGGATCCCGCCCTTCCTGGTCTCCTCCGCCCTGACCCTCATCCTCGCCCAGCGCCTGGGCCGGAAGATCTGCAAGGACTGCAAGCAGCCCTACGAGGCCGACGAGGAGAGCCTGGTGCCCTACGGGCATGTCCCGCAAGGCCTCGGGCGTGTGCAGTTCTACAAGGGCAAGGGTTGCCACGCCTGCAGCTTCACGGGCATGAAGGGGCGCGTGGCCATCTACGAGGTCATGCCGATCAGCGAAGAAATGCGCGAGATGATCCTGCGCAACGCTCCCACCGCGGAGATCCGCGAGATGGCGCTGTCGCAGGGGATGAAGACCCTGCGCCAGAACGCGCTTCAGAAGGTCATCGAAGGCGTCACCACCATCGAAGAAGTGCTGCGGGTCACCGTGAGCTAACGCTCGCTCGCCGTCGCGCGGCGGTGCGCCGCGCGGGGGCCCATAGAGGACACCATGGCCGCGACGATGCACGACCTGTTGACCATCATGATCGAGCGGGGCGCCTCCGACCTCCACATCACCACCGGCACCTACCCGCAGATCCGGCAGCACGGCAAGCTGCAGCCCCTCACGGAGTTCGAGCAGCTGACGCCGCAGGACACCCAGCGCCTGGCCTACAGCGTGCTGAACGAGGGGCAGAAGCAGAAGTTCGAGGAAGAGAACGAGCTCGACCTGTCGTTCGGCATCCAGGGACTGGCGCGCTTCCGCTGCAACGTGTACCGCCAGCGCGGCGCCGTCGCCGCCGCCATCCGCGTCATCCCCATCAAGATCCGCACGTTCGGCGAGCTGAACCTCCCGCCCATCGTCGAGCAGATGGCCGAGCGCCCCAAGGGCCTCGTCCTCGTCACCGGGCCCACCGGCTCGGGTAAGTCCACCACCCTCGCCGCCATGATCGACAAGATCAACTCCGAGCGCAGCGAGCACATCATGACGATCGAGGATCCCATCGAGTTCGTGCACCAGCACAAGCGCTGCCTGGTGAACCAGCGAGAGGTCTTCTCGGACACGCAGTCGTTCAAGAACGCGCTGAAGTCCATCCTCCGCCAGGACCCCGACGTGGTGCTCGTCGGTGAGATGCGCGACCTCGAGACCATCGCGGCGGCCCTCACCATCGCGGAGACGGGTCACCTCACCCTGGGCACCCTGCACACGAACTCCTGCGCGCAGACCATGAACCGCATCATCGACGTCTTCCCCACCAGCCAGCAGGCCCAGGTCCGGGCCCAGCTCTCGCTGGTGCTGGAGGGCGTCCTCTCCCAGCAGCTCATCCCCACCGCAGACGGCCGCGGGCGCGCGATGGCGCTGGAGATCATGGTCACGACGCCCGCCATCCGAAATCTCATCCGCGAGGAGAAGATCCACCAGATCTACTCCTCGATGCAGGCCGGTCAGAAGTTCGGCATGCAGACCATGAATCAGGCGCTCGTGGATCTCGTGCAGAAACGCCGGATCTCGCGGGAGGAAGCGGTGAACCGCAGCACGCTGCCCGAAGAGCTCGAGCAGCTGCTGAAATCGGCGGGCGCGGGCGCGCCGGCCCCGGCCCCCACCGCGGGCGCTGCCGGCGGCACCGCTTCGCCGTTCGGGCGGCGCTAGCGCGGAGGAGAGAGGACAATGCCGACTTTCACCTACACCGGACGGGGCACGCGCGGAATCATCAACGGCGAGATCGACGCCGCCGACCGCACCACCGCGGTCGGGGAGCTGCGGAACCGCGCCATTCTGGTCACGAAGATCACCGAGAAGACCGGTGCCAAGACCGGCGTCGCCAAGCTCGGCGGGAAGGTGAGCGACAAGGAGCTGGCGATCTTCACCCGCCAGTTTTCCACCATGGTCGACGCGGGCCTTCCGCTCGTCCAGTGCCTGAACATCCTCGCCGAGCAAAGCGAGTCCAAGACGCTGCGGGGGGTCACCGCCAACGTGGCGCGGCAGGTGGAGGCCGGCTCGACGCTCGCCGATGCCCTGCGCCGCCACCCGCGGACCTTCGACGACCTCTTCACCAACCTCGTCCAGGTCGGTGAGACGGGCGGTATCCTCGACATCGTCCTCCAGCGCCTGTCGCAGTACATCGAAAAAGCCGCCGCGCTGAAGCGGAAAGTCAAGGCGGCGATGATCTACCCCGCCACCATCATCGGCGTGGCGTTCCTCGTCGTCATCTTCATGCTGACCTTCGTCATCCCGACCTTCGCGGCCATGTTCAAGGGGCTGGGCGCCGAGCTGCCGCTGCCCACCCAGATCGTCCTCTGGATGTCCGACTTCGTGCGCAGCTACATCCTGCTCATCTTCGCCGCGGTGGCCGGCGCGGTCTACATGGTTCGGCGCTACTACAAGACGGAGAACGGCAAGGCCACCATCGACGCCTTGCTGCTGAAGCTCCCCATCTTCGGCACCCTCATCCGGAAGGTCGCGGTGGCTCGCTTCACCCGCACCTTCGGCACCCTCGTGGCCTCCGGCGTGCCGATCCTCGAGGGGCTGCGCATCACCGCCAAGACCGCCGGCAACAAGGTCGTGGAGAAGGCGGTCATGCAGTGCCGCGCCGCGGTCACCGCGGGTAAGACGCTCGCCGAGCCCCTCAAGGCCTCGGGCGTGTTCCCGCCCATGGTCACGCAGATGATCTCCGTCGGTGAGCAGACGGGTGCCCTGGACGCCATGCTGGCGAAGATCGCCGACTTCTACGACGACGAGGTCGACACGGCGGTGGGCGCGCTCACCGCGCTCCTCGAGCCCCTGATGATCGTCATCCTCGGTGTGATCATCGGCGGACTCGTCGTGGCGATGTACCTCCCGATCTTCCGACTGGTCACACTGATCAAGTAAAGCAAAGCCGTGCCGCCGTCAGGGCCGAGAACGGGCCTCCGCGGGCTGGGCTGGGCTCGGCTCCTGATGGCGGCGCTCGTGTTCGGGGCCGCCGTCTGGCTCCGGCACGCGGGCGCCTTCCCGTTCCCGTTCCCGCTGTTCGTGCTCACCACCCTGGGCACGGCGCTGTCGTCCGTTCCGCTGGTGACGGGCTGGGCGGCGAGCCGGGGCGGCCGCCACTTCGCCTGGCTCCTTGTCGCCCTCGATTCCGTCCTGGTGACGGCCATCGTCAGCACCAGCGGCGGGCCGCGCTCGCTCTTCACCTTCCTCTACGTGCTCGCGGTGATGGAGGGCTGCTTCCTCCTCTCGCGCGTGGGCGGACTGCTCGTGGCCGGGCTGTCGTGCCTTCTCTACGTGGGCCTGGTCGTCGGGCGCACGATCCTGCCCCTCTCCGGGCTCCTCGAGCCGAGCGAATCGACGGCGCTCGAGGTCCTGTCGGTGTTCCTGAATGCCGGCGTGCTCCTGGTGAGCGCGATCGTGGCCGGCTCCATGGCCGAGCGCTATCATCTCGCCCAGGCGAGCCTGGAGGCGCAGCAGCGGCACCTCTCGGACGTCCAGGCCTTTCGCGACCTCATCTTCCAGTCGGTGGGCACCGGGCTCATCGCGGTGGGGCCGGATGGGCGCATCACCGCCTTCAACCGGGCCGCCGAGGCCATCACCGGGCTGCCCGCGGACGCCGCGCTCGGAGAGCCGTGGCCACGGGTCTTCGGCAACGACGTGGACCTCGACCGGGTGCGCGCGGCGGTGGCGGCGCGCGAAGGCCAGTCGCAGCGTTACGAGATCCAGATCCAGCGCCGGGACGGCCGGTCCGTCCCCGTCGGCATCTCGTTCTGGCTTCTCCGATCCGGCGAAGGCGACGCCATCGGCCTCATCGGCGTCTGCCAGGACCTCTCCACCATCAAGCAGATGGAGGAGCGGATGCGCCAGGCGGACCGGCTGGCCGCGCTGGGCCGGCTGTCCGCGAACATCGCCCACGAGATCCGCAACCCGCTCGCCTCGGTGTCGGGCGCCATCGAGGTGCTGGCTCGCGATATTCCGCCGGATCCGACGCGAAACCGGCTCGTGGAGATCGTGCTCAGCGAGTCTGCGCGCCTCAACCAGCTCATCTCGGATTTCCTCGAGTACGCGCGGCCCGCGCCCCTCTCGACGACGGAGGTCAACGCCGCCAAGGTACTCGACGACGTGCTCGTGCTCCTCGAGCACCGGCGGCTTCCCGACAACTTGAAGGTGATTCGCGAGTACGGCGACCCCCTTCCCCTCCGCGCCGACCCGCAGCAGCTGCGCCAGACCATCTGGAATCTCTGTCTCAACGCGGTGCAGTCCATGCCGGCCGGTGGCGAGCTGCGGGTGGGCGGGCGCGTGGTCGAGGTGGGCGGCCGGTCCGCGCGCGTGCAGATCTGGATCGGCGACACCGGCAGCGGCATCGCCGAGGCCGACCTGCCCCACATCTTCGAGCCGTTCTACTCCACCAAGCCGGAAGGGAGCGGGCTGGGCTTGGCCATGGTCTACCGGGTGGTGCAGGAGCACGGTGGCGAGATCGACGTGCGCAGCACGGTGCGCGGCGGGACCACGTTTACCCTGGCGCTGCCCGCGGCCCCCGGGGGCGCCTAGTCCCGGGATGCGAGGCTTGCCGGGGCTCGCGTGCTAGTCTAGGGGCGGCGAGAACACCTTATGAGTGATGCCCGTGTGCTGGTCGTCGACGACGAAAAGAGCATGCGCGATCTCCTGGCGATCTCGCTGGAGAAGCAGCACTTCGAAGTGACCGTCGCCGACGGCGGCGACGCCGCCATCGACACCCTCCGGCGCGAGGCCTTCGACGTGGTCATCACCGATCTCCGGATGCCCAACACCGACGGCCTCCAGGTCCTGCGCGCGGCCAAGGAGGCCTCCACCGAGTCCGTGGTCATTGTCATCACCGCGGTCGGGTCGACCGAGACCGCGGTGGAGGCGATGAAGCTCGGCGCCTACGACTACATCACCAAGCCGTTCAAGCTCGACGAGATCAACCTCATCATCCGCCGGGCGCTCGAGCGCAAGCGCCTGCGCGACGAGAACCTCTACCTCCGGAAGCAGCTGGAAACCCAGCATCGGTTCGACAACATCGTGGGAAAGAGCGCGCGGATGGCGGAGGTGTTCGATACCATCCGCAAGATCGCCGACAGTCCCTCCACCGCAATGATCACCGGCGAGAGCGGGACGGGCAAGGAACTGGTGGCGCGCGCCATCCACTTCAACGGTAACCGCACGGGCAAGCCGTTCATCTCGGTGAACTGCGGGGCGATCCCCGAGGCCCTCATGGAGTCGGAGCTGTTCGGCCACGTCAAGGGGGCCTTCACGGGGGCCATCGCGAACAAGGTGGGACTCTTCTCCGCCGCCGACGGGGGCACCCTGTTCCTCGACGAGATCACCGAGATCCCGCCGCTGCTGCAGGTGAAGCTGCTGCGCGCCATCCAGGAGCGCGAGATCCGCCGGGTCGGCGACACGCGCGACCTGAAGGTCGACGTGCGCCTCATCGCGGCGTCGAACCGCGATCTGGAGCAGGCGGTGGCCGAAGGCGTGCTCCGCGAGGACCTCTTCTACCGGCTGAACGTCATTCCCATCCATCTCCCCCCCCTCCGCGAACGCCGGGAGGACATCCCGCTCCTGGTCACGCACTTCCTGCAGAAGTTCGGCAAGCAGCTCGGCAAGGAGGTCCGGGGCATCGCGCCGGAAGGGCTCGCCGTGCTCGAGCGGCATCACTGGCCGGGCAACATCCGGGAGCTCGAGAACGTGCTGGAGCGCGCCATCGTGCTCGGCGCGGGAGATACCCTGGGGGTCGAGTCCCTGCCGGAGTCCGTGCGGCGTGAGCGGCCGGTGAAGGGCCTGGACGTCGACCTCCCGGAGGAGGGGATGGACCTGGAGGCCGCCCTGGACGCCCTCGAGCGGCGCTATCTGCAGCGGGCGCTCGAGCGCAGCCGAGGGGTCCAGACCAAGGCCGCCGAGCTCCTCCGGATGACCTTCCGCCAGTTTCGTTACAAGCTCCAGAAGCACAACATGGCCCGCCGGGGGAACGCGCCGGAAGAGTGACCATTCACGTACTTCCGCTGACATAATCCGTCATCGGAAGAGGGCTTCCCGTCGCGCTTTCGCAAGTGGAAAAACGTTTCATAGTCCATCGAATCAATCACTTGTGATCGATCCTGCTGGTTAGGCGCATCCACTCCGTCGGCACGCCGACGGTAGACGGCCTGATCCTCGACCTCCGGGGGCATGGCACCACCCGTGCAAGTGGAAGGGATGGCCGGTATCGATGACCGGCCCAAACTCAAGAACACACACGAACACACGGGGGAAATACAAAATGCTGAGCTTCTGGAACAAGAAGCGGAAGATGCTGGGCAACCAGCGCGGCTTCACGCTCATCGAGCTGATGATCGTGGTGGCCATCATCGGTATCCTCGCGGCCATCGCGATCCCGCTGTACGCGAACATCCAGGCGCGCGCCCGCATCGCCAAGGCGCAGGCCGACGCCCGTACGCTCGCCTCTGCGGTGAGCATGTACTCCGCCCACATGGGTACGCTGCCCGGCGCGCTGAGCGCCCTGAACTCGGCCGTGACGAACAGCCTTGGGCAGACCGCCGGTCCCTTCATGGCCTCTACGCCCGCGCCGCCTGCTGGTTGGACGGCGTATGGTTACAGCTCGACCGCGGCCGGCACGTTCACGATCTCGGCGTCCGGCGACTCGACCACCGTCAGCCTGCCGTAAGGACCTTCACTCACACCCGGGGGAGGGGCGAACGCCCCTCCCCCGTTTTGCTTTTCGGAGCCCGCTAAAGTCGACATGAGCGTCATCCGCCACCCGCTGCTCGCGCTGGTCCTGCTCGGCATGCTCGCCTTCGCGACGGTGCCGTTCTTCGAGCTGGTCTGGGACGATCGGCACTTCCTCCATGCGGACTCGGCGGTGGCGCGCGGCTCCCTGTCCCGCCTTCTCACCTCGGACTGGAGCCTCGAGGGTCCGCGCAGCGGTTACTACCGGCCGCTCGTGACGCTGAGCCTGGCTGTCGAGAGCCGACTCTCCGGCGGGAGCCCGGCGGTACACCACACCATGAACGTCGTCTATCACCTGGCCGCCGCGCTGGCGCTGGTGTGGGCCGCGCTTCGGCTGCTGGGCAAGCCCACCGCCGCCTGGCTCGCGGGTCTCGCGTTCGTCGTGCATCCGATTCACACGGAGTCCGTCGCCTGGGTGTCGGGCCGCACCGACGTGATCGCGACCCTGTTTTTCTGTCTCGCGGTGGGCGCGTACGCGCGCACGGAGCGCGTCGCCTCGGCCTGGATGCTGGGTGCTCTCGCCGCGGCGGGCGCGGCCTTTCTCGCCAAGGAGCCCGCGGTCGTGCTGCCGGCGGTGCTGCTCGCCTGGGAACTGACGCGGGCGACGCCGGGCGCCTTCCGTATCCGGGACGCCGCGCGCCGTCTCACTCCGGTGTGTCTGCTCCTCGCCGGTTATCTGCTCCTCCGGCGCCTGCTGCTCGGCACGATGGCCGGCCCCATCGGCGACCTCCACGCGCTGCCCGATCGCCTGGCGACGGGCGTCGCGGTGATCGGTCACTATCTCTGGCTACTCGTCGTGCCTCATCCGGCGAACCCCGACTACGTGCTCGAGCCGCTGGCGACCTGGGGCTCCTGGGCCGCCGGCGGCGCCCTCGCCGCGCTGGTCGGGCTGGGCGCCGCTGCGGGGTGGTCGTGGCGCTACTCACGCCTCCCCGCCTTCGGCCTGGCGTGGTTCCTCCTGACCGTGCTCCCGTCCTCCCCGATGCTCCCGGTCGGGCCCGTGCACATGGCCGAGCGCTTCCTCTACCTGCCCTCGGTGGCGGTGGCGCTCGGGGCCGGCTGGGCCGGGGCGGCGGCACTGCAGCGCGCCGGGCTCAACGGGTGGCGCGACGTGGGTCGCGCCCGCGAGCCGCAGGCCCTCCTGGCCGGCGGCGCCGTCGCGCTGATCCTGCTGGCCAGCCTGGCCCTCACGCAGTATCGGACCGAGGACTGGCGGGACGAAGAGCGCCTGTTCACTCGCATGGCCACATCGTCCCCGCGCTCGTGGAAGGCGGCCAATGGGCTGGGCCATGTCTACGAGGACCGCGGACACCTCGCGGAGGCGGCCGCCGAGTACCGGCGGGCCATGACGCTGAACCCACACGCGGCGGCTCCCCTCATCAGCCTCGCCCTGGTGGAAGGCCGCATGGGTCTCCACGCGGAGGCGGCCCGGCACGCGGAGGCGGCCCGGCGCCTGAACTCGGATGCGTGGCGGCCGATCGCCGAGCAGGCCCCGGCTGCCGCGAGAGGGGAGGCGAAGCCGTGAAGGGCATGCGGCTGGCCGCCCTCGCGGTGGCGGCGGCCACCGTCCTGGCCTATGCCCGGACACTCTCCTACGAGTTCGTCTGGGACGATGTGCTTCTGGTCACGCGCAGCCAGCGCCTCCGCGAGTGGTCGTCGCTGCCCGCGGTGCTCGGCTCGCATTTCTGGTCGGAGGTGCACGAGGGGAGCCATTACTATCGCCCGCTCGTGTCGCTCAGTTTCTTCCTCGATCTCCGGCTGTGGGGTCTGAATCCGCTGGGCTTTCATCTGACGAACCTGCTCGCGCATCTGGCCACGTCCCTCGGCGTGCTCGCCCTGGCCCGGCGCTTGGGGGCCGATGCCCTGGCCGCCGGCATCGCTGCCGTAGCGTTCGCGCTCCACCCCATCCACACCGAGTCCGTGACCTTCATCTCGGGCCGCACCGATGTCCTGGCAACCCTCTTGTTCCTGCTCGGATTCCTGGGCTATGCCCGGTGGCGCGAGCAGGGGGGCGCGCTCGCCCTTGGCGCCTCTCTCGTCGCGTTCTTTCTCGCCCTGGCCGCCAAGGAAGTGGCGGTGACCCTGCCCGTGATGCTGGCCCTCTACGATGCGCTGGTGCTCCGCGGCCGGGGTGGCGAGCGACTCTGGGCGCCGGCCCGCATCGTCGGCCGCTACGCGCCCTATGCGGGAGTCATCGGGCTCTACCTCGGGATACGCATGCTGTCGCTGGGCTCCCTCGTCGAGTCCGATCCGGGCGTCTGGGGCAGCGTGCTCACGCGTCTCCTGACGACCGCGAAGATCGTGGCGACCTATGCCTGGCTCACCCTGGTGCCGTTCCCGGCCAACGCCCACTACGTGATCGTGCCCGTGACGGCACCTCCGCCGGCGGCCTGGTGGCCCGCCGCGATGTTTCTGGCCGGCTTGCTCGTCGCCACCGCCTGGGCGCTCTGGCGTGCCCCGCGCTGGGGCTTCTGCGCTCTTTGGTTCTGGGTCACGCTCATCCCGTCCGTGGGGGTGAACCTCTTGCCGCTTCCCACCGCAGTGATGGCCGAGCGCTTCCTCTACCTGCCCTCCGTGGCGTTCTGCCTCCTCCTCGGCATGGTGCTCGAGCCGGCGCTCGGCTCGCTCGGCGCGGGGGACGCTCGGCAGCTCCGTCCTGCGCCGGCGCTCGCGATGGCGATTCTCTTCCTCGGCTACACCGGGCTCACGCTCTGGCGGAACGAGCCGTGGCAGGACCACTACCGTCTCTATCTGAACATGGTCGATACCTCACCCGACTCGGACCTGCCCCATGTCAACCTCGCCCTCGTCCAGCTCCCGCGGGGGGAGATCGCGGAGGCGCATGCCCACTTCAAGCGGGCCGTGGAGATCGCGCCCGGCAACGCCCGGGCCCTCGTGGGGCTGGGCCTGACCGAGACCATACTCGGTGATCGGGAGTCGGGCCTCCGCCACGGCCTCGAAGGCGCCCGGTTGGCCCCCCGCAACCCCAACGTGCTCACCTTTCTGGGACAGCTCCATCTGCTCCGGGGCGAGGCCGCCCAGGCCGCGGACATCCTCCAGGAGTCGCTGCGTATCCACCCCGAGCAGGCGTACACGAGCGTCCTCGCGGCCCGGGCCCTGAGTCAGGCTGGTCGAACCGCGGACGCCGAACGGGCCCTGGTGCGTGCGACCACCCTGGTACGCCCCGGCACCGAGGAAGCGGGGCTCCTCGATCGCGTGACCGCCGAGGTCTACGGCCAGCGCGCGCCCGAGCGGGCCCGCGCAGCCTGGGAGCGCTACATCGCCCGGCTGCGTGCCGTTCCCGAGCTCACGCGGGCGGGCCAGGCCGACCTCGTGGACGCCGAGCAGCAGCTCGCCTCGCTGGCCCCGCCGAGAGCGACACGCTGATGACTGCTGCCGTGGTGGCGCCGGCGCTGCTCCTGTTCGGCCTCTGCGTGGGGAGCTTTCTCAACGTCGTGATCGCGCGCCTGCCCGAGGGGCGGAGCATCGTGAGCCCGGGCTCGGCCTGCCCGCGCTGCGGCACGTTCATCCGCTGGTTCGACAACGTGCCCCTGATCTCCTACGCCATGCTCCGGGGCCGCTGCCGCCACTGCCGGGAGCCCATCTCGGCTCGCTATCCCCTGATCGAGCTGGTGACTGGCCTGCTCTTCCTCCTGGCCGTCTGGCAGCGGGGGCTCACCCTGGACCTCATCCCGGCGCTACTGCTCCTCACCGCTCTCGTCGCCATCACCGCGATCGACCTCGACCGCCAGCTCATCCCCGACGCCCTCTCACTCCCTGGCATCGGGGTGGGCTTCGCCGCGAGCCTCCTCGTGGGCCGGCCGGGATGGCTGGACTCCCTCCTGGGCATCGTGGTGGGCGGGGGAATCTTCTTCCTCATCATCGTGGCCAGCCGTGGGGGGATGGGCGGCGGGGACATGAAGCTCGGAGCGATGCTCGGGGCCTTCCTCGGCTGGAAGCTGGTCCTGGTCGCCATCCTGATCGCGGTGCTGGTCGGTGGGGTGGTCGCCATCGGCCTGCTCGTGGGCCGGCAGCGGGGGCGCAAGGACGCCCTCGCCTTCGGACCGTATCTGGCACTGGGAGGGGCCATCAGCCTTTTCTGGGGACGGCCACTCCTGAATTGGTATCTCGGAGTCTTCGCTGGCTGATTCCCGGCGTGTCAGGAGGGTGACGTCAGCCAGACGGACGCTTCTCGTCACCCCGGGGACAGGGAGCCCTCGGAGCGAGAAGCGACGGGCAGGAAAGGGGCGTTCTGGCAGGCAAATCGGGGGCGAGATTACGTCGAACCCTTTGGTTTCCCTGGCCCTCTTCTTGCTAGGATCTTTGTACCTAGCCGGGTAACCGGCAGAAAGGTTGGTATCTAGACCATGTCAGCTCGGCGCTGGTGCAGAGCGGGGGGCCAGGACGGCTTCCAGCTTGTCGAGCTCATCGTCATCGTGGCCATCATCGGTATCCTCGTCGCCATCTCCGTCCCCTTCATGGTGTCCTACATGCAGGCCGCCACGCTGAAGGGGAATGCCGAAGTCGTCGCCGCCTGGCTCAACCAGGGCCGGCAGCTCGCGATCCGGAACAATCAGAACATCTGCGCGGACATCGACGGCGCTGGCATGCACTACCACCTGCTGAACTGTGCGGGGACCATCTGGGTGGGTACGGGTACTCGATCCACCGGCTACATCCCCTTCCCCGCGGGCGTGACCATGTCCGTGGGCGCGCCCGCGGTCTTCAACTACCTCGGCGCTGCCACTCCGGCGGCGACCTACACGATCACCCATACGGCGAGTGGCCGCACCATCACGGTGACCGTGTCCTCGACGGGTCGAATCAGCATCCCCTGACGGCTCAGATGGCGGCGGGCCCCCGGGCCCGCCGCCTTTCGCAGATTTGCTGGAGGCGTGGAAGGACGGGCGGGAGCGCTTGTGCTCGGAACTGGCTGGCACCGCTCGAAATTCGACGCGTGCCCGGGAACGATAGGGCGAGCAAACGCGTGCGGCCCCCACTAGACAGGGTGGGGGGTGCGGAAGCCGTACACAACGGGGAGAATGTAATGAATATTGACAGTTTTCGAGCAGCGCCCATATACAGTAACCACGCGTTCGCGAAAAATTTCCGCAGACCGTCTTCTTTCATCCTCGGATAGAGGCGCAGGAGCCGACTATGGGGCTGTTCGGACTGGGGAAAAGGCAGGCGACGTTCGGGCTGGACATCGGGGCCAGCGCCGTCAAGGTCGTGGAGCTCGCGGAGACGAGGGGTGGCTTTTCGCTCGAGGCCTTCGGCCGGGTGCCGCTGCCGCGTGACGTGATCGCCGACGGGACCGTTCGCGAGCCGGCCATCGTGGCCGAGGCGATCAAGGAGGCCATCGGCAAGGCCGGCATCCGGAGCAAGTCGGCGGTCATCTCGGTCTCCGGCCGGGAAGCCATCACCAAGCGCGTGCCGCTACCCAAGGTCGGGGCCAAGGAACTCGCCGACGCCATCGTCCTCGAGGCGGAACATCACATACCGTTCGCGGTGGACGATGTGTTCCTCGACTACCAGGTCGTCGGCGAGAGCGGCAACACCATGGACGTCATGGTGGTCGCGGTGAAGAAGGTCAAGGTGCTCGAGTACGTGGCCGCCGTCGAGGAAGCGGGGCTCGAGCCGTCGGTCGTCGACCTCGACGCCTTCGCCATCCAGAACCAGTTCGAGCTCAACCATCCGGGCGACGGCGTGGAGGCGGTGGCCCTGATCGACATCGGCGCCTCGATCATGAAGACCAACGTCATCCGTGGCGGCCTCTCGATCTTCGCCCGTGACGTGCCGTTCGGGGGGCATCACTACACCGAGGCCATCGCGCAGCGCCTGAACATCCCCTTCGAGAAGGCGGAGGCCGCCAAGCAGGGGGAGAACGTGGGCGTGAACTGGGACGACATGGTCCCCGCGCTGGAGGCGGTGTCCCGCGAGCTCTCCCTGGAGGTGCAGCGAACCTTCGATTACTTCGCATCCACCACCGAGTCGGAGCGAATCTCCAAGATCGTGCTCTCCGGCGGGTGCTCCCAGCTCGCGGGCCTCGACGAGTTCCTTTCCTCGTCGTGGGGCATTCCCGTCGAGCTGGCCCGGCCCTTCCAGGCGCTCCAGGTGGACGCGGGCCGCTTCCCCGCCGCCGAGCTGGAGCGGCTGGGGCCGACGCTCGCGGTCGCGGTGGGACTGGGGATGCGTCGCCCGGGGGACAAGCCGGCATGATCAAGATCAACCTCGCCCCGCCGAGAGCGAAGAAGGGGTTCACCCTCCAGGTCCCCTCGTTCAATCTCGGCATTCTCTTCGGCATCCTGTTCGCCGGCCTGATCGTCCTCATCGGCGGCGTCTGGTGGTGGTTCGACTCCGAGACGACCCGTCTGCAGAATGAGATCGCGGAGAACCAGAAGGAGATCGACCGCCTACAGGTGGTCATCGCCGAGGGCCTGAAGTTCAAGAAGGACAAGGAGGAGCTGGAGAAGCGGGTCAACGCCATCGAGGCGGTGGCCCGCATGCAGCCCCGGCCGGTCTACCTCATGGATTCCGTCGCCGACATGCTGCCGAAGGACCTCTGGCTGACCCGGCTAGAGGAGCGCTCGGGCGTGATCAAGTTCGGCGGCACCACGTACTCCTCGACCGCGCTGTCCGACTTCATGTCCAACCTGAGGGCCTCGGGGAAGTTCAAGGACGTGGACCTCGTGGAGCATCGACAGGATCTCACCAAGTCACCGCGGACGATCACCTTCGAGGTGTCGGCCCGCTTCGAGATCTGAGCCATGGCCATCTACGATCCACTCCTCGCGCTGCCGAAGCCGCAGAAGATCGCGATCGGGGTCATCGGCCTCGTGGCGGTGGGGGCCCTGTCCTTCTTCCTGCTCATCCAGCCGAAGTGGGACGAGCGGGACGCCCTCTGGAATCGCAACGAGACCCTCCGGGCGAAGGTGGTGCAGGCCCGCGCGGACGAGGCGAACCTGCGTCCCTTCCGGGTTCAGGCCGCCGCGCTCCGCAAGCGTCTCGAGGCCGCCCAGGAGCGCCTCCCCCTCGAGCGCGAGGTCCCGCGCCTCTACCGGCAGGTCTCCGATCTCGCCGTGCAGTCCGGCCTCGGACTGGCGTTGTTCCAGCCGCGCGCGCCGGAGGAGAAGGCCGTGCTCACCGAGCTGCCCATCGCGGTGATCTCCGAGTCCGGCTATCACCAGCTGGGCGTCTTCTTCGACAAGGTCGGGCGGCTGCCCCGCATCGTGAACCTGGGCGACTTCCGCATGTCGGGCATCGAGCGGGCCACTGGGTCGGTGCGCGCCGAGCTGACGCTGACGACCTACGTGTTCCGGCCGGAGGGCGCGCCGCCGCCGGGCGCCAAGCCCGGTCAGCCCGGCCAGCCCGC
>DATEDO010000268.1:0-21199 GCA_035281625.1 Candidatus Methylomirabilota bacterium
CGCCGCGCTTTTCCGATTCTTACGCGGCCGCGATGGCGTCGCGCCCGTGGCGCGGCGCTGCCACATCGCTGTGCAGCCGGATCCCGCTGCTCGTCCTCGCGCCATTCGCGGGGAAAATGACAACGGCCCCCGGGATTCTCCCCGGGGGCCGTGGCGCGGCCGGACGTCGGCCGTCGAGGAGCTAGATGTCGTAGTAGAGGGCGAACTCGTACGGATGCGGGCGCAGCCGGACCGGGTCCACTTCGTTCCTCCGCTTGTACTCGATCCAGGTCTCGATGAGGTCCGGCGTGAAGACGTCGCCCTTGAGGAGGAAGTCGTGATCCTTCTCGAGATTGTCCAGCACGACGTCGAGGGCGCCGGGGAGCTGCTTGATCTTCTTCTGCTCGGCCGGCGGCAGCTCGTAGAGGTCCTTGTCCACGGGCTTGCCGGGGTCGATCTTGTTCGCCACGCCGTCGAGCCCGGCCATCACGCAGGCCGCGAACGAGAGATACGGATTGCACGTCGGGTCGGGAGTCCGGAACTCGATGCGCTTGGCCCCCTCCGACTTCGAGTACATCGGGATGCGGATGGCGGCGGAGCGGTTGCGCTGGCTGTACACGAGATTGATGGGGGCCTCGTAGCCCGGCACCAGGCGCTTGTAGCTGTTCGTCGACGGCGCGATGAACGCGAGCAGCGCGGGGGCGTGCTTCAGGATACCGCCGATGTAGTAGAGACAGGTCTTGGAGATGTCCGCGTACCCGCCCCGCTCGTAGAAGAGGTTCTTCCCGTTCTTCCACAGCGACTGGTGCGTGTGCATGCCGGAGCCGTTGTCCTGGAAGAGGGGCTTGGGCATGAACGTCGCGGTCTTGCCCCACTTCTTGGCGGTGTTCTTCGCGCAGTACTTGTACCAGCACACCTTGTCCGCCATCTTCGTCAACGTGTCGTACCGCATGTCGACCTCGGTCTGCCCGCCCGTCGCCACCTCGTGGTGGTGCACCTCGACGCGCACCCCGACCGACTCCAGCGCCAGCACCATGTCGGATCGGATGTCCTGGAACTGGTCCATGGGCGGCACGGGGAAGTAGCCCTGCTTGTAGCGGGGCTTGTAGCCGAGGTTGGGCCGGTCGGCGGTGCCTTCCTTGCCGGTGTTCCAGGCGCCCGCTTCCGAGTCGATGAAGTAGTAGCCGTGGTTGTAGGTCTGGTCGAAGCGGATCGAGTCGAAGAAGAAGAACTCGAGCTCGGGGCCGATGTAGATGGTGTCGGCGAGGCCGCCCTTCTTCACGTAGGCCTCGGCCTTCTGGGCCACGTAGCGCGGGTCGCGCGTGTAGGCCTTGCCCGTGACCGGATCCTTGACGTTGCAGATGAGGACGATGGTCGGGACCGCGGTGAACGGGTCCATCTGGGCCGTCGACGGATCGGGCATGAGTAGCATGTCCGACTCGTCGATGGTCTGGAATCCGCGGATGGAGGAGCCGTCGAAGCCCAGCCCGTCCTCGAAGATGCCCTCACTCAGCTCCGAGATCGGGATGGAGAAGTGCTGCCAGAGCCCGGGCAGGTCGATGAAGCGAAGGTCGACGATCTTCGCTCCCTTCTCCTTCGCCATCTTCAACACGTCCTTCGGGGTCATTCCTGCCTCCTTATGGATGTTCGTTGGGACCGAAAACCGGGGGCCGGCAGAGCCATCCTGGCTCCGCCGGCCTCAGACACTAGAGGCTTCGCCCGGCCCCGTCAAGGGCCCGGCTAGTGCGCCGTTCGGGCCTTGGCCTGTGAGGCCCGCATCGCCTCCTCGAACGCGCCGCCACCCATCGAATACTCGCTCCCTCCGCCGAGCGCGTAGGCGGTCTCGGAATGCTGGGACAGGTCGAGTCCGGCCTGCTCGTCCTCCTCGCTCACCCGCAGGCCCATGATGCCGTCGAGCACCTTCAGGATGACGGTGGTCATGATGAAGCCCAGGACCAGCGTCACCACCACCGCGATCAGCTGGACGACGAGCTGCTTGGGGTTGCCGTAGAGCAGGCCGTCGGCGCCCGCCTCGTTCACTGCCTTGGTGGCGAAGATCCCCGTCGCGAGCGCGCCCCAGGTGCCGCCCACGCCGTGCACCCCCACCACGTCGAGCGAGTCGTCGTAGCCGATCTTCGTCTTGATGTTGCAGGCGCTGTAGCAGAGCAGGCCCGCCACCGCGCCGATCACGATGGAGGCCATGGGCGTCACGAACCCCGCCGCGGGGGTGATGGCCACGAGCCCGGCCACCGCGCCCGACGCCGCGCCCAGCACGGTCGGCTTGCCGCGCGAGGCCCACTCCGTGAACATCCACCCCAACGCGGCCGCCGCCGCCGCGGTGTTCGTGGTCATGAAGGCATGCCCGGCGAGGCCGTTGGCGCCGAGCGCGCTGCCCGCATTGAAGCCGAACCAGCCGAACCAGAGAAGGCCCGCCCCCATCACCGTGAGCGGCAGGTTGTGCGGGGGCATGGGATGGTGGCCGAAGCCCCGGCGCTTGCCGATGATGATGGCGGCGGCGAGCGCCGACACGCCCGAGGAGATGTGCACGACGGTGCCCCCCGCGAAGTCCAGGGCGCCGAGATTGCGGAGCCAGCCGCCCACGCCCCACACCCAGTGGGCGAGCGGGTCGTACACCAGGGTGGCCCACGCGAGGATGAACACGATGAAGGTGGAGAACTTCTTCCGCTCGGCGAAGGCGCCGGTGATGAGCGCGGGCGTGATCACCGCAAACATCATCTGGAAGAGCATGAAGACCTGATGGGGGATGGTGGCCGCGTAGTCCGCGTTGGGAGTCTGCCCCACGCCCTTGAGCCCCACCCATTCGAGGCCGCCGATGATCCCGCCCTTGTCGGGGCCGAAGGCCAGGCTATAGCCCCACAGCACCCACTGCACGGAGATGAGGGCGAGGATGATGAAGCTGTGCATGAGCGTGCCGAGGGCGTTCTTCTGGCGGACCATGCCGCCGTAGAAGAGCGCCAGGCCGGGCGCCGTCATGAGGAGCACCAGGGCGGTCGACGTGAGCACCCACGCGGTGTCGCCCGAGTCGATCTTCGGCGGCGCGGGGGCGGCGGGCGCCGCCGGCGCGGCCGCGTCCGCCTTCGGGGCCTCGGCCGCCGGCGGAGCGGCGGGCGCCTGCGCCCACGCCGACGTCCCCGTGAGGACGAGCACACTCACGAACAGCGCCATCATCACACTTCGCTGGACTTTGCCCACCGCGTCTCCTCCTTGATCGCGGCCCACGATCACTCGCGGCCGCGCGTGGCCTCTAGAGTGCGCTCTCGTCTCGCTCGCCCGTCCGGATCCGGATGGCCGTGTCCACCGGCGTGATGAAGATCTTGCCGTCACCGATATTGCCCGTCTTGGCCGCGCTGGCGAGGACGCCGGTGACCTTGTCGAGAAGATTGTCGGGCACCACGACCTCGACCTTGATCTTCGGCAGGAAATCCACCGTGTACTCACCGCCGCGATACAGCTCGGTGTGGCCCTTCTGTCGGCCGAATCCCCTCACCTCGGACACGGTCATCCCGATGACCCCGATCCCGGTCAGGGCCTCCTTCACCTCGTCGAGCTTGAACGGCTTGATGATCGCTTCGATCTTTTTCATGGTGGCCTCCCGGGGCGGCGAACTGCACCTTGCGTGCCGCTTCTCCGAGGGCCTCCGGGGATCTCAAAATCAAGACGTTACGCCGACGGCGGGGGCGAAGGGGGTCCGTGGCCGTGCCCACGGATTAGGCAGAGGCCAGGCCGGTGCCTCGGGATCAGGCATGGCTGGCGCGCAACTAGGCGCTAGCGCCGGTCGGATCGAGTACGGGCGGAGGCAGCCGGAGCAGGCGGTGGGCCGAGGGCTTGCTCGACGGCGGCGCGGATCTCGCGGAGGTCGGCAGTCTTCGGGGCGGTGCGCACCCCGGGGATGGGGAAGCTCCCGCCGTCCTCGACCAGGCCGGAGCACACGACCACCGGAGTCGTGACGCCCTGTCGCTCGAGCGCGCGGAGAAAGTCGAGACCGTTCAGGCGAGGCAGACGAAGATCCAGCACGATGATGTCCGGCTTCGCGCGCTCCAGCGCGTTGAGGGCCTCGAGACCGTCAGCGGCCTCCACGAGCCGGAACTGCCCCTTGAACTCCGCCGCGTAGAGTCCCCGCCATGCCTCGTCGTCGTCCACGATCAGCATCGTCCGCATCGCTCGTCCTCGGCCCCTGATCAAGCAATAGGGCTGCCGAGTATGGAACACCGCGATTCCAGGCGGTTGCGGACCGGAACTTCGGACGGACCGTTGACCCGCTGACGTCAGGCTGTCCGGGGGCGGGCGGCGATCAGGCTCGGCGCTGCGGGATGCCGTGCCGCCGCATCTTCGAGTAGAGCGTCGGGCGGCGAAGGCCCAGCACGGCGGCCGCGGCCTGCTTGTTCCAGCCCGTGGACTCGAGCGCTCGCACGATGGAGACGCGCTCGATCTCCTCGAGCGAGCCGGACGACGGCTGGGACGCGGTCACGCTGCCGGACTCCGCGCGCAGCGGCTCGGGCAGATCGGAGAGCGCGATCTCCTTGCCGCGCGCCACGAGCACCGCGCGCTCGACGGCATGCTCCAGCTCGCGCACGTTGCCCGGCCACTGATAGGCGAGCAGACGGCGATAGGCCTCCGGATCGATCCCCTCCACCGGCCGCATGTGCTTCTCGCGGAAGCGCTCCAGGAAGGCCTTGGCCAGGAGCGCGATGTCCGAGCCGCGCTCGCGGAGCGGCGGCATGGGCACCGTCACGGTGTTGATGCGGAAGTAGAGATCCTGGCGCAGCTTGCCCTCGCGCACCGCGGTCTCGGGATCACGGTTGGTGGAGCAGAGCAGGCGAAAGTCCACCGGCACGGTGCGCGAGCCGCCGAGGCGCCGGACCTGCCGGTCTTCCAGCACCCGCAAGAGCTTGGCCTGGAGATCCATCGGCATCTCGGTGATCTCGTCCAGCAGCACCGACCCCTTGTGGGCCTCTTCCAGGAGCCCCGGCTTGTCCGTGGTGGCGCCCGTGAAGGCGCCCTTCACGTGGCCGAAGAGCTCGGACTCGATGAGGTCCTTCGGGAGCGCGGCACAGTTGATCTTCACCATGGGACCGCCGGCCCGCGTGCTCTTGGCGTGCAGCGCGTTCGCGGCCAGCTCCTTGCCGGTGCCGCTCTCGCCCACGATCAGGACATTGGCGTCCGAGCCCGCCACCGACTCCAGGAGATCGAACATGCGGCGCATGGCCGGGGAGCTGCCCAGGAGCTCCCCGAGCCCGGACTGCTCGGCGAGCTTGCGCTTGAGATCGGACGTCTCGGCGAGGAGGCGCCGCCGCTCCAGGGCCTTCGCGACCAGGGTGATCATCTCGGCGCTGTCGAAGGGCTTGGCGACGAAGTAGAACGCGCCCTGCTTCGTGGCCTCCACCGCTTTCGAGATGGAGGAGTGGCCGGTCATGATGATGACCTCGATGGAGGGATCCTTGCTCTTGAGCTGCTGGAGCAGCTGCATCCCGTCCCCATCGGGGAGCACCAGATCGACCAGGGCCAGCGAGAACTCGCGCTCCGTCATCTGGCCGATGGCGGAGACCGTGTCGCCGGCCACGCCGACGTCATAGCCCTCCCCCTCGAGTACGATACGGAGCCAGTCGGCGATCGCCGGCTCGTCGTCCACCAGCAGAATGCGTGGCTTCATGAACCCTCCATTACTCCTATCCAGCCTAGCATGGGCAACCCATGTGTCACCAGACTGACACCCTCGACTCCTGTAACCGCTTGTAGATCAATCAGTTAGGTCGGGATAGAGAATGGTTTACCCAATCGGTAGCTCTCCGCGGCCCGAGCCGGCGCGCCGTCCTTTATAAGGGGACCCTTACATGCCCGGCTCGCTTGACAGCCCCAGGGGGGACGCGCAATATGGCGCCCATGCAATTCGGCTTTGCCCTGCAGGGCCGCGGGCCGCTGTCCAAGCCGGATATCCTCTTCAAGCTCGCGCAGAAGGGGGACGCCCTCCGCTACGCCTCCGTCTTCGTCACCGACCACGTGGTGATCCCGGTGGAGATCGACTCGGCATATCCCTACGCGGCGAACGGGCGGGTGGCGGGGGACTGGAAGGAGGGCTATCTCGAGCCGATGCCGCTGATGGCCCACCTCGCCGCCATCACCAAGCGGATCCGCATCGGCACGAGCGTGCTCATCATTCCCTACCGCAACCCCGTCGTCACGGCGAAGATGCTCGCGACCATGGACCTTCTCTCCGGCGGCCGCATCATCCTCGGCGCCGGCGTGGGCTGGATGGAGGAAGAGTTCGAGGCCCTCCACGCCCCGCCCTATCGCGAGCGCGGGCGTGTCACCGACGAGTTCATCCGGCTCATGCGCGAGATGTGGTCCCGCGAGCCGGTGGACTTCAAGGGCCAGTACTACTCGATGGCGCGGGTCAGCGCCTTGCCCAAGCCGGTCCAGAAGGGCGGGATCCCGGTGTGGACCGGCGGCCACACCGACGCCGCGCTCCGGCGCGCCGGACAGGTGGCGGACGGCTGGCACCCCATCGGTCTGCGCCCGCCGGGGCTCCTCGAGCCCAAGGAGTACGCGGACAAGGTGACGATCGTGCGGGACTGGGCGCGCCGCGCGGGGCGCGATCCCGACACGATCACGATGAGCTTTCGCGTCCCGCTCGAGGTCACGCCGCGAGGCGCCAAGGCCACCGGTGGGGACCGGACCCTGTTCCGGGGGACCGCGGCGGAGGTCATCGAGGACATCCGGACCTATCAGCGGCTCGGCGTGACCCACTTCGTGTGGGACCTCACCGCTCCCGACCTCAAGGGCGCGCTCGCCCTGCTCGACCGCTTCGCCGCCGACGTGCGGCCCAAGGTCCAGCGTCTCCCGCGGTAGCGTCGTCATGCCGGTCTTGCCCGAGCCCGTGGCGGGCTTCATCTCCCGGAGCCGCGTCGGGCGGCTGGGCACCGCGGATGCCTCCGGCGAGCCGGCGGTGGTGCCCTTCTGCTACGCGTGGGACGGCGTCGCGCTCTACTCCGCCATCGACGCCAAGCCCAAGCGCGTCGCGCCCGCGAGCCTTCGGCGGATACGGAACATCCAGGACAATCCGCGGGTGAGCGTGGTGATCGACGAGTACGACGAGGACTGGAGCCGCCTGCGGTGGGTGATCATCCAGGGACACGCCGAGATCCTCACCGGCGGCCCCGAGTTCGAGCGCGGCGCCACGCTGCTCCTCGAGAAATATCCCCAGTACTGCCACCTGGGCCTGCCGCGCGAGTCGGGCACGATGGTGAAGATCACCCCGCGCCGCATCAGCCACTGGAGCTTCGCCGGATGAGCGGCCTCGACCGCGCCCTCGCCCGCGCCGCCTCGGGGCGCGCGCCCGACGCCGGGCAGGCCGAGGCGCTGCTGGGGGTACCGGACGAGCACCTGCCCGAGCTGCTCGCCGCCGCCGGGGATCTCCGGGACCGCGGGCGCGGCCGGAGTATCACCTTCTCGGCCAAGGTGTTCGTGCCGCTCACCACGCTCTGCCGTGACTACTGCGGCTACTGCACGTTTCGGAAGGACCCGGGTCAGCCGGGCGCCCATACCATGACGCCCGACGAGGTGATCGCCCTCGTCCAGGCCGGCGAGCGGCTCGGCGCCAAGGAGGCGCTCTTCTCGCTGGGCGACAAGCCCGAGGCCGCCTTCGCCCAGCACCGCGAGACGCTCCGGCGCCTCGGGCATCGCACGACGATGTCCTATCTCCGGGCCGTGTGTGAGCGGGTGGTGGCGGAGTCCTCGCTCTTGCCCCACGCCAATCCCGGCCTCATGTCCGAGCGCGACCTCTCCGCCCTGCGCGAGGTCAACGTGAGCATGGGCATCATGCTGGAGACGGCCTCCGAGCGCCTGCTTGGCCCCGGCATGGCGCATGACCGAGCCCCCGACAAGGTCCCGGCGCGGCGGCTCAGGACCATCGAGCTGGCGGGCAAGCTCCAGATCCCCTTCACCACCGGCATCCTCATCGGCATCGGCGAGACGCATGCCGAGCGCGTGGCCGCGCTGCTCGCCATCCGCGACCTCCACGAGCGCCACGGGCATATCCAGGAAGTCATCGTCCAGAACTTCCGCGCCAAGCCCACCATTCCCATGCGCGGAGTGCCCGACCCGAGCCTGGACGATCTCGTCCGGACCATCGCGGTGGCGCGCCTCCTCCTCGGCGGCGAGATGAACATCCAGGCGCCGCCGAATCTCGCCGATGCCGCCTACGGCCGGCTGCCCGCCGCGGGCCTCAACGACTGGGGCGGTATCTCCCCGCTGACCCCCGATCACATCAACCCCGAGCGGCCGTGGCCCCTGATCCGCGAGCTGCGCCGCGCCACCGAGCAGGCCGGCCACGCGCTGCGCGAGCGCCTCGCCATCTATCCCGAGTACACGCGCCGCCCGGAGTTCGTCGACGCCCGCCTGCGCGACGCGATCACCCGCTACGTCGACGAGGACGGCCTCGTACGCCAAGACCAGGAGCGCTGGCGAAAATGGTAGGCTCTACAGGCACACGCAACGGATTGCCGTAACCGACTGGACCACGGTCAACATGCGAAAGCATGTTGATACTTCAAAAGACGAAATCGGACACACCCGAAACCGCAGACCGAGATCGGACACTGGAGACTACCGTGAGCACGATCAATCTGGACTGGGCGACCCAGGACGTGCGGCGCATCCTCGGCCGCGCCCTCGATGGCGAGGAGCTCACCGTGGCCGAGGGCATCCGGCTCACCGAGACCGGGGGCCGCGACCTCCACGCCCTCAGCCTCGTCGCCGACGAGATGCGCCGCCGCCAGGCCGGCGACCTCGTCACCTACGTGGTGAACCGCAACATCAACTTCACCAACGTCTGCATCAAGCACTGCACGTTCTGCGCCTTCAGCCGGGACCATCGCGAGGAGGAGGGTTACTTCCTGCCTCTCGACGAGGTGGTACGCCGGGCCATCGAGGCGTGGGAGATGGGAGCGACCGAGGTCTGCATCCAGGCGGGGCTGCCGCCCAAGCTCGACGGCAGCTACTACGTCGATCTCTGCCGGGCCATCAAGGCCGCGGTGCCCGAGATGCACCTGCACGCGTTCTCGCCGGAAGAGGTGCTCTACGGCGCCACCCGCGCCGGCATGGCCATCCCCGACTATCTGAAGACGCTTCGCGCCGCCGGCCTCGGCACCTTGCCCGGCACCTCCGCTGAGATCCTCGACCAGGAGATCCGTGACATCATCGCCAAGGGCCGCATCACGGTGGACCAGTGGATCGAGGTCATCACCTCCGCGCACGCCCTCGGCATCCGCACCACCTCGACCATCATGTACGGCCACATCGAGCGGCCGGAGCACTGGGTGCGCCACATGGCCCTGCTCCGCGACATCCAGCAGCGGACCGGCGGCTTCACCGAGTTCGTGCCCCTCTCGCTCATCCACTCCGAGGCGCCCATGTACCAGCGGGGGCTCGTGCCCGGCGTGCGCCCCGGCGCGACCGGGATCGAGGTGGTCAAGATGCACGCCATCGCCCGGCTGATGCTGGGCCCCACCTTCCGCAACATCCAGTGCTCGTGGGTGAAGGAAGGACCCAAGCTCTCCCAGCATCTCCTCACTTGTGGGGCCAACGATCTCGGCGGGACGCTCATCAACGAGTCCATCTCGACCTCCGCCGGGGCCGGCTACGGTCAGCTCGTACCGCCCGCGGAGCTCCGCCGCCTCGTCCGCGACTCCGGACGCGTGCCCGCCCGGCGCACCACCGAGTACGAGATCGTGAAGGTGTATGCCACCGAGGCCGACGACGACGCCTCCCCGCTCGACACGGTGTCCGATGCGGAGGCCCGCTTCGGCTCCTACCGCCGCCTCACCGCATCGTCGCAGTTCCGTTTCATCCACCCCTTGAAGACATCGGCCGGTTGAGTACACTAGGGCGCTGTTTGGCCCGACCTACCACTTTCCAACCAGACAACGGAGGCGCTCTCACATGGCAAAGTCGATGACCAAGTCCGCCATCATCGGCCAGCTCGCGCAGAAGTCCAGCCTCAGCAAGAAACAGGTCAGCGACCTGATGGACAACCTGCTGACGCTCGCGACCAAGGAAGCGAAGAACGTGTTCATCGTTCCAGGCTTCGGCCGGCTGGTGCTGGCGAACCGCAAGGCGCGCATGGGCCGCAATCCCCAGACCGGCGAGCCCATCAAGATTCCCGCCAAGCGAGTGGTGAAGTTCCGGCTCTCCAAGAGCCTGAAGGACGCCGTGCTTGGGAAGAAGTAACACCGCGGAGGGGCTCACCTACCGACCACTCGAGGCGCCCGGACGCGACGCCCGGGACCTCTTCGCGTTCGTCGGCGCGTGGGCCCCACCGGAGTCGGCCGTCTCGGCCGGCTGGGGCGCATGGGACACGGACCGTCTGGTCGGCGCCCTTCTGCTGGAGCGCGCGGGCGGCGCGGGCATGCTGTACGGGCCCGTGGTGATCGCCGCCGATGCCGCCGAGCCCGACGCGCCCTTCGACATCGCCCTGCGGCTCCTCGAACACGCCCTGAGCCTCGCCGAGGCTCAGGGCATCTCCACCCTCTACACGCGCCCCCAGAGCCTCGATCGCATCTGGGTGCGCACCGGCTTCATCCCCATCCCCGAGGCCGATCTCCCCGCCGCGCTGCGGGGCCGCCCCGGGCTGGGTCTCTTCGGCTGGCGCGGCGGCACCGCGATCTGGAGCATGGCGGGCCGCGCCGAGGCTGCCCGCCGCGGCGAGCGCGTGCCGGACGGCACTCCCCCGCCCCGCGCGTCCGGCCATCGCCGCCGCCGGTAGTCCCATGAAGGTCGCCGCCCTCGCCGGTGGGACGGGCGCGGCCAAGCTCCTCCGGGGGCTGGCGCCGCTGCTACCGCCGGGCTCGCTCACCGTCATCGGCAACACGGGCGACGACGCGGAGCTCTGGGGGCTCCACATCTCGCCCGACCTCGACACCGTGTGCTATACGCTGGCCGGCCTCATCGACGAGCGGAAGGGCTGGGGGCTCCGTGACGAGACCTTCCACGCCCTCGAGCAGATGCCGCGCTTCGGCGAGCCCGGCTGGTTCGGGCTCGGCGACCGGGATCTCGCCACGCATCTGCACCGCACCCGGCGCCTGCGCGAGGGGGAGCCGCTCAGCGCGGTGACCGCCGGCATCGCGGCGGCGCTGGGAGTCCCCGCGCGCGTTCTGCCCATGTCCGATCGACCGGTGCGCACCCGCATCCTGGGGCCGGAGGGCTGGATCACGTTCCAGGAGTACTTCGTGCGCGACAAGGCGCAGACCGAGGTGCGCGCGGTCGAGTACGCGGGCGCGGACGTGGCGACGCCGGGGCCCGGCGTGATCGAGGCCATCGCGGAGGCGCACGCGGTGATCGTCTGTCCCTCGAACCCCATCACGTCGATCGGGCCCATCCTCGCGGTCCCGGGGTTCGCCCGCGCCCTCGCGGCCACCGATGCCCGCGTCGTGGCGGTGAGCCCCATCGTCGGCGGTGAGGCGGTGTCGGGCCCGGCCGGGCGCCTCATGGCGATGACCAGGCTCCCCGTCTCCGCGACCGGCGTCGCGCAGGCGTACGCGGCGTGGCTGGACGTCCTCATCGTGGACGAGCGTGACCGCGGGCTCACGGCGGAGATCGCCGCGCTCGGCGTGAAGGCGGTGCCCGCGCCGACCCTCATGACGGACCGCGCCACCGAGACCGCGCTCGCGCGCCGGGTGCTGGAGTGCGTCGGATGACGGTGTACGCCGCCCTGCCGGTGAAGGACCTGGGCAACGCCAAGCAGCGCCTGGCTGCCCTGCTCGAGCCCGCCGAGCGGCGTGCCCTCGCCGCCGCCATGCTGGAGGACGTGCTCGATGCCCTCCACGCGGTGGACGGGCTCACGCTTCGCATCGTCACCCGGGATCCGGAGGTCCTGGCCCTGGCCGCGCGTCGCGGGGTCGCGTGCCTCACCGAGCAAGCCAATCGCGGCCACACCGAGGCGGTGGCCTTCGCGCAGGACGACGCCGCCCGGCTCGGCGCCCCGGGCTTCCTCACCGTCCCGGGCGACGTGCCCTGCGTGACCGCGGCGGAGCTGCGGGCGGTGCTCGCCGCGGCCGAGGGCGAGCCGGGCGTCGTCTTCGTGCCCTCGCGCTCGGGCTTCGGCACCAATGCCGCCCTGCTCGTCCCGCCCCGCGCCATGCCCCTCAAGTTCGGCGAGCCCTCCTTCGCCAATCACCTCGACGCCGCGCGGGCCCGCGGCCTCACCCCGCGCGTCCTCGGACTGCCGGGGCTGGGACACGACGTCGACGGGCCCGAGGATCTCCGCCTCCTGCTCGAGCGCGGGGCGACCACGCGCGCCGGGCGTCTGGGCCTGGCGCGGGGGTTCGCCGCGCGCCTCGCCGCCGCCCGCTAGGTTCGTGCCGCCCCGCTACGAGGTCATCGGCGTCGAGGGCCTGCCCGAGATCTCGCCGGGCGCCGATCTGGCCGCCCTGATCGTGGAAGCGGCCCGCCGGCAGGCCACCCCTCTGGCCGCCGGCGATCTCCTCGTGGTGAGCCAGAAGATCGTGTCGAAGACGGAGGGGCGCCTGGTGCGCCTTGGCGACGTCTCCCCCTCTCCGCGAGCGGCGGCCCTGGCCGCGGAGATCGATCGCGATCCCCGGCTGGTGGAGGTGATCCTCGGCGAGACCCGGCGCATCGTGCGCCAGGCCACGGGCGTGCTCATCGTGGAGACGCATCAGGGCTGGATCTGCGCCAATGCGGGGGTGGACCAGTCCAACGTCGATCCCGACACCGCATGCCTGCTTCCGGTCGACGCGGACGCCTCTGCGCGGAGCCTGCGCCGGCGCCTCGCCGAGCTCAGCGGCCACACGCTGGCCGTCATCATCGCCGATACGTTCGGGCGGCCGTGGCGCGAGGGACTCGTCAACGTGGCGGTGGGCCTCGCCGGCCTCGAGCCCATCGTGAGCTATCTCGGCGAGACGGACCCCGCCGGCCATGTGCTCCAGGCGACCATCCTCGCCGTGGCCGACGAGCTCGCCTCGGCGGCGGAGCCGGTCATGGGGAAGCTGGACCGCATTCCAGTCGTGATCATCCGGGGGGCGCGATGGACGGCGGCAGAGGCGGACAGCCGGCCGTTGCTGCGCGACCCGGCCAGAGACCTCTTTCGATAGGAGACGCGATGCGTATCGGGATTCTCGGCGGGACGGGCAAGGAAGGCTCGGGGCTGGCGGTCCGCTGGGCCCAGGCCGGGCACGAGATCGTCATCGGCTCGCGGGATGCGGAGCGGGCCCGGACCAAGGCGGCGGAGCTGTCCGGCCTCGTGGCCGGGGCGCGCATTCAGGGGCTCGGCAATCGCGAGGCCGCGGCATCCGCGGACCTCGTGGTCATCGCGGTGCCGGCCACTGGCCTCGCCGCCACGCTCCCCGAGGTGCGGGCGGCATGCCGAGGCAAGGTCGTGGTGAGCACGGTGGTGCCCCTGACCTTCGGCGGCCCGCGCCTCTTCACGCCGCCCGTGCAGGGCTCGTCGGCCGAGGAGGCGCAGGAGTTGCTCGGCGCCGAGGCCCGGGTGGTCGCCGCCTTTCATCACATCGCCGCCCACGAGCTGTCGGCCACCGAGCACGACATCGAGTGCGATCTCCTCGTGTGCGGCGGCGACGCCGAGGCCAAGAAGCGCGTGGGTGAGCTGGGGGCGTCGATGGGCCTGCGTGTGGTGGACGTGGGCGCGCTCAGCAACGCCGGGGCGCTCGAGGGCATCACGGCGGTGCTGGCCACGATCAACCGGCGCTACAAGCTCAAGAACTCCGGCATCAAGATCACCGGCCTCCCGTCGCAGCGCGACCTCCGGGCGCCGCCTGCCTAGGCGCGCTCGAGGAGACGTGCGGCGGCCGCCTCCACGTCGGCGAAGCTCTCGAAGATCAGGTCCGGCGTCGCCCCCGCCAGCTCCGCGTAGGGGTGAAAGCCGGTGGCCACCGCCACCGCGACCGCGCCAAAGGCCCGGGCGCATGCGATGTCCAGTGGCGTGTCACCGATCACCAGCACGTCCTCCGGCGGGAAGGCATGCCCGGTGAGGGCGTGGGCGCGGCGCGCGGCCAGCGAGGGGAGCCGCGTGCGATCCGCGTCATCGGAGCCGAAGGCGCCGGTGCGGAAGTAGGGCCAGAGCCCAGTGGGCCCGAGCTTGATGCGCGCACCCTCCTCGATATTGCCCGTGAGGAGCCCGAGCACCACGCCCTCCGCCGCGTGGAGCCGCCGCACCAGCTCGGCCACGCCGGGAAGCACGGTCACGCAGGTCCCGTCGCCGATCTCGTCGACCAGGCCTTGCGCATAACACTCGAAGCACTCGTCAAGCCCGGCGCGGATGGTCTCCGCGGCGATTCCCGCTCCGCCCATGAGATCGCTCACGATGCGCGGATCGGTCTTGCCGCGGAAGTCATACGCCTCGATCGCCCCGGTGGTGCCGTAGACGCGCTCCAGCGCCCGGCCCAGCGCGCGGCGGCCCGCGCCCTTGGCGATCAGGATGGTCCCATCGATGTCGAAGAGGACGAGGCGCATCGGGCGAGTCGAGCTAGCGGGCTCGCGCGGGCACGGACAGCGCCCGGAGACGGGACACGATACCGGGCAGCCGGTCCAGCACCAGGTCCACCTCGGTGGACGTGCTCCAGCGTCCGAGCGTGAAGCAGAGCGAGCCCTCCGCCTCCTCCGCCGAGCACCCGATGGCGCGGAGCACGTGCGAGGGCGTCTGGGTGAGGGCGGCACAGGCCGAGCCCGACGAGGCCGCGATGCCGGCCAGGTCCAGGTCGAGCAGCACGCCGTCGGCCTTGACCCCGCGGAGGACCAGGCTCGCGTGATGGGGCAGCCGGCGTGAGAGCGGCCCCGTCACGCGGCAATCGGGCACGGCCTCCAGCAGACCGTGGAGCAGCCGGTCACGCAGCCCCGCGAGCCGCTCGGGCTCGCCGTGAGCCGCCTCGCTCCGGATGAGATCGGCGGCCACGCCGAGGCCGACCAGCCCCGGCAGATTCTCCGTGCCCGAGCGGTAGCCGCCCTCCTGCCCGCCACCGAGGATGTGCGGGGCCAGCTTCACGCCCTTGCGCACCCAGAGGGCGCCCGTGCCCGGCGGCCCGTAGATGTCGTTGCCGGACAGGGTCAGGAGATCCACGCCCAGGGATTCGGCGGCCAGCGGCGCGCGCCCGATCGCCCCGACCCCGTCGACGTGGAATGGCACCCGCGCCGCCCGCGTCACGCGCGCCAGGTCGGCGAGCGGCTGCAGCGTCCCGATCTCCTCGTTGGCGGCGGCGACGCTGACGAGCGCCGTGTCGGGTCGTATCGCGCGATGGAGCGCGTCCGGATCGACGCGCCCCTCGCGATCCACGGGAAGGTAGGTCACCGCGCCGCCGGCCTTCTCGAGATCACGGCAGGCATTGACGATGGAGATGTGCTCCACGGAGGAGACCACCACGTGGCGCGGCCGCTCGCCCGCGCGCGAGGCCATGCCCTTCACCGCCAGGTTGTTCGCCTCGGTGGCCCCCGACGTGAAGATGACGCCCGACGGCGCGCCCCCCACCAGCCGCGCCACCTTGATACGGGCCGCCTCCAGAGACTCCCGGGCCTCGGCGCCCAGCGAGTGGCGGGCGGACGGATTGCCGATGCCGGCCTCGAAGAACGGACGCATCACCGCGAGCACGCGGGGATCCACCGGCGCGAAGCCGGCGTAGTCGAGGTACACGCGGCCGGGGGATTCTCCGCCGGCCTCCACCGTCTATCCCGACTTCCGAACCAGGAAGCGGTACACCGCCCCGTTCCGCGTCAGGGAGACCAGCTCGTTTCCGGAGCGCTGCGTCCAGCTCTTCATGTCGGCCTCGGAGGCGGGATCGTCGGACAGCATCTCGAGCACCTGGCCCCGCGCCATGTCGCGGAGCGCCTCACGCGTCTTCACGATCGGCATGGGGCAAAAGAGGCCGGTGCAGTCAATCTGCTTGTCAACATTGACGACTTTCGAGTCGGCCGGCATGTGCTCATACCCTACCCCACGGCGCGCGCGAGCGTCAAGCCGCGGGGCGGGGCTTGCGCTGTGGCCCGCGAGCGGGGGAGAATAATCGCGGGAGTTCGTCGACCAATCGGTATTCTCGACGTCTGACCTCATGCCAGCCGCCACGAGCCGAACCGTCCCGCAGGCCGCCCTCGCCCTCGCCGGGGCCATCATCCTGGTGACCGTGGCGCTCGCGATGGTGGTCGAGCTGAAGGTGCGGCCACTCTACGATCCCGCCCGGCTCGGCATCGCGATGTCCGTGATGGAGGCCCTGCTGGCCCTCACCCTCCTCCTCGCGCTCGGCATCGGCGTTCTCCTGACCCGCGGCCTCGCCGCCCCGAGCGCGGAGCCCGCCTCGGCGCCGGCCCCGGCGGCCACCGAGCCCCCGGCGACCGCGTCGTCCAGCGAGGACGTGAGCGCCATGATGGGCACCTTCTCGCGCATCCTCGGGCGCCTCGAGGAGCAGGGGAACGAGATCAACGAGTTCGCGCGCCGCCTGACCACCGCCTACGATGACCTCGAGCAGTCCAGCACGCAGCTCAAGGAGTACTCGTTCAAGGACGAGGTCACGGGCCTCTACAACCGCCGGTTCTTCTCGATCAGGTTGGAAGAGGAGGTGTCTCGGTACCGGCGCTTCAACCACGCGGTGTCGGTGGTGCTGGTGGACCTCGACGGCTTCAAGGCCGTCAACGACGAGCTGGGTCACGCGGCCGGCGATGCGAGCCTGCGCGACATGGCCGAGATCCTCACCCGCTTCTCCCGCGGCATCAACGTGATCTGCCGCTACGGCGGCGACGAGTTCGCGGTGCTCCTGGTGGAGACGTCGAAGGCCGGGGCGCGGCTCTACGCCGACCGCATCCGTCAGGTCCTGTCCCGGCACCGCTTCGCCCACGGCCGCCGCCTCACCGCCAGCTTCGGCATCGCCTCCCTGCCCGAGGACGTGCCGCCGACCGCCGAGGAGATCATGCGCGCCGCCGACGAAGCCCTCTACGCCGCCAAGCGTGCCGGCAAGAATCGGGTGTCGGTCTTCGAGGACGTGGCGCCGGCGGCGCGCCAGATGGGAGGGTCCTCGTGAGCCAGCCCGAGCGGCGCATCCTCATCGTCGACGACGACCGGCAGATCCGCCGCGTGCTTTCGGAGTTCTTCGAGGGCGCGGGGTTCACCGTGACCCAGGCCACCAACGGCAAGGAAGGCCTGGCCACGTTCGAGGCGCAGCGCCCACCCCTGACCGTGACCGACGTGCAGATGCCCGCGCTGAGCGGCGTGGAGTTCCTCAAGCAGGCGCGCGCCCTCGATCCCGACGCCGCCTTCCTGGTCCTCACCGGCATGGGCGACATCCAGACCGCGGTGGAGAGCCTCAAGTTCGGCGCCTATGACTTCATCCTGAAGCCCGTGAACATGGAGGAGCTGCTCAACGCCGCCGAGCGTGCCCTCGAGCATCGCACCCTCGTCATGGAGCGTCGCGAGTATCAGAGTCTCCTGGAGCGGCGGGTCGCGGAGGCCACGCGCGATCTCGAGGCCACCCTGGGGGCGCTGGAGGAGACCTACCGGAGCACGCTCGAGGCGCTCGGCTCGGCCATCGACACCCGAGACCTCGGCACCCAGGCTCACTCGCGCCGCGTCCGCGGCTACTCGCTGGTCATCGCGCGGGCCCACGGGATGACCGACGAGACGGATCTGCGCGTGCTGGAGCACGGCGTGCTGCTGCACGACATCGGCAAGATCGGGATCCCCGACGCCATCCTCCTCAAGCCGGGGCCCCTCACCCCGGCGGAGTGGAAGGTGATGCGCACGCACCCCGAGATCGGCCGCCAGCTCGTCGAGCAGATCGCCTTCCTCCGCCCGGCCGTGCCCATCGTCTACCACCATCACGAGCGCTGGGACGGCACCGGCTACCCGAAGGGGCTCAAGGGCGAGGACATCCCGCTCGGCGCGCGCATCTTCGCGGTGGCGGACGCCTTCGACGCCATGACGTTCGACCGGCCGTACTCGCGCGCCATCGAGTTCGAGCCGGCTCGCCAGGAGATCCAGCGGTCGGCGGGCTCCCACTTCGATCCGGCGGTGGTGAGGAGCTTCCTGACCGTGCCCGTCCCCACGCTGGAGGAGATCCGCCGGCGCTCGCTCGATTAGCACCTCAGGGCGGTCGCAGCCCGAGCTTCTCCACCGCGTAGGCCTTCTGCTTGAACTTCTGGACCTTCCCCGAGCCGGTGAGGGGGAACTGGTCCACGATCTCCACGTAGCGCGGCACCTTGAAGTTGGCGATCTTGTCCCTCGCGAACGCGATGATCTCCTCGGCCCTCAAGGTGACGCCCGGCTTGGGGATGACGAAGGCCATCACCACCTCGCCCATGATGGGGTCCGGCACGCCGACGATGGACACGTCCAGGATGCCGGGGTGGCGCAGGTAGAAGTTCTCGATCTCCGCCGGGTACGTGTTGAACCCCCCCACGATGATCATGTCGCTCACGCGGCCGGTGATGCGGAGGTAGCCGTCGGCGTCCTGCACGCCCATGTCCCCGGTGTGGAGCCATCCGTCGCGGATCTTCTCCGCGGTGGCCTCGGGCTTCTTGTAGTAGCCCAGCATCAGCGTGGAGCCCTTGATGCACACCTCCCCTTCCTCGCCAGGCGGCAGCACGCGCCCCGTCGCCGGGTCCACGATGCGGTCCTCGATCTCCGGCGTCCGGACGCCCACCGTGGCCACGCGCCTCTCCAGGGAATCGCCGGGGCGCGTCCAGTGGGTGCCCCCGGTGGCCTCGGTGAGCCCGTACACCACCAGGGCATCCATGCCGAGGCCATCCTCGCGGTCGAGGATCTTGCGCATGATCTCCACCGGCACCGGCGCGGCCCCGATGGAGCCCGTGCGCAGCGAGGAGAGGTCGAAGCGGCCGAAGGCGGGATGGCCCAGCACGGTGATGAACATGGTGGGCACGCCGGAGAAGATGGTGACACGCTCGGCCTGGATGAGGCGCATCGCCTCGCCGGCGTCGAAGACATCCATCACCACCTGGGTGGAGCCGGCGAGGCAGTTGGCCGCCACGCCGCCCATGGACCCGAAGATGTGGAAGTAGGGCACGGGCACGAGGTAGCGGTCGGTGTGGGTCCAGTGGTGGAGGTCCACGTAGACGCGGCACTTGTAGTACATGTTCCCGTGCGAGAGGAGACAGCCCTTGGGCTCGCCCGTGGTCCCGGAGGTGTAGAGCATCTCCACGGGGTCGGCGGGCCCGATGGCGATGCCCTCGAGCGCGGCCGCACCCGCCCGCGCGCCCATGCGCTCGACCGCCGCGAAGTCCACCGCGCCCTTCGGCACCTCGGCCCCCCGCATCACCACGTGGCGCAGCGCGGGGAAGCGCGCGCTCGGCAGCCCGCTCGGCTGCCGGGCCTCGGGCACGAGCGCGTCCAGGACCCCGAGGTAGTCGATCTTGGCGGCGGCGAAGCGGTCCACCATGACCAGGGCCTTGGCGTCGGACTGCCGCAGCACGTACTCCACCTCGAAGGCCCGGTAGCGGCTGTTGCAGGTGACCGTGACCGCGCCGATCTTGGCGATGCCCAGGTTGGCGACGTTCCACTCGACACAGTTGGGCATCCACAGGACCACGTGGTCGCCGCGGCCCAGCCCGAGCGTGAGGAGCCCGCGCGCGAAGTCGTCGACCCGGCGCCGGAGCTCCCGGTACGTGACGCGCTCCTGGCGGAAGACGATGGCCTCGCGGTCGGGGAACCGCTCCGCCGCCCTGTCGAGCATCTGGCCCAGGGTGAGGGCGGGGCCGAGATCCGTCACGGTCAGTCGGCCTGGGCGATGCGGGACATGACGTGCTGCCGCTTGCTCAGTGCGCCCGCCAGCTCCTCCTGCGACACCCCTTCGGCGAGCCCCCGATCGATGACGCGGCAGAGCTCCTGGCCCGCCTCCTCCGCGGCGGCGCGCGCGCCCGACCGAAGCAGCCCGTCGATTCGTTCCGAGGCGCCCGCGGCTTGGGCCTCCAGGGCATCGGCCAGCACGCGACGCGTCTCCGACTCGCGGTCGGGGTCGCCGACGGCCAGCCGCAGCGCGCGGTAGAGGAGGTCGAGCGCGCCGGCCGCGTCCCCCGACTCCATCGTGAGCAGGGCGAGCTTGGTCTGCACCCACCAGAGCCGGCGGCGAATCTCCTCCATGCGGGGCGACTCGAGCGCCTCCGGAGGGAGCGCCCGCGCCACCGCCTCCGCGTGCTCGAGGGCCGCCATCGCGGCGGCGGCCTCGGCGCCGGGCTCGAGAGCCCGGGCGCCGAGCCGCGTGATCTCCTCACCCAGCGGCTTCCAGTAGGCGTCCTGCACCACCTCGCGGCGATCGGCCAGCTCTTCCCACCCGAGCGCCTCGCGGAGCCAGCGATGACCGCCGGCGTGATCGCCCCGCTCCATGAAGCCTCCCAGCCGCTGCGCGGCGGCGGCAGCGAGGGCCTCGCGGGCCCGCTCCACCGCCAGGTGAGCCCGCAGTGCCCGGCCCCATGGAGGCAGATCGTCCGCGCCGGGTCCCGCCCCGGCCGCGTCACCATTCCCCGGAGCCGTCTGGTCGGGCTGGGCGATGGCCACCGCGCGGAGGAGGCCCACCGAGAGCCGCAGCCCGGAGACGGTCGACCCCGCCGCATCGCCCGCGGCCTCGCCGCCCGCCAGGAGCTGCGCCCCCACCGTCTCCGCGATGTGGAAGAGCGGCAGGTCCTGCTCCGCCATGTCGACCGTGGGAAGCGCGCGAAGGCCCTGATCGAAGGCGGCGCGCGCGCCCGGCTCGTCGCCGCCGGCCTTGCGTGCGAGCCCGACCATCGCCCACAAGAGCGCGCGGTCGTAGGACACCTGCGCCCGCGCGCGGCCGCGGCCGCGGGGCTTGAGCACGGGCTCGACCGCGCCGAGCAGGGCCCCGTGGCTGCCGGCCTGAAGGAGACGGGCACATTCGCGGACAAGGTCTGCCGGGGACGCCGAAACAGGCCCGGATGGCGCCGGGGCCTCGGTCGTGCTCACCGTCACGGGAGCATCCACCGGCACGGCCTCGGGCTCCTCGGGCGCCACGGAGAGCGGCTGGGGCGCGCTCCCCGCCGACACGGCCTCTGCGGTGGCTGGCGTGGCGGGCTCCGCGGCGAGCGGCTCAAGCGCCGCGGGGGCGCTCTCCGCCAGCGCCTCGGCGTCGCCGACCATCGCCGGTGGGGCGGGCGGTGTCTCGACCAGCGTCAGCTGCTCCGGCGCGGGCGCGATCGCGGCCGCAGCGGCCGTGGTACCCGCCGA
>DATEDO010000269.1:0-3818 GCA_035281625.1 Candidatus Methylomirabilota bacterium
CCGTCGCGGCCGCCCCCGACGTCACCGCCGCCACGGCTCCGGTCGGCGGTGGACGGGCCCGCGCCATCGCGCCCCCCGCCGCCACGGGACCCATCGCGCGCCTGGGCGCCTCCATCGCGGCCGCGGAAGTCCTGGCGGCCATTGGCGCCCGCGGGGCCCTCCTTGCCGTAACGCTGCTGCGTCCCCTTGTCACGGTACTGGGCGCCCTTGCGATGCTCGGGATTGTGCTGGAAGTTCTGCCGGCCGCCTTGGCCACCCTGGCTGGGCCGCTGGCGGTCACCGCGATTGACGTTCTTGTTGAAGTTGTTGCTCTTGTTCACGTCGATGTCGACGTCGCCGCCGCCCCAGTTGCAGCCGCCCCAGATGGCCGCCCCCATCGCCATCCCGAATCCGAACGTGAGGGCGGCTCCGGCGACGTAACCCGGCGGGTAGTAGTAGTAGGGCGGATAGGCGGGGTACGGCCAGGCGCCGTACACCACGGTCGGGTTGTACGTGGGGACGTACACCGTCTGGGGATTGGCCTGCTCGATCACGATGGTCTGCTGCGTCGGAGCGGGCGCGGGAGCGGCCGGCGGCTGGGCCGCCGACGGGGGAGGCGCGGCGGGCGGCTGGGTGGGCGCCGCGGGCTCCACCTTGACGATCTGCTCCGGGGTCGTCTTGAGCGTGCCCTGGGCCTGCGCCTTCGCGCGCAGCCGCTGCACCGCGTCCATGGTCTCCTTCCGCTGGTCGAGGAAGGCGTCCCCGAGCTTCTGCAGCCAGTCGAGCTTCTCGTCCATCATGGTCAGCACCTGCGGGATGCCGACCATGAACTTCACGCTGTCGTCCCAGTCGTACTTCTGCAGCTCCTCGCTGAGCTGCGGATCCTTCAGGTTCGGGTTCGCCTTCTGGAAGCGCGCGGCCTGCACGATCTCGACAGGATAGGTCGAGGCCATGAAGACCTGGGCGAGGAGGCCATCGGAGTAGAGCGCGATGGGCGCCACGATCTGCTCCAGCTCTTCCGGAGTGAAGGGCTTGGGGCCTCCCTCCTGCTGCTGCGAGGCGACCGGCAGGGGGACGAGGAAGAGGAGCACCAGCGCGATCGCCAGGGCTCTCGTGAAGCCGTGCTCGGTGATCCGGATCATCTCAGTCCCTCGAGGCCGCGGCGGCTAAGGGTCGGGATGCCGCGCCTGGGAGCCGCCCCCATGGTTGGCCAGCTTGACGCACGCCGCCCGGATCCTCGCGCGATACAGGCCCGAAGGGCTATCGGACTTTGGTCGTACTTGCGAGGCCGGCCGGAAAGGCCGACCCTTGCCGCGAGGAGGACACCCCATGAAGATCTCGGTCGTTGCGCCCCGGATCGCGCTGTTCGGCATCCTGATGATGGCCTCGGTGGTGGCGGCCCAGGACAAGCCCTCGGGCAAGGTCTGGGTGGAGTCGAAGTCGGTGGCGCTGGGCGTCGGCGTGAGCTGGGGCGACGGAAAGCTCACGTATCAGGGCAAGGACTATCCCTTCACCGTGAACGGCCTCAGCGTGGTCGACCTCGGCGTGGCCAAGGTGACCGCCAACGGCGAGGTGTTCAACCTCAAGAAGCTCTCCGACTTCTCGGGGAACTACGTCGCCGGCGAGGCCGGCGCGGCCGTCGGAGGCGGGGCGGGCGCGGTCACCATGAAGAACCAGCACGGCGTCGTCATGAGGCTGACCGGCACCGGCACCGGCGTGAAGCTCACGCTCGCCGGCAAGGGCGTGGACGTCAAGCTGAAGCAGTAGACGAACGTCGAGGGAGAAATGCGAAGGCCAACCGGGCGGCCGGTTGGCCTTCGCGAATGGTGGAGGCGGTGGGCATCGAACCCACGTCCGGAAACCCTCGGCGGCAGGCATCTACATCTTTAGCCGGTTTTCTTCTGCTCTCGCCGCTCTCGCCGCCAACCGGCGGGCTTCTCGAGCGGCCAGCCCCGGAAAATCTCGCTCCGCGCCTCGGGGCCCGGCTTGGAGCCAGTCACCAGAATATGACGTCGGTTCCCGTGCCCTGATGACTCGGCTCGGCCGACGCTAGCGGGTGTTAGGCCGCCAGGGCTAGCTGATTGTCGGCAGCTAGTACTGTGCCCCCGGATTTACGAGGAGAGAGCAACCTCGAGATGCCGCCTGCGCTTCACTGATCCCCGTCGAAACCAGTCGCCCCCTTGTCTCGCGGCCCGGCCCCTCAGGCCCGCTGCCGCGCTCGGACTTCCTTGGCCACCTCGCGCCTTGCTTCACGCTCTTTGATGGTCGCGCGCTTGTCGTAGACCTTCTTGCCTCGGGCCAGGCCGACCTCGAGCTTCGCGCGCCCCTCCTTGAAGTATAGACGAAGGGGAACGAGCGTCAACCCGCGCTCGGCCGTCTTGCCGAGCAGGCGCGCGATCTCGCGTCGGTGCAGCAAGAGCTTGCGCGACCGGTCGGGGTCGTGATTGGCGTCGGTGCCGTGGTGGTACGGCGCGATGTGGCAGCCGATCAGCCAGGCCTCGTTCCCGTTGATGGCGGCGTACGAGTCCTTGAAGTTCACCTGGCCCTCGCGGAGCGACTTCACCTCGGTGCCGCGGAGGACGAGCCCGGCCTCGTAGGTCTCCAGGATCTCGTAGTCGTGGCGCGCCTTGCGGTTGGTGGCGATGACCTTCTCGCCCGGCATCGGGCCCCCTTGACTTCACTCCCTCGGCCGGTATCCTAGTGAGGCTTCACGGGCCGAAGTGGCGGAATTGGCAGACGCGCATGATTCAGGGTCATGTGCCCGCAAGGGTGTGGGGGTTCGAGTCCCCCCTTCGGCACCACCCCTTCCCGACCCGTCCAATACGTCGTCAGGCAGCTTACTGTAGCAGAGCCCGCCCGAGACGGAGCGAGCCGAGGATGACCGAAGGCAACGGTGGATCCGGTGGACCGCTCGCTCCGCACCCCGATCTCGACCGCTACTACGAGGGCGAGGCCGGGCGGCGGCGCTTCCTCGACTCCATGTTCGACACCGTCGCCCCGCACTACGACCGGCTGAACAACCTGGTGTCGCTGGGATCGGGCGACTACTATCGGCGTCACGCCCTGCGCCGTGCCGGACTCACCGAGGGGATGGTGTCGCTGGACGTGGCGACCGGGACCGGATTGGTGGCCCGCGCCGCCCGCGCGCTCGTGGGCCCCTCCGGTCGGGTCACCGGCCTCGATCCCAACGCCGGCATGCTGGCGCAGGCGCGGGGGGTGGGCGCGCGACTGGTGCAGGGGTCGGCGGAGCGGCTGCCGTTCCGCAGCGGCAGCTTCGACTTCGTCAGCATGGCCTATGCGCTGCGCCATGTCGCCGACCTCGACGTGACGTTCCGCGAATACGTCCGCGTGCTCAAGCCCGGCCGCACCGTGCTCATCCTCGAGTTCTCGCGGCCGCGCTCCCGTCTCGGGATCGCGCTGGGCCGACTCTACCTCAAGCGGCTGGTGCCCTGGCTCGCGCGCCGCCGCTCGGGCGTCCGCGAGGCCCAGGTGCTCATGACCTATTGCTGGCACACCGTGGAGCACTGCGTGCCGGGCGAGCGCATCGAGGCCGCCCTCCGGCATGCCGGATTCGAGGACGTGCGTCGCTTCGGCTGGTTCGGCGTCTTCGTGGAGTACGTCGGCCGCACCCCGGTCCGCTGATCGCTCGCGCAGCCCCCTCTCAGCGGGCGCGGGTCCTGGCCGCCTTGCGCGCGGCCGCCGCGCGCGCTCGCGGCCCCTTGGTGCGCACCGCCTTCATCGCCGCGCAGGCGCACGAAGATCTCCTCGATGGCTTGGAAGTAGGTGTGGTCGTCCTGGTCCGCCATTCAGGCGTGCCGGTTCTTCTCGTAGATCAGCTT
>DATEDO010000270.1:0-3621 GCA_035281625.1 Candidatus Methylomirabilota bacterium
GGCGTCACGCAGGAGCGGATGGCCTGGCCGTCGAGGTGCACGGTGCAGGCGCCGCACTGCGCGGCCCCGCAGCCGTACTTCGTTCCCGTGAGTCCCAGCTCGTCGCGCAGCGCCCAGAGAAGCGGCGTGTCCGCATCGACCGTGACCTGCACCGCGCGGCCGTTGACGTGGAAGCTCGTCATGGACGGATCGCCATCAGCGCCTCCGGCGTCTCGGGATTGATGGAGCAGTCGGGACCGAGGAGCAGCCAGCGCCCGCTCATCTCCTCGATCGCACGCCGTGCCCGACGCACGAGCTCTTCCGCCTTCATCGACGCGATCTCGGGCTTGGCGGGGAGCCCGCCCACCACCGCCTTGCCCGTGCGCACGTGCACGGTGTCGAGGCTCGGATTGCCGGGGACGGTGGCCCAGGAAAACGCCGTCACGGGGTAGTCGGCGAACTCGTCGAAATGGATGCCGGTGCCGCAGACGTGGAGGAGGTTGAACGGCGCCACCGCGACCGCCTCCAGGATCCGGACGTCATACGGTCGCTGCCAGCGCCGGCACTCCCCCTCGCTGACGAGGCTCTTGGTGGCCATGTTGGTGGCATAGAAGAGCCCATCGGCGCCGGCGGCGAGGCAGGCGCCCGCGTAGGCGGCGAGCGTTTCCGCCATGGCGTCGAAGGCCGACGCCGTCTCGCGCGGCGCCGAGCGCATGAGCGCCAGCGCCGCGTCCCGGCCGCCCTCGACCAGGAAGGGCAGGATCATGAGCGGCGAGAAGACGGTCCAGATGATGGCGACGTCGGGGCCGACGGTGGCGCGGATCCGACGCAGCGCCTCGAGCTGCTCGCCGAGGGCGCCGGTGCCGGGATCGACGGGGCGCAGGGCAGCGAGCCCGGCCGCGTCCTTGATCGGCGTGCGGGTGACCGTGTACGGGCGTGCCGGCTCCGTGGATGGCGTGTAGGTGAGGCCCCACATCTCCGCGAAGCACTGGGCGCGCGATTGGGGCTTGAGAAAGTCCCAGTCGAAGCGGTGATGGAGGCGCAGCGTCTCCTCCGCCAGGCCCTTGGCGGAATTCTCGGTGGCGAAGTTGTGGAGCCAGAAGGCCAGGGGCACGCGGTCCACTGCGTCGCCGCGCAGGGCCGCCATGACGCGCTCGCGCTTGGTCATCGCGCGGGCCCCCCCGCGCTCAGCGCCGCGATGCAGGCCTCGCGGATGCGCCAGACCTCGTCCAGGCTCCGCCCGCGCACCGCTTCCGTGCGGGCGATCCAGTCACGCAAGAAGCGCCGGTGGACCTCGATCTTGTAGGCGCCGATCTGCCCGACGGTGATCGGCTCCTCGTGGAGGAAGCGCTCGATGGGAGCCGCGCCCGGCGGCACACCGGTGATGTCGAGGCGCCGGCCTTGATGGCGAAGGTAGCAGTGGGCCTCGGGGATGCCGGCGAGACCGTGGGCGCCGAGCACGCGCCCGACGCCGGGCGTGTTCCCCTCGTGCATCTCGTAGATGCCGAGGATGAGCTGCACGTCGATCGCCTGCTCGCGCGCCAGCTCGGCGAGGAGCGCGTGCTTGGTCGTGCACGTGCCCCGTCCCTCCTCGAGGACGAGCCAGAACTTCTCGCGCTCGGTGATGCGCCCGTAGGGCAGGGTCAGGAGATGCCGGGCGGCCCCTGCGAAGTCGCCCACGCCAGCCGCCTGGAACCGCGCCGTGAAGGGACCGCTCGCCAAGAACGGCCGATCCGCGAGCACGGAAAGCGCGTCGTCCGGTGTCGTGGGCGGTGTCATGGATCGGGATGCGCCCACTGTAGCACTGGCCGGAAGGGGGCTCGGGCCACGCGCGCCGCGCGGCTCAGAATCTGAACGACACGCCCAGGACCACGGAGTGCGTCTTGATGTCCGCCTTGTACGTCAGGTTCCGGTCGGTAAGCTCCATCCCCGGGTAGAAGATGTAGCGGTACTCACCGAAGAGGGCGATCCAGCGCGCGAGATGGAAGGCGAGCCCCACCCCGACCTTGCCGCCGAGCTCGACGGTGAGCTCGTCGTTGTCGAGGCTGAACGCCCAGGCCGGCCCGGCGCTGAGATAGGGCTGCAGCCGGCCCGTGGGGAACGCGGCGTCCACCATCAGGGGCCAGCGGAGCCGGATCTCGGGCGCGAAGCCCAGGAGCGGCAGGGTCGCGTCGGGAATCGCGGCGGTGCCGTTGATGGATACCGAGATCGGCCGGTCGAGGAACTCGCCTGTCAATCGCGCGGTCCCCGATCTGGTCTGCTTGGGGATGGGGACGTGCAAGTAGAAGAGATCCAGATCGAAGCCGAGAAACGGCACCGACTCGAGCCAGTAGCCAAACCGTGTCCCGACCGTGAGGGCGGTGTCGGTATGGATGTCGAAGAGGGAGCCCCGGACGGAGGCGCCGGTATTGTCCGAGCCGCTCACGTCCAGGTCGGCCGGCGGTAGCCAGGCGGCGCCGCCGTAGAGGTCGATGGTCCACTCCGCCGCGGCTGGCGCGGCGAGGCCGGCCAGGGCCACGACCATGGTCATGAGCAGCGCCATGGCTCGCATGGGGCGGATCGTAGCACGAAGCGAAAAGAGCGCGGCTATCCCCATATCTTGGGCCCGCCCGCGGCTCGTCCCCCGTATCTTGAATATTGTCTCTACTCAACACCTGATGTGTAATACGTCCACTCAGCACGACCGAGCCTCGATCAATGGCCATAGCCAGAGAGTCCTTGCCCCCGCCAGGGTGGGGTCTCGAGGGGAGCGCCGCCTCCTTGCCGGAGGCGTTTCCCCGAGGCCAGCTCAGCGAGATCGTCGGCCCCCGGTCCGCGGGAGGCAGCAGCCTCGTCACGAGCCTGCTCGCCCACGCGACCGTGGCCGGCGAGCTGGTGGCGCTCGTCGACGGATCGGATGCCTTCGATCCCGCCGGCGCGGCCGCCGCCGGCGCCGCGCTGCGCTCGCTGTTCTGGGTGCGCGCGGGGCGCCGGCTCGATCATGCCTGCCGCGCCGCGGAGCTCCTGGCGCGCTCGGGCGGCTTCGCCTGGGTGGTGCTGGATCTCGCCGCCGATCCGACCCCGCTGGCGGACCGGCAGACCGCGGCGCTTCACGCCGCGACCTGGATTCGCCTCCAGCGCGCGGTGCGTGACACGCCCACCCGCCTCCTCGTTCACGCCTCGCGGCATCTCGCGGGCAGCGCCGCCGCGCTGGTGCTGAACGTCACGCGCGGGGCCGCGCGCTGGATGGGCGCCCCGCGGCCCACGCGACTCGCGGGCATCGGCTCGCGGGTGGAGGTCGAGCGATCGCGCGCGTTGTCCCTGGACTCATCCCAGCCCGCTCCCTCGCGGAGAGGGAGCGCGTGGGAGATCGCATGGCGGCTGTGAAGCGCATCGGCTGCCTCTTCGTGTCCCGCTTCGCCGCCGCCGCGGTGGTGCGCGCCGAGCCCGCGCTGGCCGGCCGCGCGCTGGCCATACTCGACGAGGCGCAGCCCGGCCGTGTGGTGATCGAGGCCAGCGCCGAGGCGCGCGCGCTCGGCGTGCTACCGGGCATGACGGAGGCGGCGGCACAGGCGCGGCCCGGCGGCTTGATCTGCCGCGCGCGCGTGCCCGCCCAGGAAGCGGCGGCGCAGCAGGCGCTGCTGGAAGTGGCGCTGGTGCATT